>NZ_JAEDXV010000002.1:0-273250 GCF_036877645.1 Terriglobus sp. ADX1
GCGACGGCCGCACGCGCGGATTCGCTGGGGTCAGCGCAGGCGGCGAGGCGGATGCCTGCACCGGCCTGTTCCAGCGCGCGATAGACGCGGAGATGGTTGCGACCGAAGGCGCGGCGCCGATGACTGCTATGGCCGTGGCGCCGGAATGAGCGGTATGGCTCATGGTGTTACTTCGCTTCGACGGCCTGGCGGCAACGGTTGTAGAGCTCAAGCAGAGCGGTGACCTGATCGTCAGACTTGGGAGTGGAGGTGCCGGCGAATCCGGGTGTGCCGCCGCCGGTGGACTTGACCACGTTGGTGGTGGAAGCGATGAACTTCAGCAGGTCGAGCGCGATGTCTTCAGTACGGCGGGCAGCGCCGGGGATGGGCAGTTCCATGGGTCGGTTCCTCAGTTTCTGAGGATACCCGATGCAACCTTTTGTGTGCTTTGGGCTATCTGTAAGTAACTGATTCTACGTGTGGAACATGAAAGAATGCGCCAAAACACTGGTATTTTGCGGCCGAAGTTGGTAGGCTGACACAGGTTTGAGGGTTCTGCCGATCCCCAAAACCACAGTGCTGACAGGTTTCGGGCTTACCAGTCCACCTGCTGCCCAATCCGCGCGAGGCGCAGGCACACAGTGCCGCACCAGTCGCGCAGCAACCTTCGGGTTGCGCCAAGGCGACGGAAAGATCGCCAAATCCCAAAGAAAGAAGACAGGAAGACAGCGGAGCTCAGGGACATTGTCGTGCGTTTTTGACTGTCGCAATTTGCGACAGCAGGAAGCCGGTAAACCTACCCTGTGACCAGCACAAGCAGAAACACGCGCGCGCTCGTTGATTTTTCTCCGCCCCATTGCTCCTGGCCTAGCAGGCAGTTCATTGATCCACGCAACCGAAATCGGTTCGGAAAACATTCTCCCGGTTCACCCCGCGAAAGTTACTCGCGGATTTCTGTCACTCTCTCGCACCCTGTTCCGCAGCCGCGCTGTACTGCGGTTGGCCCGCAAGCGGCACTCCCTTGCCCTGGGACTGGCTCTGGCCACCGGCGCTGCCGTTTCTGCCGCGTACGCCACGGTTACCGTGGTGGAGCATCAGGTGGAAGCTCGCACCCGTGTTGAGCCTTTGGCCCCCGCGCCTGCTCCTCCCGCCGCTCCGCCGGTGGAACTGACGAAGAAGCGTCATCCGCTTCTGAATTTCCGCGCGACTACCTTCCGCGGATTGGCCTCCTGGTATGGAGATGTCTGGAATGGACGCACCACCGCCAGCGGCGAAACCTTTGACGAAACCAAACTGACCGCCGCACACAAGACGCTGCCGCTGGGCACGATTGTCCGCGTGACCGACATGGAAAACATGAAGTCGGTAATCGTGAAGATTAACGATCGTGGCACACTGGCTCCGGATCGCGTGATTGACCTGTCTTCTGCCGCAGCGAAAGAGCTGGGCATTATTGAGCAGGGATTGGCGAAGGTGAAGCTGGAGATTGTTAAGAAAGCTTCCTAACCGTTTCTCAAAGAGAACTAATTTCATGAAAGGGTCCGCGCTGCGCGGGCCCTTTGTGCTGTTTGTGAACGTTGGGGTCGTTGATTCTTCTTCAAGCCCACGTCTCAAAAGCGAGACGTGGGGCACCCGCATTCTCGTAAGGGAGAAGCATGCGGGTCTTTCAGCTCCGCTTCGCTTCGTTCAGGATGACGCGCTTTGCGCGTTGGAGCTTCGCTGGTGGATGGTTTTCATTCGTTGGAGTTTTGCTGAGTGACAGTCTTCGACCGTATGAGCTTCGCTTACGCAAAGCTGGCTGGGTTCTTTGGCTTAAAGCTTCGAGCCGTCTTGGCAGGATGAAGTTCGTCGGGTTCCTTCGCTTTGCTCAGGATGACGGGCGGAAGAGGATGGCCTGATAGGGCTTTACCTTCATGCGGATTTTTGACTTTCCTGTGTGCGTGCCGGGGACTGGTGTTGCGGTGGTTGTGAGTGGGTCGATCCGTTCTGCGGTGAAGGTTCCTTCGGGTAACGGAAACTCGTACCAGACGGGTTGATGTTCATCCATGAAGTAGAGAATGGTTTGCGCCTGCTTGCCGTCTGCGCCACCGTAGACCGTTGCGTTGAGATAGTACGGCTTGTCCTGTGCGAAGAAGCCCATGCGTGCGTTGGGTGTGAGCGCAGAGTCTTCTACGAGTTTGCGCAGTTGTGCGATGGCTGCGGAGCTTTCACCGTGCAGCGTGCCGCCGTGCGACCACCATAGTGTGGGTGTGGTGTCTTCGTTGAAGGCTTCTTCTGTGTCAGGCAGGTAAGTTTCGCCGTGCGTGACGTAGCAGCCGTTGATGACACCGAGCCAGAAGCGGCGCACCATTTCTGCGGCGCTGATGTTGCCCCAGCGCTTGTTGAGATTGCCCTCGTACTTGCATTCGTCGAAGAGAACGGGCTTCTTCCATGCGGCGAGCCACTGCGGTGCTTTGTCGAACTCGTCGGTCTGCAGGCTGGCGTGTGTTACCCACGGATGCGCGTAGTCATACTGCGTGATGGAGTAATGGATGCTGCGCAGGTGGTGATGCGCGTCTGCGGCTTCGAGGACGTGGAAGAGGCGATCGAAGTCAGCGAGTGTTTTGTGCTTCATCAGGTCCCACTCGTTGGCGAGTGACCACCAAACATTGCGATAAGCACCGAGGCGTGCGACGACATAACGCAGATAGAACGCGTCAGTCTCTGGCGACATGGACTGATAGCCCCAGCGGTCGTAGGGATGGAAGAGGATGAGGTCCGCTTCGATGTTGAGCTTTTGCAGATCGAGGATGCGCTGTTCAAGATGCGCGAAGAAGTGTGGATCGAAGCGCGTGTATTCGTTGGTGTTGCCGTTGCGCGGGAAGGGATAGAACGGTGGCTCGTTGTGGTTGTACTCGTAGTGCTTGGGGAAGATGCACATACGGATTTTGTTGAAGGGTGCGGACTTCAACGTCGCTAGCGTTTGTTGTTGCAGTGCTTCGCTTTGATGGATCCAGGCGTAGCTTGTGGTGCCGAAGGGGAAGTACGGTGTGCCGTCTGCATAAGAGAAATGCTGCTGGTTGTGAACGATGACGGGGCCGTGGGCGTTTGGCAATGGCTTCGTCACGGTGAAGCTGCCGGTCTTGCCTGCGAGCGATGCGTTGTTGCTGACGGTGGCGTAAGTCCATTCGCCTTGCGTGTCGGGCATGAAGCGAACTTTGTATGTGCCTTCACCGTCGTAGAAACTGGGAACGCGGAGGATGCGATGGCCGAGATGGAAGTCGGCGGAGAGATCGACGTCGACGAAGGGATTGCCGTTGGCAGGGCCTTGCAATGTGAGTTCGAAGATTTCCCACTGCGGTATGGGTGCGTGCTGCGGCCGGGCTTTGGGCTGTTGGGCGGTGAGCGTGGTGGGCAACAGGGCAGCGGCAGCTCCGCTGAACTTCAAGGCATCGCGACGAGTGAGGTTTGGCACGGCAATAGCGTATCTGGTTTGCATGACAAAAACTGAGGAACGAAGAAGCGACTTTGTGCGTATGAACCAGAACCCACGCTCTGCGGAAGATTTTCTTTCGCGGTGAGTGTTCCTGTTCTCGAATCTTTCAGGAGTTTCACTATGCGCTTTCGTTCGTATCGCACGCTGCTGCTGGCAGCGTTCCTTGTTCTTGCCGGTGTGCCGTTTGTGGCGCACGCGCAGGAGCCGCAGGCCGCGGCGGTGTGGGACATTGTGAGCATTAAGCCGCATAAGCCGGGCGACGATAACGTGAGCGAACGATATACGCCGTCGACCTACTCAGGACAGAATGTCAGTTTCAAGATGCTGATCAGCCGAGCCTACAACGTGAAGCAGTGGCTGATATTCGGTTTGCCTGCATGGGCCAATGACCAGCGATGGGACATTGAAGCCAAGGTCAGCGACCCGGACATGAAACAGCTACGCAACCTGACGCGCGAAGAACGCCGTGGCATGGTGCTTGCGCTGCTGAGAGATCATGTGGGATTGGTGGCACACCAGGAAACGAAAGTGCAGCCCGTGTTTGAGATGCGGGTGGCACCGGATGGCGCGAAGGTGAAAGAAGTGCCTGCGCCAACCGTTTCCGAGAATGGAGAAAAACCGAGACAGAGTAGCCAAACGACGATTGATGATGGCTCCATTGTGGGCAAGGGCATGAGCATGCTGGAGCTGGCGGATGCGCTGTCATACCAGGTGGAGCGCAACATTGTGGATCGGACGGGGCTGAAGGCCGACTATGGCTACATTGTTGATTTGCACTGGACGCCGGAACAACGAGACAAAGGCAATGACAACGGCAGCGGAACCGATGCTCCTCCACCATTTTTTGAAGCTGTGCGTGAGCAGCTTGGTTTGAAGATGACTCCCGGCAAGGCCGAGGTACCTACGGTGGTGGTGGACCACATGCAAATGCCGGAGGCGAATTAAGTTTCTGCATTCCGATACTGCGCTTGATGCGGATACCATCGTGACGGCGTTCGCGCCTCCACGGACCACCATGCTCACACTGAATCGTTGTCGCCTGTTTGTACTGGCCTTTGCCCTCATCGGCGTGGGCTCTGCGATGTGTCTGGCCCAGACGCCGTACACGGGGCCTTTGCCGGTGTTTGATGTGGTGACGGTGAAGCCGCATAAGCCGGGCGACACCAACACGAATGTGAGCCGCAGCCCTACGAGCCTGCAGGCGACCAACATCTCGTTGGAGGAGATGATTGCGGGCAACTACAACGTGAAGGCTTGGTTGATCTTTGGGCTGCCGCCGTGGGCGGAGTCGCAGAAGTGGGACATTGTTGCGAAGGTCAGCGAACCTGATCCGGCGGTGATGAAGAACCTTTCGCGCGAGCAGCGCAATGACATGGTGAAGGCGCTGCTGAAAGAACGCTTCGGTTTGCAACTGCACATGGACAGCAAGGTGCAGCCGGTGTTTGAGATGACGGCAGTACCGGAGGGCGTGAAGTTTAAGGAAAGCCCGCCACCACCGAAGAACGAAGATGGAACACCGGGTAAGAATCCGGGTGCAAGTTCCAGTTCGTCTGACAGCCACATGGTGATGCATCATGCTCCCTTGCGGTCGTTTGCAGAAAACCTGTCATATCGCGTGGAGCGTACGGTGGTGGACAAGACGGGTATGCACAGCGAGAACGGCTACGACATTGAACTGACGTGGACGCCTGAGATGCTGAACAATGGCGGCGATAACGGATCGGGGCAGGAAGCTCCTCCGCCGATCTTCGAAGCTGTGAAAGAGCAGCTTGGTTTGAAACTGACGCCGACGAAGGCTGAAGTGCCGACCATTGTGATTGACCATGTGCAGATGCCGGATGCGAATTGAGTTTCTGCATTCCTATAAGGCGCGTTGTGCGGATACCATCGTGACGTTGTTCACGTCCTACCAACAACCATGCGCTCTTTGAATCGTTCTCGCCTGTTTGTACTGGCCCTTGCTGTTTGTGGCATGGGCTCTGTGATGTGTGTTGCCCAGATGCCGCTGCCACCGCTGCAGTCCGGCAGTGGCGGGTACACGGGTGAGACGCCACAGTTTGATGTGATCTCAGTAAAACCGCATAAGCCTGGCGAGAACATGATGAGTATCCAATGGGGCGATACGGAATATCACACGAAAAACCTGTCGCTTAAGGGGCTGATCAGCAATGTGTATGACGTGAAGGACTGGCTGATCTTCGGGCTGCCGTCGTGGGCGGAGTCCTCCCGTTGGGACATCGATGCCAAGATAAGCGATCCGGACAGGAAGGCGATTGCAAAGCTGTCACGAGAGCAGAAGACGGCAATGATTGGCGGCATTCTGAAAGAACGCTTTGGACTGGTGGCGCACCAGGAAAGCAAGGTGCAGCCAGTGTTCCTGATGACCGTTCTGCCCGGTGGCCCAAAGTTCAAGGAGAGCGCTGCGCCTCCGCCGACACCGGAAGATGAAAAGCCGAAGCCGCATGGCGGATGGCGCATGGGGCCGGGCACGCTCTCTGCGAAAGAGATGTCGATGCAGTCACTGGCCGATAGCATCTCTTACCAGGTGGAGCGCACCGTCATCGATAACACCGGACTCACCGGCAAGTACGACATGGAAATGAAGTGGACGCCGGAGGACCGTGCCAATGCAGTGACAGATAACGGTGCGGGAGATGCTCCGCCGGCCATCTTTGAAGCTTTGAAGGAGCAGCTTGGGTTGAAGTTGACCGCAGATAAGACGCCTGTGCCTACTGTGGTGGTGGATAAGATTGAGCAGCCTGAGGCGAATTGATTTCTTTGATTTCCTTTTGTGTTGGAGCGACGCGAGAGGAATGCAGGTCCTTCCACTTCGCTCAGGATGACGGCCATTGGCCGTATGAGCTTCGCTGCGATGCTTCGCCGTATGAAGCTTTGCCTTGGGCGAACTTTGTTCGTGTGAGCTTCGCTTTGCGAAGCGGGTTTGGTTCTTTGGCTGAAGGCCTTTGGCGGTATTGATGCGTGAAGCGTGTTGGGATTCTTCGCTGCGCTCAGAATGACGGGCTTTCGCGCCGAGGTCTTCGTTCAAACGCGATGAACCCTTCTATGCTGAATGTATGAGCGATGTGGCGCGCATTCTTGGGTTTGATGTGGGGGAGCGGCGTGTTGGCATTGCTGTAACCGATGCGCTGGGGATGGCGCAGCCTTTGATTACGATGGGGCGCTCGACGCAGAAGGAAGAGTTGCGCAACATTGCTCGGCTGGTGCGCAAACACAACGTTACTGCGATGGTGGTGGGGCATCCGCGCAACATGGATGGCACTGCGAGTGCGCAGACGTTGAAGTGTGAAGCGTATGCGGCTGTGTTGCAGGAACACTTTGCCATGCCTGTTCATCTGCAGGATGAGCGACTAAGTTCCGCAGAAGCAGATGCGTGGCTGGATGCGCGTGGCTATCCTCGCGGGGCGGAGCGCAAGGGTTTGCTGGATCGTGTGGCAGCCATGGTGATATTGCAGGATTGGATGGACGCGCAAGATGGAACGAACATCGCACAGAGCGATGCGCCATAACACTTTTGCAGCAGCGATTGCATGTTGTTACAGGTGCGCAGAGGTACACCCTGACGCAATCTGTGGCAAGGGAAATCGTACCTTTTGATGTACGTATTTCTTACCGTTCTGGCACCTTTCACCAGCTTTGGTGCAAGTGTATTTTTCGTGAAATTTTTGCGTCATGGGGCTTCCAGAGAGAGGTTCTCATCGTGCTACCATCAGGTTCGTTCCTCAAGCAGAGACGGCTTCGTGCCCAGCTTGATTTGAATTTGCATCACATCACTGATCGATAGTTGTCAAGGCTCTATCGACGGTTTTCACAACAGAGACAGACATGCGCATCCGCCGGCAGTGCAGAGCGGAGATGATGTTGTTGTTTCAAAATTTCGCTCGCGGCTGCACTTCCCCCAAGGCGATGCAGCCAAGGTTTGACAGTGAACGCGCCGGACGCTGGTCCGGCAAGGCAAGGAAAGAACCGGATGTCATTTGGACCCACGGCATCGCCCGTAACCACTCCGCAGAACGCCTGGACACGTATCCTAGGCGCGCTTGAGATGAAGGTGAATCGGCAGTCGTTTCATACATGGTTGAAGCCCACGCGCTTCTCGCATGCAAACGGCCGTACGCTTTACGTTCGCATCCCATCGCAACAGTTTCAGCACATTGGCGACCGCTATGCGGACTTAATCCAGGAAGCGATTGAGAACCTGACGCTGGAAGTGGACGACGTCCGCTTTGTGACCGTAGAGGACGACCCCACGACTCCGAAGACGCGTGAGGATGGCGGCTTTGCGCCGCTGCCTTCGCACTCGCCGAATGCGCCGCAGAATGCGTCGTCGCTGGCGCCGGGACGTGGTGCCTCTCCGCAGGCTCCCAGTGCAGAGCAGGCTCGCTTTGACTGGAATACAGCAGCGCAACTGAACCAGCGCTACCTGTTTGAGAACTTCGTGATTGGCAGCGGCAACCAGTTTGCCCATGCTGCCGCACAGGCCGTTGCAGAGCGTCCGTCAAAGGCCTACAACCCGCTGTTCCTGTATGGCGGCGTGGGTATGGGCAAGACGCACCTGATGCATGCCATTGGGCATGAGGTGAAGCGCCGCAATCCGCACGCCAGCATTATGTATGTCTCGGGTGAGAAGTTCACCAACGAGATGATCAACAGCGTGCGTTATGACAAGATGACGGGCTTCCGCGATCGTTATCGCACGGTGGATGTCTTGCTGATCGACGATATTCAGTTCATCAGCGGCAAGGAACGTACGCAGGAAGAGTTCTTCCATACGTTTAATGCGCTGCACGAGAGCATGAAGCAGATTGTGATCACGAGTGATCGTCCGCCGAAGGAATTGGCGGAGTTGGATGATCGTCTGCGTTCGCGTTTTGAGTGGGGATTGATCGTCGACATTCAGCCGCCGGATCTGGAGACGAAGGTGGCGATTCTGCAGAAGAAGGCAGAGAGCGAACGCGTTACGCTGCCCACCGATGTTGCGATGTTTGTTGCAAGCAATGTGCGCACGAACGTACGTGAGCTTGAGGGTGCGCTGATTCGTTTGATTGCGTGGTCGTCACTGCATGGCGTGGAGATTACGCTGGCGACGGCGCAGCAGTGCCTGAAGCAGTTCATTGATACGCAGACACGCAAGATCACGATTGAAGCCATTCAGAAGGCCACGGCGGAACAGTTTGGCATGAAGATCAGCGAGTTGAAGCAGAAGAACAACTCGCGCCAGATTGTGGTGCCGCGGCAGATTGCAATGTACCTGGCGAAGCAGATGACGGAAGCTTCACTGCCTGAGATCGGACGCCAGTTTGGTGGTAAGCACCACACGACGGTGATGCACTCGATTGCGAAGATTGATGAGCAGCGCAGAACGGACAAGGCGCTGAGTTCCACCATCAACAAGCTGATGGAAACTTTGGCTTAACTACTCATGCCGTTTCGACGTCGCTTTCGCGACGTGGTTCTTGCTAAGTGATAACGCTAAAGAAGCCCGGCCTCGCGCCGGGCTTTTGCTTTGTACCAAGATTTCGCTTGCTGAAGTTCACAGAAAGGATGAATAGTCTGACTCAGCGAGATTAGAGAGTTCTTGAGATGGCGACGAGTCGCATTTTCCGAAATTCTTTCCGTGCGAGGACACAACGGCAAAATCGCTGGGATGTGCTTTGGTTTGCTGTGGTGTGTGTTGCCTGGATCGCTGCTCCTTTTGTGTGTGGCGACTGGAAGTGGGGCGCGATTCAGCCGACGCTGATACTCGGTTATGTTCTTGCGACGTCGGGAGCACTGCTGTCAAAGCGCACGCCGGGAGAGCGGAAAGTGTACGTCACTTCGCTGGACGATCGCGCGTTTCTGCACTACGGCAAGACTTTTCTGGAACTAAGCGAAGAGCAGCAAAACGATGTCATGAGTCGTTACCAGGTTGGGGTCTACATCCTGACTCTCAGAAACGAAGAAGACATACAGGCGCGTGCAGACATTTATTTGCGGGCAAAGCATGAGGCTCGAAAGATTCTGCTATGGGCCGCGCCACTGTTTGTGTGCCTTTGCCTGCTTCTCAGATACCTGCAGCTTCATGGCATTCTTCACATGCCGCCGGGAACGTGGGCATCCGTACTGCTTTGCGGCGGATTGACTGCGTGGGTTCTACCGCAGCTTCTGACCAAATGGCGTGAGCCAGATAACCTGCCGCCGTCAGCCTACCTTAAGACCACAGCAGTCTGAAGCAATCCTGCTAGGTGGCGGGGTAGGTGCGGTTCTTCCATTGGCCGCCTTTGCCGCGATAGAAGCGGATGGCGGAGCCTATGGTTGCCGCCATGTAGAACATGGCGATGAGTGGCAACGCCATGCCCCACAAAGGCGGCTGCTGATAGCGCCGCAGGATGGGCTGGAAAAGCGCAGCCATGAGTACCCATGTTGCCGCGCCACACCACATGGTTATGCCGCGTGTATGCAACGCGAGTGCGAGGGGTACGGCGTAAAGCAGCAGCATGCCTGCGACTGTTCCGAGCAGCAGCAGAGGCGAATACTGCAACTGCACATAGGCTGTGCGCGCGATCATCTGCCATATGTCTGCGAAGTGTGGGTACTTGCGCAGGCTTGTGGCGCGCGTGGCGTGGCCGAGCCATGTTGCGTAGCCGCCACGTTTCACTTCGCGCGCCAGTGCACAGTCGTCAATGAGCTCTGCGCGGATGCGCGAGACGCCATCGATCCTTTGCAGCGCGGCCTGCGATAGGAGCATGGTGCCGCCGGCGGCTGCAGCTACTTTGCTGCGTTTGTCTGCCACACGCGCAAAGGGATAGAGCATGGCAAAGAAGAAGACGAATGCGGGAATGGCGAAACGTTCTGGCAGCGTCTTGCAGCGGAGGCGCACCATCTCTGAGACAAGGTCGTAATTACCTGCCTGCGCCGCGGCTACCAACTGCGCCACATGGCTTGATGCGTGCACGATGTCTGCATCTGTCAGCAGCACGTAGTCCGCTTCAGGGGCATATTCCAGGCCCTGCGATACGGCCCACATTTTGCCTGTCCAGCCTGCGGGCAGAGGCTGGCCCTGGACTACGGTGAGGCGCGGGTCTTCTGCGGCAAGGTCGCGAGCAATGTCGCCGGTGCCATCGGTGCTGTTGTCATCGACCAGGATTACGCGGAAAGGCCATCGGTAGTCCTGCTGCAGCAACGCGCAGAGTGTGTGTTCGATGTGCTCTGCCTCGTCGCGCGCGGGAATGACTACCGCAACGCGCGCCATACGCAATGGGGTCACATGATGCGGAAGCTCTGGCCCAGACTGCCAAAAACGTCCATGCGCCACAGCAAGATAGACCCAGGCAGCGACGACGATGGAGGCAAGCACCAGCACACAGTTGATTGTGCGCCGTTTTCACCCAACGTGCGACTACAGCGCGAGCAATAGAATCTTGCCGCCAGCGCCGCCCTTTTCAGCAAAGGTTTGTGCCTCGGCTGCTTCATGCAACGCGTAGCGACGGACGATGGGAAGTTTGAATTTGCCGTCGCGGTAGTCTTCCGCGTAGGCGAGGACACGCTTGGGGTCAGGGTGCGCCATGATGCGAGCGAGGCGGACGCCGGGATGCAGCGACACATCTGGCGGAGGCGTGACCACGGTGCCGCAGACGCCTCCTTCGCGGACGTGGATGAGCAGCGGTGTGGTTGCGTGGGCTCCGGTGGTGTCGGCGATGGCATCGACGGTGCCCATGTTCTTGATGGCGGCTTCGTCGTCCATGGCGAGGATGCCGTTTGTGCCGAGTTCCTTTGCTTCCTCTACCTGCGATGCGCGGACGCCAGCGATGACCTTGGCGCCGAGCGTGAGGGCGCTATGTACGGCGGCGCGGCCCACGCTGCCGAGTGCGCCTGTCACCAGCACAGATTGGTCGGGCTGCAAGGCACAGGCTTCGCGGACGAGCTGATCGCCGGTGAGGACGACGAGGGGCAAGGCTGCGGCTTCGATGGGATCGAGGCCGTCCGGTATGTGGGTGACGTTAACGGCCTTGATGGCGACGAGAGAGGCGTACGTGCCGGAGTTGGGGCTGAAGGCCATGACGCGGTCGCCGACGTTGATGCCTTGCACGTCTTTCCCGATGGCTCGCACCACGCCGCTGACGTCGCGGCCGAGGATGGCCGGGAAGGTGAGCGGAAAGCGCGCTGCTGCTGCGCCAGAACGCATCTTCCAGTCGACGGGATTGATGCTGGTGGCGGCAGTGGCGATGAGTACCTCGTCGTCCGCCATCTGCGGGTCGGGGACGTCGGTTTCATAGTGCAGGTTCTTTGCCGGACCGTACTCGTAGAGGCGCACTGCGTTCATGGCTGGGTTCCGTCCTTTGCTTAGGTCAGATGCTATTGCCATCTTCGGCGAGATAGTTTTTCCATGCCTCGGTTGTGGCAATGCGGCGGATGCGATGGAAGCGACTGCGCATGAGGCGGAGGATGTGAGGAACCATGATGTATCGGGCGACGAGTCTTCCCGCCTGCCCATACGGCAGGCTGAAGTGCAGTTCGTCGTGGAGTTCAGTGACTCCGTTGGGCAGTTCTTTCAGATGATGGTCGTGCTGGAAGGTGCGGAAGCGGCCACCGAGCATGCTGTCCTGCAGAAACGTGGGGTGGACGTAGCCGCTGATGCGAGAGACGTGGAAGTGGCGCATGCCAAGCTGCCAGCCCTCCCATCGGACTGTGTCGCCGGGCTGCACCAGGCCGCTGGTGCGTCCGTGCACGGGCTTCATGCCTAACTCTTCCTGCACAAGCGCAATGGAACAGGTGAGCCGAAAACAGCGGTCGATGGGAGCGGGGATGGTCTCTGTCATCCGCAGGGTGAAGATGCCGTTGTCTTCGGTCCAATTTCGCATTGCACTCTATGGGATGCAGGTGTAGGTCTTACTGTCGCGGTTGCAGCCTTGCCGCGAGAAGATGGCCTCCGCTGCCCAGCACGTGCAGGTTGCTGCCGGTGAAGTAACGCGTGTTGATGGCGTTGCGATCGAGGTCGTGCAGGACTTGCCAGCCGGATTGATGCAGGCGGTGGTGGATCTCGTCGGGCATGAAGAAGAGGCGGAAGGGTTCGCCGGCGGCGGCGACGCGTGCGGACATGGAGTCAAGCGCGAGACGTTCCAGCGGCGGCAGGGCGTGCCGGGGCATGCCGTAGTCGAAGACGAGGACGGAACCGGGGGCACAGCTTGAAAGAAAGTTCAGGGTGGCGGTGAAGCCTTCGTCGGTGAGATAGGGCACAACGCCGAGCCATGCGAAGACTGCGGGTTGCGATGGGTCAAAGCCGGTGCTGCGAAGACGTTCAGCCAGGTCGTCATGGTGGAAGTCGACGGCGACATGGTGCGTCTGCTGGGGTGTGCTGATGTCGTGGTCTTCCAGCAGGCAGAGCTTCCACGCCTGCGTGTCAGGGTGGTCGACTTCGAAGACCTGCACCTGAGGAAAGGGGTTGCGATAGCCAAAGGTGTCAAGGCCCGCGCCGAGCAGGACGTATTGCCGTGCGCCTTCATAGACAGCGGCGGTTAGGGTGTCTTCCGCGAAACGGCTGCGCGCTACCAGAAAGGCTCGCAGGCTGATGGAGTGGGGACGGTTGGGCGCGCGGAGGCCCTCTGCGTCGTGGTTGCTGGTGGTCAGGCCGAGGATACGGAGTGCCAGCGGGTCGTCAAACACGATGGGTTGATCGAAGATCTGGTGTGCGGCACGACGCAGCGCCACACGCCATGCCGTGCGCGAGGGGGTACCTTCACGCATAACTCCATTGCAACACAGCCGAGACACAACATACCCCAGACCCTGTATGGAACAGGGCCTGGGGTCTTCTGTTGCGTCTTGTTACTGGACTACGAGAGTGACCGTGGTGGTTGCCGTGATGCTGGCAGCTCCGCTGGAGGGAACGCCGGTGGCGGTGATGGTAAGGGGATAGCTACCCGCCGCCGTGGTGGTGCCGCTTGTGGAGGTGCTGCTGCTGGAACTACTGCCGCCACAACCAGAGAGGCTAAAGACGCCTGCGGAGAGCAGTACGAGAAGCAGTGCTGCCGGACGAATGCGTTTCCGCAGGAAGAATGCTCCCATAAGGCCAGCGGCAAAGACAGCCATACCACCGCGTTGCCAAGGATTGTGTGTTGGCTGCGAGGACGCAAGCTTTGTATTGAGCGATGTTGCGCTTGCGGAGGTGCAGTTTGCCGTGGACGTGTACACCGTAAGGGTGGACTGGACGGATGCGCCCGATGCGACCGTGACCGACGGCAGGTTGTAGCAACCGATGGTCAGATTGGCTGTGGTGCTGGCCTTGAAGGAAACCGTTCCAGCAAAGCCCGTGCTGGCGATGGTGATGGCGTCTGTGCCTGTGCTGCCGCTGGTAACGGTAAGCGTGGGTGTCGCCGGAGTGAGGGCAATGCTGGTCAACGTAGCCGTGCTGGCGACGGTCAGAGTGATGGTAGCCGTACCGGCGTTGTATGCCGAATCACCGGAATACGAAGCGATCACAGTATGCGTGCAGGTGGTGGTCGTTGTGCTTGTGCAAGCGGGGACGGTGTATGTGTAAGTTCCACCACCGGAAGCGAGCGTGAGAGTTGTGACCGTGGTGCCGTCAATGGAGAGAGCTGCGGTACCAGTGGGTGTGGAACCGGTGCCGCTGACGGCTACAGTCAGCAGATCCGTGGTGCCACCGGCGGGCGTGGTATTGCTAGCGCTCAGGCTTACGTTTGGCGTCAGTTTTCCGCCAGTGCTGGTGGAGGACTTGATTCCCGCGCTCAGGCCGGTGGCGTCGATTGAGCCGAGGCCAGTGACCATGTCGAAGCCAGTACCGGCGCTGTACCCCATGGTGCCATTGGTGGCCGCATTCGTGGACGAGCAGCCGGTGGTGCCGCCTTTGCAGGTGACGATGTTGTTACCCGAGGTGATGTCGTGGAAGATGCTGCTGGCGCTGCTGCCCGCAGCAAATGTGTAGAGCCTGGAGTTGATGTTACCCAGCGCTGTGCCGCCGTTGGCTTGTTCCACGATGGCGAGCATCGCCGCAAAGTTTGGCGCAGCAGCCGATGTGCCTCCGAAGACGTATGTGCCGGAAGAGCCTCCGAAGGTGGTGCCATTTGTGCATTGATACGTTCCGACGACGCAGACGAGATATCCGTTGGTCTGCGGGGAAGAGGGAAAGGCTACGTCAGGAAGGTCACGATGGCCATCCGCGAGAACCCCTGTTCCGGTTTGCCAGGAAGGTTTGCCAAAGAGTGCGCTGGCACCGCCGCCGCTGGCAGAAAGCGCGCTCGCAGTGGAATCATTCCATGCAGTTTCCGGAATGTACCCAACCGCGGAACCACCGTAGCTGTTGTTCGAGGAACTCCAATAGGTAGAGGTGGTGCCGGTTAGCGTGGTGCCTCCGACCGCCGTTACATTGGGCGATGATGCCGGATAGGAGACGGACAAGCCACCCTGTGCGACCGTAACGTTGCCATTGTTGTCAGGTGTTTCGCAGGCCGTGGCTCCCCAGTCGCCCGAGGAAACGAGAATGGTCTGGCCTTGACTGCTTGCCTGCGCCAGAACAGGCTCCAGCACCGTGTTTGCGTATGAGGTGGCGTCACTCTCGCAAGCGCCATAGCTCAACGTGAGAATGGGAGCCAGATTCTGATTGATGGCGTAAATCATGGCGTCAAAGACACCGTTGTTCGGATTAGCGTTTGTACCGATGCCTGTGTAGATAAAGAGCACCTGCGCTCCGGGAGCAGAGCCGCTGGCGTACTCGAGATCCAATTCGCTTTCCTGCTCATCGGTGGCAGACAACTGGCCTGCGGTACCGGTGTTTGGTACCAGCACCATGGTGGGGAGTTTCTGTGTTTGCCCGGTGAGTTGCTGGAAATACGTAAGCTGGGCCGAGGTAACGGTGGATTGGCCAATTACGCCAATCTTGATTCCGGTGCCGTCATATCCCTGGGATATCAGGGTGTTCATGCCGAAAATCTGCCGGAAGTCCCACGGCACCAGATAGTGCGAACCGGAGCCGGCCGTGTATTTCGGAGTGACGAGAGGGGACTTCTGGATGGGCTGGATGTGATAACTGCTGATGCCGGTGATGCCGCTGACTACGCCCGCCAGGGATTGCGGCAGGGTGATGGCGGTGCTGTTTTCAAAGTAGTCCTGATTAGAGCGATGGAAGCGCTGCAGGGTGGTACTGAAGGCGCTCTCGACGGCGGACGCAGTGCCGGAGAAGACGATGCGGTTGCGGCTGGGCGCGACATCGTCCACGGTGAAGCCCTTGGATGTGAGCCAGTCCTTGACGATGGCCAAATCAGCATCCGATAGGCCGAACTGTTCGCCGAAGGTCTGCGGCGTGAGCCATTGGTGATACTTCGGTGAGGATGGGTTCTGCTGGTCAGCCAGTAGCTGTTGCAGTGCGGCGGCCTGCGCGTCTGTGGGCTTCAGCACCAGCGACATGCCCGTGAGCTGTGTCTCTCCACCGAGATGGCCCAGGACGGAGGCGGTCTTGACGCGCGGGGAGACCGTATCGGGCAGCGACACCCTGGGGTCCGACGACGAGGGCAGCGAATATAACCGGCGCGCTACCTGGCTTCCTGCAAGGGCGGGAAATGCCGTGGCGGCGAGCAGAGCAGCTGCAGCGATAACGCTGCGGAAACGGCGACTGGGGGCAGAGATAAGCGTCATTGAGCGGCCTTGGTTCTGTGGTTCGATGATCGAAGTCGGAGCAACATAAGACACGGGGGCAAGACCGCAGGGTCTGCGATCATGCCGTTGGACGGTGGTTCTACTCAGCAGTAAACACGGTCATCAGGATTCTGTCGCGCAGGTCGATAGGAACAATAGCTCCAACTGAACCAGTTTGGGACAGATCAGGCGGTCATCCAGGTGAAGGCGCGATCCAGATAGGCCTTTGTGTCCTTGCGCGAGACCACGGCGTCAAGGAAGCCGTGCTGCAGCAGGAACTCTGACCGCTGGAAGCCTTCGGGCAGCTTCTGCCGGATGGTCTGCTCGATGACGCGGGGACCGGCGAAGCCGATGAGGGCTCCGGGCTCTGCGATGTTGAGGTCGCCGAGCATGGCGAAGGATGCCGTGACGCCGCCGGTGGTGGGGTCGGTCATGAGGCTGATGTAGGGAATCTTCTCGTCGGCGAGGCGTCCCAGCGCGGTGGAGATTTTGGCGAGTTGCATGAGGCTGACGATGCCCTCCATCATGCGTGCGCCACCACTGGCGGAGATGATGACCAGAGGGCTGCGCGTATCCAGCGAACGATCTACGGCGCGAGCGATGGTTTCACCAACTACAGCGCCCATGGAACCGCCAATGAAGCCGTATTCCATGGCAGAGATGACGACGTTGTGGTTGCCGAGCTTGCCTACGGCGTTGACGATGGCGTCGTTGAGACCGGTTTTGGACTGCGCTTCCACCAGACGCTTCTTGTAGGGCTTGAGGTCCGTGAAGTTCAGCGGGTCGGTCGACTTGAGGTCGAGGTCGACGAGTTCGTAGCCGGGTTCCAGCAGCAGTTCGATGCGCCGACGTGCGTCCATCTTGAAGTGGTGGCCGCAGTGGGGGCAGACCTGAAGGTTTGCATCCAGTTCCGCGCGGAAGATCGCCTTGCCGCAATCCGGGCACTTGACCCACAAACCTTCGGTACGGACGGTACGCTCCGCCTCCGAGACGATCTCATTGCCTTGCCGTTTGAACCAAGCCATCGCGTTCCCTAGTGTATCTGTTTTGGCGGAGGCAGGGATTGCGGGGATAGGATATGGCAAAATGATGCTTCCTGATCGCACCCGGATCAGGAAGCATTTCAAAGCGAAGCAGGGAGGTATCGGTTTACGGACGTGGCACATCAGAGAGTGCGAGGCGGACGTATTTGATGGTTTTGCGGTTGTAGGTGTAGGTCATCAAGAGATCACCGTTGGCCGCTTCGACCATTGCGGGGTAGGAGTATTCGCCGGGTTCCGATTCCAGTGTGCGGAACATGGTGAAGTGTTCTCCGTCTTTGCTGACCGCGAGGTTGAGCGGTGTACGCGCGGTGGTGGTGTTGTTGTAGATCAGGACGACACGGCCATCGCGGAGTATCACCGCATCAATGCCGGAGTTTGGGTTGGGTACTTCCAGCGGTTTTGCGGGAGTCCATGTGAGGCCGTTGTCATAGGAGTCAGCGATGGTGACGCGTGCCGTTTTGGATGTGGAGCGTGCGTACAGGCGCAGATGCTTGCCGGAGACCTGAAGAACCGTGGGCTGGATGATGCCCTGCGTGAACTTCCAGTCGTTTGATCCAGGCACATCTTTTACGGCATTGGATTTGCCGTCGCCGTAACCCTTCTGGTCCAGGTCTGCGGGCGGAACAATGGGACCGATCTTTGCCCATGAGGCACCGTTGTTGGTGCTGCGCTCAATCCATACGGCCCATGTGCGATAGCTTTCAATCGATGATCCGCTGACGATGGTGCCGTCGGCCTCAACGAGTGGCTTAGTACGGATGGGGCCCAGCAGGCCTGCCGGAAGATGTTCCGGTGCAGACCATGTTTTGCCGTTGTCGAGGCTGTACATGCGTCCCGCGCTCCACGTGGCGGGGCTAGGGCCGAATTTGTAATAGAGCCACAGGCGCCCGTCGTGCGTGTAAAAGAGCACGGGGTTGTAGCAGGGCGTTCCCGGTTCGCGAACTACTTCTACTGGCTTCTCCCACCCTGTGCTGGTGCGGGTGGCTGCCCAGATAGCAACGTCTGATTTGCCCTCAGCGGTACCGCCGAACCAGGCGGACATGACGTTGCCATTCTTCAGTTCGACCACGGTGGAAGCATGACTGGAAGGAAAGTTGGTGGAGCCGATGTCATAGATGAGTTCGCTTGCCTTTTGTGCCCACGCCGAGGCAGAGCAGAACAGGAGCAGAAGCAGACCGCGAGTCGTCAGAGTTGAGAGACGCAATGGGTGTCCTCCGATGGAAGCAGTAAGAATGTTTCTCCATTGCGACGCTGAAAAATTTCTCGGCGTCGCAATGGAGTACTTCATAATGAGTTCGATTTTGTGCGTGTTGCGATCAGAAGGACAGACGCAATGCGAACTGGAGAATACGAGGATCGTAGGCTGAGGTGATCAATCCGAAATTGCCTGAGCTCAAGGTGTTCGTAGGTGTGGAGAGGTTGGTGTGGTTGAACACGTTGAAGGCTTCAAAGCGGAAGGCCATCTTCACATGCTCTGCGATACCGAACTCCTTGAGCATGCCCATGTCGACATTGGTGAAGGCCGGGCCACGCACGGAGTTGCGGCCCGTGTTGCCCTGTGTGCCCAACGTGGGTTGCGTGAATGCGGCGGTGTTAAACGCCTTTGCCTGCGTTGCAGCCGTGGAGCGTTTGCCAAGCGATACGACTGCACCGGGAACCAGGTTCGCGCGCTGGTTGGGCGTGCCCGTCAACGCGTTGTCCTGACCGGACAGGATGCTGAAGGGATAGCCACTGGTGTAGTTGAAGATCATGGTGTGTTGCCAACCACCGAGGACAGTACGCGCGATGGCGTTGCCACGCGGTGAGGGTAGACGGACGATCGAGGTTACGTTGAGCACGTTGCGACGATCGAAGTCTGCAGGGCCAATGTCATACCGAGAGTTGGTGGGAATGGCGCGCGCGCTGGATAGCGTCTTGGTATCAGACCAGCTATCGACGGCGTGCCCCAATGTGTAATTCGCGAGCAGCGAAATTCCATGACTGAAGGTGTGGCGCACATTCGTTTGAAGCGAACCGTAGTGCGCGGAGCCTGCAGGTTCAAGGATGGTGCTGGCACCCATTGCAGGCGCGTATGGACGACGCTGGTTTGTGTTGGCAGTGCTGGATGAACCCGGCGTGTAGACAGCCGCGTTTAACTCACGCGCGATTGGAAGCTTCGATGCTTCTGAACCGGCATACGCGAGGCTGAAGATTGTTCCCTTGCCCAGGTCCTGTTGTAGCTGCAGATTGAACGACTGCGTATACGCGTTGCGCATGCGCTGGCTGTACACATACTGCGTGGTGTACTGCGGGAACGTGGCGTTGCTGGAAGGTGGCGTGGGATACGGGAAAGGGCTGGTGGTGCCAGCGTATGGATTCTCTGTGCTGTTTGCCGCGGAGCTCGTGAGCGTGATCACAGGTGCAAAGGGCGCCTGATCCGTTTGATTGTTGGTTGTGATGGTGTTGGGCTGATCGTAGAAGATGCCGTAACCGCCACGCAGGCTGGTTTTGCCGTTGCCAAACACGTCGTAGGCAAAGCCCACGCGTGGAGCAAAGTTTGTGTACGTTGCAGCGAAGCCGCCGTGCGGGACACCGGGATCACCCACGAACAATACACCTACGGGGGCGTTGGGATAGAGCGTGCTGTGTGTGCCGGGTGACCATACGGCCAACTTGTTATTCAAGTCGTAGTAGGGAAGGAACGGCTCATAACGTGCGCCGAAGTTGAGCACAAGTTTCGTGTTCACCTTCCAACTGTCTTCTGCGAATGCAGCCCAGTGGTTGTAACGCGTGTTCTTGTATTCGCCTGCGCCTTGCAGGAAGGTGCTGAAGCGACCCAACAGGAAATCCGCAAAGCTGTTGGTTGTGCTGGCAGCAACTGTGTTTGGATTTGGCGTGTAGCTTTGCGCTGCGAATGTGTACGTGGGGTTCTGCTGGAAGTTGTTAATGTTGTCGCCGGTGCCGAAGTAGTATTCGCCGCCAAAGCTTAAGGAATGACGTGCGAGATTCCAACGCACGGTGTCGATGCCCTGATATTCGTCGCGGATGAATGCGTTGGTGTCACCTGTAGCCATGCCGAAGAAGTTGGACACGGAGAAGATGTACTCCGTCTGACCTGGTGGAACATAAATGTTTGCGCCCAATGCTGGTAGTGTTTGCGATGGATATACCGGCGTGTTCTTGTAGTAGTTGTGCAGGTAAGCGAACGATGCCTGATTCAGCAGACTGGCGCTGAAGATATGCGTGTCGTTGGCTTGATAGCGCTGATAGATCCAGTTGCCTGCGTTCTTCAACGCGAGGTAGTTGCCGGGGTCGAGAAAGCCTTGCGCATTCTGCTCAGACCGGAAGAAGCTGCCAGACAATGTGTTCTTTGATCCGAAGTGCTGATCGATGCGCGCTAGCAACTGCAGGTCGGACGTGTTGTTCAGGCCTTTGAAATAGACCGTCTGACCACCCTGCGCGTTGACCGGTGTTCCTGCAGGAGCGACCGGAACAAACTTCAGGATGGCTTGCGCTACCGGGCTGATTAGTGGGATCTGTTTGTTCGCATAGGTGCCGCGAGCAGGATCAAACGGAATGTACAGCGGGTTTGTTACCGCAGAAAAATCACCGGCGCGCAGCGCTGCGCTGGGAACGATTGCGCTGCTGGAATTGGGTCGCTGGTGTACCAGCGTTTCCTGCAGCGAGAAGAAGAAGAATGTCTTGTCGCGACCGTTGTACAGATGCGGCAACAACACGGGACCACCGAGTGTTCCACCAAACTGATGGCGCTTCAAACCATCGTCAGACTTTACGCCGTTCGTCACCGCAGAGAAATGATTTGCGGCGTTGAACATGTTGTTGCGGATGTATTCAAAGGCGCTGCCGTGCAACTGGTTTGTGCCGGACTTGGTCACCGCATTGACTACGCCGCCGGGCAAACGACCGAACTCTGCGCCGAAGTTGTTCGTCTGCACGCTGAACTCCTGCAGCGCATCCGGATTGGGCATGGGCGCGGGCGCGTTGACGTAGTTATCGTTGTTGCTTGAGCCATCCAGAATGTAGTTTGTGGTGTTGGAACGATTGCCGTTGATGGAAATGCCGCTGGCACCCGGATACGTGTTGCCGCTGGTGACGCTGGCGCGCGGATCGCGCACAACGCCGGGTACGAGAAGAATCAGTTGTAACGGATTGCGCCCATTCAGCGGAGCTTCCTGAATGGTGGCTTCGCTAACTGTTTCCTTCAACGTGGAGGTCGTGGTGTCCACCGTGTTGGAGATGGCTGCAACGTTCACCACTTCCGACGTTTCGCCGATGGTAAGAGCGGCATCTGCGCGGCTTTGGCCGTTGATTTCCACGCGCAGCGCCTGAATCTGCACCGCCTTAAAGCCTTCGGCAGAGATGTTGATGTTGTAGATGCCCGGCGGGACTTTCACAGTGAAGGTGCCATCAGTCAACGCTGTGGCTGTGGTGGCCGCCGAGGTTCCTACGTTGGTGACTACGATTTTTGCGCCGGGCACGATGGCGCCGGTTGGGTCTTTTACCGTACCAACAATGCTGCCGTTCAGATCCTGTGCTTCGGCCCGCAGGCCGGTCATGGTGACAGCGCACAACGCCAGGGAAGCAGCAACGAGCGGAAAGCGTAGCCGATTGAACATAGGTATCGAAAGCCTCATAACGGATCGGGGGGTGATGTTTCGCTTCGCGAACTGCGTACGTCGCTCAGGTGAAGCCCACCAAAATTATTTTTTGAAGAATGGTTTTGTCAACACATATTCGACGATATGTCGACATATCGTGTGCGACGGATGCTCCCGTCGTCCCCGGAGGCAAAAACTGCCCGAGATATGGCTCCGCTCACGGCATCCTGTGGACACCGCTATGGCACTTTTGAGGACAGGTTGAGGTTTCTACAGGTGGGGTGGCTAGCGCGTGCTGTCTATGCGTAGCCAGAGATATTGCAGCGTAGCAGGGATCGTTGCGATGACTTCATTGCCACGCAGCGTTGCGGTTCCTTTCCCTGCCAGGACCGTCAGCTTTGCGTTTGCAGACAAACCTGCGGGTAGTTGCGTGGTCCACTGTGCATTGTGATTTGCTTCGCGGAAGAGCAGCAGGTAGCCACCTTTTCCATCGTTATCCGTAGAGGCGAAGCCGGTCCATGACACGCCGTCAGGTGCGTTGCCGATGGGTTCAATGGCGCCGCGGAAGAGGCGCTCGCGTTCACGCTTCCATGTGCTGACGAGTGGTGACGCGGATGCGATGTATGCCGGTGGCAGGCTGGAGGTTTCAAACCAGCCAAGCGGGCTGGAGAACATGACGCTGGCAAAGAGTGCGTCCGGCGTGTAGTTTGCGGGTGCCAGTGGATCGTCTGCATAGCGCTGCGTGTTGCGCGTGTTGTTGAGGAACTCCATACGCAGGCGGATGGGATCGACAAAATCTGAGAGTTGCCAGAGGTTGCGCAGCGTCAGATGCGGATAGTAGCGATGAAAGTCTGTATAACGATTTTCAACGAATGTGGTGCCACCTTCGATCATGCCGAAGTAGCCGGGGCGACGGCCTGCGGTGACGTCGAGATCAATGGTGATGGCGCCTTTGCTTTCCGCGAGGATGCGATCAAACATCTGCTGCACGTGTTGCTCTGCCGTGGGTGTGCTCATGACGATACTGTCGAACTTGAAGTACAGCACGCCATCGTTGCGCCACAGTTCCAATATGCGGTTTGCGTCGCGTTGCCAGTTGGCGAAATCATTGGAGGAATCGGGCGCGTACCAGAGACCGAACTTCATGTGGTGTGTTGCGGCCTGCTGTACGAGAGGCTTTAATCCTTGCGGGAAGCGTTGCGGATCAACATCCCAGAAGTGCGACGAGTTGGCCCAGAAGCCGCTCCACACACCGCCGCTTTTTACTGCGGAGTTCATGGATTTGCCGTATTGCCAGCCATCGTCAATCTGAACGGCATCGACGCCCAGCTTTGCGCCTGCATCGATTTCTTTTGCGATGAACTCTGCGTTGATGCGTGCATCGCGATTGCGATCGCCCCAGGTGTTGCTGAGGAAGGCTGCATCGCGTTGCGGTTCGTATGTGCGGAGTTGGCGTTGATAGGTGTGCAATGCGCGGATGCGTCCGCTGCGACCACCGGAGTATGCAAGCACTGCGAAGGGATAACCAGCGCCGCTGAATCGCACGGTTCGATCCGATGCCATCATGCGTAGATCGAATGGCGATTGCTGTGCGCGTGCCTCGGGCAATGGAGCTTGTTTCAGGAAGATGAGGCCTGCGCCGCTGAGAACATCTTCGACGTACACTACGTTGCCCCGCGCGAGGATGTCTTCTTCATTGTTCATGAACATCCATTCGCGCGTGCTGACGAGTTGATTGTGCGTGTCTGTTACGTCGCGCAATGTGACTTCTGTGAGGCGAAGATGTTGCGGTTGCAGAGAGAATTCGTCGATTGCAGATTCGCTGTCTTTCTTTGCTTTAGCTGCTTCGGCTTCTTTGCCATTGGCGATGGTTTGTGGTGTGTTGTTTTGTGAGGATGCGTCTGCGGGTGCGATGAAGTCTTCTTCAATGCCGGTGGCATCAGGGAAGATTTTCATGCGTAGATGCTGATCGGAACCGATGTCGATGCGGAGTTGCAGCGAGGCTGCTTCTACAGCATTGGTGCGACCGTTTTCTGCGTGAATCTGTATGGCTGCGTCAGATTGTGTTCCTGCGATGCGTGGCGATGGTAGACGTGAGGGGCCTGTGAGCCACTCCTTATGCGCGTCGCGATCCTGAAAGGATGTGGCGTAGAGATGGCCGTTGCGAATCTGCCAGCGACGTTCGAAGTGTGTGTTGCCGACGGTGAGTTCTGTTGCCGACCAGCGCGCGTAGCAGCCCTGGAAGCTGGCTGTTTGTGCCGATGCGGAAGCGATGGCGAGTGATGCGGTGAAGAGCAACAGATTTCGCAGCGTGCGGTGGAGGCAGAAGCTCATGGCAGACAGCATAGCCTGCCATGAGCGGATTGCCTTCCTGCGTTATGTGATGCGATGAAGGTTGCAGTGGGCTTCAACTGCGCGAACGACGATGGTGTTTCGGTGTGGTGGCCGGAGAAACGTCCGAAGACGTGACCGGTGGAGTGGTCGACACCGGAGGAGCCGACACGCCAGCAGAGCTGTAGATCGACGCAAGGATGGGATCGTTTTCCTGCCAGTAATCGACAAGCCCCATCAGGATGTCGCCCTTACTGACCTGTTGTGTCAGCGCGGGGAGATAGCTGTTCAGCGTGGCCTGCGATACATCGTTCACTAGGTTCACGCCAAACGCGTTGGGATAGTAGTTGTAGACGGAAGCATCGGTACCGATGTCGGTATGGAAGATGAAAGAGTAGAACGGCGCGGTGTATGCATAGTAACGCGGCGTGCTTTCTTCCGGAATGAACAGGAATGCGGGGTAATCGGTGATCAGCTTTTGAAAGATTGCCGGATCGAGTGTTCCGCCATTCGTGTCGACGGTGGAGTCCACATAGAACATGGTGACGCCCCATCGAGAGTTGGCGTACGCGGCCTTTTGCTCAAGGTTCGCGATGATCTGGTCGTTGGACGTGAGGAAGTTCTGGGTGGCGCGGCCGTCGCCGCTGAGGGTGAAGACCTGCGGACGGAGGCACACGCCAACCTTTAGGCCAGCGCCGGTCATGATGCCGAAGTACGCATCGTCAAGCCTTTGCCCCTGGTAGGGCGATTGCGGATCGAGCACCGTAGACTCCATCTCTGGAGCAACCGTAGCCACCTGGTCTGGCGAGCAGACGTAGCTGGTGTCTTGCGGGTACTGCTGGCCCTCGATATCCCACGTCATCACACCCTGGCCGTTCATTGCGCGCGTGTTGACTACGTTGGCCTGTGCGACCGCAAGCATGCGATTCTGGAACG
This sequence comes from Terriglobus sp. ADX1, assembly GCF_036877645.1. NCBI lineage: Bacteria > Pseudomonadati > Acidobacteriota > Terriglobia > Terriglobales > Acidobacteriaceae > Terriglobus > Terriglobus sp. ADX1. Next base: position 25,008 of record NZ_JAEDXV010000002.1, read on the forward strand.
CCTGCAGACCAACAGATGTAGTCACATCGACCGATGCGTCGTTGAAGTATCGGCGCGGATTGGTTGGAAAGCCGCCGGGCTGCGTCTTGTCCGAGCCGTCTTGTGGCGAACTGGCGAGGAATGCAGTTCCAATGAGGCGGTGATCTGACCAGGTCATCTGGCTGGGATAGGTCTTCGCGAAGCTTGCATACGCGTCTGAGGCGTTGGGAGTGGTGTTGGCTGCTGCAAAGCGCAGTGACACGGTATACGTGAAGCTGGTGCCGGGCTGCACGGGACGGTCGTTGTGCGGCAGGAAAGTAGCAAGACCATCAGGCGCGGTGGACGTCATCAACGGGCTGTAAGCGTTCGCGCCAGCCTGTTTCCAACCGGTATACATTGGCTGCGATTCGTCTGGTAATACGGCTGAAACGACACCGGAACCGAAGTCCGCAACGCTGACGCCGGGCCCTGTGGTGGTAATGGCGTACTGGGTGTAACCGTTGAAGTTTTTCGGATCCTGCGGGAAGTGCAGCACCAGCGGATAGATCTCAGCGCCGTCAAAGATCAGGCCGGAACTTGCGTTGTTTGTCTCCGTGACGACCATGTCCAGTTGGTTACCGTTCTGAACGAACTGGGTCGCGATGGAACCCCAGTTGAAGTAATAGGTTTCCGTGTTGGAGGATGCGTCCCAACTGGTGCCGTTGTTGCTTTCACCCCAGCCGGACTGGGAATCGGTGCTTAGATTGCCAGCCAGGTCTGTGGCCTTCATGTGCCAGATGTGAAAACTGTCAGAAGGATTGGCGCCCACATCTGCGAGGGTTTGACCGTTGAACGAAAGGGTTTGTATGCCCTTCGCGCCGTAAGTGAGTTGCAGGGACTGTGCGGCTGCAACGGACGGCAGCAGCGCCAGCAGCAAAAGACTTAGCCAGCCACTATGTTTCGATTCTGGATTCAAAGTGGACATGGCGTGGGACATCAGGCCACGCAGGCCTGCGTGCACTTGACGATGTGACATGATTCTTCCTTTTTCAAATTGTGCCGAGGCGGCTACGCGTGGGTTCTGGTCTCTGCGCGATCGGCTGGATTACGCCGGGGGAAGCGTTGGGGAGATGGTTTGAGTCTAGTGCAGCAAAAATGGGTAAATTTCATCCATTAGGGTGACTCATAAACTCCGGTGAAGCGCAATATCTACGCAATTCTCCTGGAGAGAACTCTACTCCTTCGCGTTAATACTCCGTAGGCGCTGAGAGATTGCGGAAGTACCGGATATGCAAGAAGCCCGGCGCGAGGCCGGGCTTCTTGAGTCTTTGTCTTCTGCACGAACACGCGCTTAACGCGTCGAGGCCTCCAATGGCAGATCGTCAGATGCGCATAGGCATCAGGATGTAGCGATACTTCTGGTCTTCGTTGGAGTCTTCCGGGCGCATCTGGCCTGCGGATTGTGCGTCCTTGAATTCGAGACGTACTTCGCCGGTGTTGCCGATGGCCTTGAGGAAGTCAATCAAGTAGGCCGAGTTGAAGCCAACTACGAGTGGATCGTAGTTGTATGGCGTTTCGATGGAGTCTTCCGATTCGCCCGCGTCTGTGGACGAGGACGAGATGCGGAGTTCGTTCTGCTCCAGGCGAATCTTGATGGCACCGCTGCGCTCGTCCGCAAACTGCGATACGCGCTGCAGTGCGCCCATGAGGTCTTCGCTGCGCACGATAACGAACTTATTGTTGTCGCGCGGCAGGACGGCTTCGTAGTTGGGGAACTGGCCGGTGAGTTTGCGGCTGGTGAGAACGCGTCCGCCGATGCGGAAGAATAGCGTGGTCTCATCGTCAGCAAATTCGATGAAGTCGTTGTCTTCACTGGTGGGCGTGTTTGCGAGCAGAGAAGAGAGTTCACCAAGCGCTTTGCGCGGGACGAGTGTCTTCTTTTCGCCGGAGACACCTTCCAGTGTTTCGCCAAAGCGCTCCACGTGGGCCAGGCGGTGGCCATCGGTTGCGACCATGGCCATGGACTCTGCCTTGAGCACCAGCAGCGCGCCGTTGAGCGTATAGCGCGACTCTTCGCTGGAGATGGAGAAGATGGTCTTCGAGATCATGCTCTTCAGCGACGGTGCTGCAATCTTGACGGAACCCACTGCAGGAAATTCCGGCACCTGCGGGAAGTTGGCGCGTGCCATGCCCACCATCTTCGTGTTGGAACGACCGGCACGGATCTGCACCCAGTGGTTGTCCATCAGCTTGATGGAGATGTCACCTTCAGGCAGCAGACGGATGTAGTCATACAGCTTGCGCGCAGGGACCGTGCATGCACCGGACTTCTTTACGCGTGCGGGACAGGAGGTGCGCAGGCTCTGATCGAGATCCGTCGCCGTGATGGTCAGACGCTCTCCGTCCGCCTCAAAGAGGAAGTTCGACAGGATGGGAATCGTCGTCTTCCGTTCCACGACGGATTGTGCGGCGGTCAGTTCGCGGAGCAGTTCCGCACGCGTGACCGTGATATCGAGATTGCCGGTTGGAGCGGCGCCGCTGGTTTCCATCGAAGGGAGCGAAGCAGTGGTGGACACGGGAGAGACCTCCGAGAGTTCAGGACAAATCTGTGTGCGGCGGCATCGGTTTGAGTCAGCTACGGAACGGACTGTGGGCCGGGTGCCTGAGTGGATTTCAGCGTATCACCGCGCTGCTGCGTTTCCCAAGGGTGGTTTTGATCCCCGGTTACAAAGCTGGTGCGTGATGGTTTTGACAGGATTGATCGTAACGAGGAGGGGGATGTGGAAGGCACGGCACAAACCGTGGAAAGCAGAGACACAGCCCTGGGTGAGCTCCTACCTGGCTGATGCGAGGACTGCTTTTAAGAACCTGAGTGAAAAGAAAAGATTGAGATAGTCGTCGTCATCGTTTGGCGAGGAAATGTGGATGAATGGCATATCTCACTGTTATGGCGTGAGTTAAGTGGTGTACGAGATTCAGAAAAAGTGTTCATGAAGAACGGAAGATGTGTGTCGCCGGGTGGACATTTCAAATGATGTGACCGGCTTTACACGTCTTCCACAGGTTTCCTCACAGGCAATGTGCACGGAGGGGCCGTGTGGAAGTGGAAACCGAGTGCCGAACCGCGTGATTGCGGTGTTTATTTGGCCTTTTATATCCACAGGCGCGGCGTTTGGCCTGAGGAATACCGGGTTTGTCCACTGTTTCCACAGGGTTTCCAGGATTCTGTGGATCGCCGGTCCCAATTGATTTTTGCGGTTGGGGAAGATGTGAAGAATTTGTTACGGTGAGCATCGGAAATGGTGCAAAGAGCAAGATGGCGATGAAAACGACGATTCTGGCGATAGGGATGCTGATGGCGATGCAGATCAGCGGGGCACAGCAGCAGGCGGTGGTGGCGACTCCGCGCCCGGCACCTGCGCCGGGAGTGATTGCGTCACACCCGGACTGGCCGAAGGCGAACCCGGAGGATGTGAAGTCGCCTGAGGCGATCATCCAGGCGCTGTCTGACACCATTTCTGGCGAGGCGAGTAAGGCGCGCGACTGGAATCGCTTCAAGAGCCTGTTTGTTCCGGGGGCAGGACGGATGATGATCGTGCGCCACAGCAAAACCGGGCCTGCGGACCTGACGATTCTCTCCACCGACGATTACCAGGCGCGTGCGGGAAACCAGACGTTCTACGAAAAGCCCATTGCGTATGAGAAGCAGAGCTTTGGGCACATGACGCATGTGTATGAGTCGTACGCGATCTTTCACACGCCCACGGACACCACGCCACAAACGCGTGGCGTGAATAGCTGGGAGTTGATGAACGACGGTACCCGGTACTGGATTCTGCAGGTGTATTGGGATACGGAGCGCCCGGATAATCCGATCCCCGCGGCGTTGGCAAAGTAGCCTCTGTTCCAGAGGCAGTCGTGACGTCACAACCGGTATTCCAAATGCTTTGGCGTGCTGAAAATACAGCTCCGACACTGTTTGAATTCACAGTACCTTGTTGCACTTGAGATGTGTGTACTGACCTAGCGTTTGCGTTGCATTGTGAAAGAAACGCAATCGCCAATTGTCTTTCCTGCAGGGGAGGAACGAGATGGTCGGGACCTGTTTCAAGCAGTGTTTAGCGGTGGTTTTGAGTTTTCTGTTGGTCTTCCCCGCATCGGAACTGAATGCTCTTGCTCAAGAACAGGCACCGGCGCCAGCCGCGGACTCCGCTCCGCAGCCTGCACCACTTTCTGAAGCTGAGTTGGAACAGATAGCGGCGCCGATTGCGCTTTATCCTGATGCGCTGGTTGCGCAGGTGCTGGGAGCAGCAACGTTTCCCGATCAGGTAACTGCTGCACACGATTGGCTGGAGCAGAACAAGAAGCTGACCGGTACGGCGCTCTCGCAGGCCGTGGACAAGCAGCAGTGGGACCCTAGCGTGAAGGCGTTGACACAGTTTCCGACTGTGCTGGACAACATGGTAAAGAACCTGAGCTGGACCTCGTCGCTGGGCGAGGCGTACCACACGCAGCCTGCACAGGTGATGTCGGCGGTTCAGTCGTTGCGTAAGAAGGCAAAGGCTGCTGGAAATCTGAAGACGGGTTCGCAGATCACGGTGGTGCAGCAGTCACCAGATGTCATTGTGATTCAACCGACGAATCCGCAGGTGGTGTACGTTCCCCAATACAACCCCACTGTGGTGTACGGTGCGCCGGTGCAGACACCGGGCTATAGCACTGCGGCTGTTGTGGGAACGGCGCTACTTGCCTTTGGTGTTGGCATTGCCGTGGGTGCGGCCATAAACAGTAGCTGGGGTTGGGGCTACTGGAACTGCAACTGGCATGGCGGAGCGGTTGTTTACCGAAGCGGTGTTTACTACGGCAACAGAGCATGGCGCGGCGGAGTGTATGGCTCCAGCGTGACGGCCTATGGACCGTATGGCGCGGCTTCTGCCGGAAGAGCTTATAACCCCACCACTGGAACCTATGCGCGTGGTGCAGCCGTTTCCACGCCGTACGGGACGCGGGCAGCAGGACAGGCCTACAACCCGTACACCGGAACGGCTGCGCGCGGCGGTGCTGTTGCAGGACCGAATGGTGCGGCTGCCGCAGGGCAGGCTTATAACGCTCGCACTGGCGCTTATGCTTCCACGCACCAGGTAGCGAACGCGTATGGAAATGCGGGAAGCTCAGTCGTCTCAAGGAACGGCCAGACGACCTACACGCAGCATGAAACCACTGCGCGCGGTAGTGTTGCTGCTGCCGAGAACTCTCGCGGTGGTGCCGCTGTTGCTGGGACCGGAGCGCGTGGAAACAGTGCTGCCGCAGTTCGGACTGCCAATGGCAATAAGGCAGTCGACGTCAACGGGCATGTCTACACCAATGGAGGCGGTAACCGTGGCTATGGCGCTCAACGGGCCGGCGGAGCTTTTGGTGGAGGCGGCACCGGCTGGCAAGCGAGGCAGGCAAGTGCACGCGGCGCGGCAAGCCGCGGTGGTGGTGGCTTCCGTGGTCGCAGGTAGCGTTTACGAGAACAGTTTCTGGAGAAGGGAAGATGTCGATGCAAAACCGCACAATTGCGCTTTCGGCCCGGGTGCTGGCGTTCACGCTGTTTCTTCCGCTGGCTGCTTGTCATCGCTCTGCGAGCAACACGCCGGCAGAGTCTTCTACGAAAACGTTCGCCTCTCCTGACGACGCTGCGAATGCTCTTGTTGCAGCGGTGAAGTTGAAAGATGAAGGCACTATCCAGGCTATCTTCGGGCCGGAGACGAAGCAGGTGATCTATTCCGGTGATTCGGTTGAAGACAAGAATGCTGCAGCGGAGTTTATCGCTCGCTATGACGAGATGCATCGTTGGCGCAGGCTTGAGGATGGCAGCGAGTCGCTGGTGATTGGTGCGGATAACTATCCGTTTCCGATTCCGCTCAAGAAGGGTGGCGATGGCAAATGGTTCTTTGATACGGCAGCGGGAAAAGAAGAAGTGCTTTCGCGGCGTGTGGGGCAGAACGAGTTTGACGTAATAGATATTGCGCAAGGCATTGCTGATGCGCAGGCGGAATACTTCGCGCAGTCGCATGATGGTCAGCCTGCGAAACAATATGCGACGAAGTTTCTAAGTGATCCGGGTAAGCAGAACGGACTTTACTGGAAGACCAGCGAAGGACAGCCGCCGAGCCCGCTTGGTCCTTTAGCTGATTCTGCAACCGCTGAGGGATACACGGCAAACCCGGCGGGGCAAACGACGTTTCACGGCTATCTGTTCAAGATGCTCAACAGCCAGACGGATAAAGCCCCGGGTGGCGCGAAGTCATATCTCGTGGATGGAAAGATGACGAATGGTTTCGCCTTCGTTGCGTATCCAGCGCAGTATGGGAACTCAGGCGTGATGACGTTCATCATGAACCAGGATGGCGTGCTGCTGGAGAAGGATCTGGGAGCAAACACGGTCCAGACTGTTACTGGGATGACGGCGTTCGATCCTGATTCAAGTTGGAAGATCGTTCAGTAAGTTACCTATTGCGCTTCTGGTTCTGGTGGAATCGATACGCTGGGGAGAACCAGCGATGGCAGGATTGTTGTGACTGCTGCGTAGACGAGCAGTCCTCCGTAGAGAGCATCGGGAATATGGAAGGCTTCGTGGAGAACGCCTGCGATGACGAGTGTGAAGATCAGCGTTGGTTCCAGTGCGATAGCGACGCGAAAAGAAGCCTTCGCCGTTCTGCGCGAGAGATAGCGTGTCTGCAGCCAGTTCTTGCCGAGCCGTATTGGCATCACGATGACGGCGAGCAGTACTCCATAGAGAAGCGACTTGAGAACGAGTGCGCCAGCTGGGACATCCATGCCTTCATGAAAAAAGTAGAAGGGGATGAAGAAGGAAGAGAACAGGCGCACAGCGTGCAGGTTTTCGTCTGAGGCAAGCGTGGCCATGCGTGTCTTGAGAAGACCTGCAATTAAACCTGCGATGAATGCTCCGATGAGGTAATGGATGCCCATGTTCTGCGTGATGACGGCGCAGACGATGCCAACCATGAGTAGAAGAGAAAACTCAGAACCGGGCGCATACGGAACGATGTATTTCCCGAAGAACAAAAACAGAAACGGTGTAACAACGATGAGTAGAAGAAGAATAAGCGCGGACGTTCCAAGTGCAAGCATGGAGCCCGATTGCGAGAGGAAGAAGAGCAGGATGAGCGCCATGATTTCGCCTGCGATGGCGTTGATGCTCACCTCCATTTGCTCGCTGGGGTCAAGGCCGGAGTGAGGTAGTGTGTCGAGGATGAAACCGGTGGATGGTGTTAACAGACCAAGCGAGAGCAGCGTGGCTGCCTGCCATGACATATGGAAATAATGAATGCCCACCCATGCGAATGCAGTGAGAAAGAGTGCGCGGCTGACGAGGTATCCACTGAGTCGTGGAAGCTGTCGTCGGATCTCGACGAGATCTACCTCAAGACCGGCAAGAAGAAAGAGCGCCGCGATTCCTAAAGTGGCGACGACAGTTTGAACAGGGTCGCCGACGATCCGCTTGAAAAAGATGGCGACGACAATGCCGAGAGCAAAGCAGGTGAGAGGCGCAGGTATGCGGAATCGCTGGAGTGCACGGGGCACAACCAGCAGGCCGAAAATCAAGATCAGGTACGTCACCGTCTGGGCTGGTATGTGCATAGCGCTATCTAACTACGGCTTGTCCTTGAGGGATACTGCTTCGTTGTACAGCATGTCGCCTACGACTTTATGTGCGGCGGTGGAGGGGTGGCCTTCGTGATAGAAGAAGTAGGTTTCGGGTGTGGCGCACGGGGTGGGATCTTCGTTGCGCAGAGCGCGACCGGCGCACTTGTCTGTGGTGTTGGTGAAGCCGTATTGCGCTGGATGCGTGATGGCCTGATCGAAGAACGAACCCCAGTTGCTGAGTGCGATTTGAATGTCGGGGTATTTTGTCTGCATCTCTTGCGGCAATGAGGTGAGTTCGGCGTTGGCCCGTTCTCCTGCTGTTGCGAATTGCGGAATCTTCACCGGTAGTAACGCGACCGTGAAGCGTCGTGCACCGAGGGAGTAGAGCGTGTCGATGAGCGCTTCTTCATTGGCGCGTGTTTCGCCTGCGGGGAGTGAGCGATCATTCAGACCACCGAGCAGGAAGAACATGGTTTGCTTTGCATCGAAGCGTACATCGCCTGCTTTCACTAATGCAGAAAATTCGTCGACCTGGTTCCACATGCCTCGACCTAACAACTCATGATGCGGGCCATAGCTGCCCTTGCCTTCTCCTGTGCGCGCGCCGCTGACGGCGAAGTTGAGACCTTCGCGGATGGGGTGTTCGGTCTGTGTCTTGGGATCGCCGAAGTAGGTGAAGGGAATGTTGAGGCGCTGCGCCAGATAGACGATGGCGGTTGGGCCGTTGCCGTCAACGTAGCCTGCGCCAGAATCAGAATAGCTGTCGCCGAGACGTAGAGCTGCGTGTACGGCTTGCTTTGTGCGTGGCACAGCAAGGGGACAAAGAGCAGGAGAGCAAGCAGTCGCGCAGCCATCTTCATATGCGACGAAGTATAACCGTCGCGCAATGCGAGAACAGCAGAAGAGGGTTGCGATGATGTATCGCAACCCTCTGTTGTTGTTGCTGTACGGTGACTACTTTGTGACGGATTCGCTCATGGTGCCGCGGTGTGTTCCTGCTTTCAGACCGGCGAGGATCTGCTGCAGGAAGTCATTGGCAGCGCCGGGATTGTTGGGCAGGAACAGCGTGTTGGTTCCGCTGCGAATGCCGATGTCCTTCAGCGTGTCAAAGTACTGCGTGAGCAGGACAAGCGCCATGACATCTTCTGCGGTGGCACCGGGAACGGCTTCGCGGAAGTGTTCGATGGAGGCACGCAGGCCGTCGATGATGGCCTGGCGTTCTGCAGCGATGCCGCGGCCCTGCAGGGCTTTGCTTTCTGCTTCTGCTTCCGCCTGCTTCACCTTCAGGATCTTGTCGGCCTCACCACGCGCCATGGCTGCCACCTGGCTGCGCTGTGCGGCGTTGATGTCGTTCATGGCTTCTTTCACCTTGCTGTCCGGGATGATGTCCGTGACCAGCGCGGTGAGAATGTTGAAGCCGAAATCGTGCATGGTGTGATCAAGCTCTGTCTTCACGGCGATGGAGATGCCGCTCATCTGCTCGAAGGTTTCGTCGAGTGTGAGTTTGGGCACGTGGCCGAGGATGGAGTTGAAGACGAAGCTTTCAATCTGCTTTTGCGGCCGCGAGAGGCGATAGAAGGCGTCGAAGATTTTGTCGTCGACGACCTGGTACTGCACGCTGACAGGAATCTGCACGAAGACGTTGTCGCGTGTCTTGGTCTCAACAGAGAACTGCGCCTGCTGTACCTGCAGATCGACGAAGAAGACACGCTCACCGTATGGGATAAGTACGTGCAGGCCGGGGCGCACGATGCGATGGAATTTGCCAAAGCGTTCCACAACACCGGCCTGCGAAGTGCGGACGGTGTACAGAGTCTTGAGCAATGTGAAGAGGGCAATAAGACCAAGAATGACGAGGATAATTCCTGCGAACGGAAAACCTGAGGCTTCCATGAAGAATGGCCCCTCCGGGCCGAGTACACAACGACTTTCTGACCGATGTTATGGCCATAGCTAAGCATATTCCTTTTTGAATAAGACAATGCAAGGGTTGTGACGGTGCTTCTTTTTGCCGCGGCGTATGTCTTGGCTCTCCTGATGCGTTGTAGTGGAGGATAAGAATGCAGGTCCTTCGACTTCACTTCGTTTCGCTCAGGATGACGGTACTTCGTACCGTTTGAAGCTGCGCGTCAGAGCTTCGCTTTGCGAAACTGGTTCGGGTTCGCAGCTGGAAGAAGGTTGAGCTTTCGTTTCGATGCAGAACGACGTTGCTTCTTTTTGTTGCGGCATAGAATCTAAAACGTCATGCCGACACACTTCTCTCCTGCCGCGATTCGTTTTCTGAAAAGCCTGAAGCGCAACAATGATCGCAACTGGTTCAACGATCGCAAGAGTGTGTTTGAAGCGGAAGTGAAAGCACCGTGGCTTGCGCTGATTGACGAAGTGAATCATGCGATGGCGGACTTTGCTCCGGACTGTGTGAAGCCCGCGCCGAAAGCGATGTTTCGCATCTATCGCGATACGCGTTTCAGCAGCGACAAGAAGCCGTACAAGACGCATGTGGGTGCATGGTGGTCGCCTTCTTCACTGGCCAAGACAAGCGGTGCGGGGTTCTATGCGCACATTGGTGCAGACGACGTTGTCGTTGCAGTGGGTGCATTCATGCCACAGCCGGAGCAGATGTTGGCGATTCGCAGGCATCTGCAACAGAACCATGAAGCGATGCGCGCGCTGATGAATGACAAGAAGCTGCGCAAGCTGTTGCCGGACCAGGAGACGATGCCGCTGACGCGTGTGCCGAAGGGCTTTGCGGCGGATGATCCGGCGGCGGAGTATTTGCGTGATCGGAAGTGGGGACTGTCTGTAACGCTGCCGGCGGAGGTGGCGACGACAGCGAAATTGCACGATGAGATTGTGAAGCGCTTCCGTGCTGCGACCCCTTTGGTTGCCCTTCTGAATGCTCCGCTGTTGGTGAAGACACCGCGGCGAACGTTCTTCTAAAAAGGCCCGGGCCGGGAGCATCCAACTCCTGGCCCGGTAGCGGAGAGGGCCGCTTTCGGAGAGAAGTTAATTCTGCGGAGGAGGGCCGCCGCCGGGGCGTCCCATGGGCATGGATGCGACGTAGGAATCGAACTTGGGTTTCTGGTCGTCGGTGAGCATGTCCTTGATCTTGGTGTTCTCGTCTTTGCGCATGTCCATCATCTTGGAGCGCATGTCGGGGTCCTGCGCGTCGCGGAGGGCCTGCATCTTCTTCTGGTCTTCGGTGTAGAGCGCCAGGATCTTTGTCTTCTGATCCGGGGTAAGGGTGACGGCCTTGTCGATGGCCTCAACGCGTTGCTCGGGGCTCATCATGCCGCGGCCCTGGGCCAGCATCGGCGTGGAGCAGAGTGCTGCGCTACAGACAGCCACGACGCCGAGGCGGGTGGCGAAGGTACGGATCGTTGTCATGTTCATGGCAGTTCTTTCTTCACTCAGCAATACTCTGGCCGGAGATTGCGACGGCCGGAGTCTGAGCCTAAAGACGGGTGAGAGCGCGCGATTGGTTTCAGAAAATCCAGCGATTTTTGCGGCCAGAAGTGCAGTTTTGGAACTCTGAATGTACCCGGATGGGCACCTTTCCACAGAAAACCCGATAAAAACCCAACAAAACCGGAAAAAACCAATGTTTACCGATTGACAACCGGTTCGCGAAAGTCCATCTTGATATGCGGAACGGTTGTGGAACCCGCATGAACACTGGCGATTTCTGCAGGCGGAACCACCACCTACGATCCAAGAGATTTTCTCAAAAACGAAGGAGTACCACCAATGGCAAAGGGACTGACCAAGACCGCACTGATCCGCACCATCGCAGAACAGCTCGAACTGCCCAACAAGCAGGTTGCCCTGTTCTTTGACACGCTGGCTGCAACCGCCGTGAAGGAAACGAAGAAGAACGGCGAGTTCACCATCCCCGGACTGGGCAAGCTGGTGAAGGCAGAGCGTAAGGCACGTACCGGCCGCAACCCGCAGACCGGCGAAGCCATCAAGATCAAGGCGAAGACCGTTGTGAAGTTCCGCGTGGCTAAGGCTGCGAAGGACGCAATCGCTCCGGTTAAGGGCGCTGCTGCCAAGAAGTAGTTTTGCCGCGGAGCAGACGCTTCGCACAAGCACACAAAGCCGCGACGGCCATGCGCTGTCGCGGCTTTTGCTTTGCCTTGTCGCTGACGTATAAGGGAGTCGCCATGCATTCCTTCTCTCGCCGGCGCTTTGTTGCACTGTCTGCACTTGCTGCTTCGCATGCTTATGCTGCGCCTCGTAGTGCTGAGCCACATTCGCTGCTCTCGCCCTACAAGCTGGATCGGCTTGTGTTGGGGCCGTCACATGAAGAGAACGCGTATGACAGCAAGAGCGTCGACTGCCCGTTTGTGTTTCGCAATGGCAACCTCTGGTACATGACGTTTGTTGCCTTCGATGGCATTGGCTATCAGACGGGTCTTGCCTCGTCAGAAGACCTGTTGCGATGGAAGAAGGTGGGCTGCATTCTGCGGCGCGACGCAAGCAATCCTGGGCTGAAGTACAACGTGGCGATGAACTGGATTCTGCGTGAGAACGATCTGGCATCGCAGGGGCGTATTCAGCGTGTGCAGGAAAGCTACGTGGGCGCGTATCACGCGTATCCTTCGCAGGGATATGAGAGCGGCGCTGCGGTGATCGGGCTGGCGCACAGCAAGGATGGTCTTGTGTGGACGCCGGGTGAGATTATTCTGCGTCCGGAAGATGGGGCAGCGTGGGAACGTGGCGGCCTGTACAAGCCGTGTCTGCTGCGCGATGGCGATATGTTCTATCTCTTCTACAACGCGAAGGACCACACCACGGGACCGTGGCATGAGCAGACGGGCGTGGCGATGTCGCGTGATCTGAAAACGTGGACGCGCTACGAAGGGAATCCCATCCTGCGCAATGGGCCAGCAGGGTCATATGACGTGCACTTTGCCAGCGATCCATGCGTGCTGAAGAACGGCAGGGAATGGGCGTTCTTCTACTTTGGACTGGATGACAAAGGTGTGGCACGCGACCTGGTGGCGAGTGGGCCAGATCTATTCCACGCAACGAAGCAGGAAGCGCCCGTGGTGGATGTGGGTGCGCCCGGATCGGTGGACGGCATCTACGCGCACAAGCCGTCTGTCGTAATGCACAACGGCGACCTGTATCACTTCTATTGCGCTGTTGGTGGCGACCGGAAGAATCCGTTGCGCGGCATCTCCGTGGCGCGCTCGCGGCCTTTCAGCGATGCGGAGCGCGCGTTGGCGACGACTTAGAACTCAGACTTTGGAATGAATGCGCGAAGGACGATGGATATACCCAGCGAGATGATGATGCCTTGCATAACGTGTGGCACCGTGTTCTCCCAATTAAAGCCATCAGCCCATCCCAGTGCGGCGAAAGAGACGGCAGTGCCCAGCATGTAGAACTCGCTGAGGATGCCCTGCTTCCAGTCTGGCTGGTTTATACCGGAAGACGTGCATGGCCTTACCGAAGGGATGATGCGTGGGACCTCTTCAACATAAGCCCGATAGGTTTCACCAAGGTGGCCCATCAGGTATGGCTCTTCGCGGCCGATCAAGCGCAGTTGCAGAATCGTGATGAGGATGATGCAGAGGGCTGCTGCCTCTGGCCGCATGAGGAACGCAATGGCAACGGTGTGCAGGATGGTGCCCAGATAAAGCGGATTGCGAACGAAACGAAATGGGCCGTCTGCAATGACTCGATTTCCTTCCATGCCTCCGTTCTTAACGGTGGAGGCTCCAAGATAAGAAGCGCCCCATGTGCGCAACAGAGCACCTGCGAAGGCAAAGAGCAGAATGAGAATCAGCGTGCCGTTCCAGAAGTGTGCGAAGCGTACATACTGCGGCTGGGAAAGATTGTTTGCGATGCGGAACCACACGCTGCCATTACGAATGAAGCTCCACAGCGCAATGCCGTGGAAACCATTGTGATAATCCGGCCACGGGGCTGCAAAACAGAGCGTGTAAATCAACCCATGAATCAGAAAACGGTGCTTGTACTCGAACGGTGTGGCTTGCATCATGATGTAGCGTACTTCCAGTCCTAAACGTTTAGGAGTTATCTCCTAAGAATTTAGGAGATAGCGGTGGCGATCTCTGCGGCGAACGTTAATTTGCGGAGAGCATGGTCAACAACGTGTCAAAATCTTCCAGGTTGCTGTACTCAATGACCACACGCCCCTTGCCGCGAGTGTCCTCAATGCGAACCTTCAGACCGAGCGAACGCTGCAATTTGTCCTGCGCTGCTTTCACATTGGGATCGATCTCGGGTTCTTCGGCGGCTTTGACCTTGCCAAGTTTACGCTCGGGATCCAGCAGCCCCTTCACATAATTTTCCGTGCCACGGACGGACAGGCTGAGAGCCTGAATCTTCTGTGCTGCAGCCAGGATCTGCGCTTCCGATTCCAGTGCCAACAGTGCGCGCGCATGGCCGAAACTCAGATCTCCGCCTTCTACCTTCTCCTGTACAGCCTGGGGCAACCGCAGGAGTCGCAGGAAATTGGCCACAGAGGCGCGCTCTTTGCCGGTGCGCTGTGCCATCTGTTCCTGCGTCATTTTGAATTCGCGCCCCAGACGCTCGTAAGCCCGAGCTTGCTCCATGGGATTCAGGTCAGCACGCTGCAGGTTTTCTACGATGGTCATTTCCATCGCCTGCTCGTCGGAGACCTCGCGGATGACGACCGGGATCGTCTTCTTGCCGGCTCGCTGGGATGCCAACCAGCGGCGTTCGCCAGCAATTAACTGATACTTACCCGCAGACAAGGCGCGCACGATGATGGGCTGCACTACGCCGGTGGCCGCAACGGACTGGGTCAGTTCGTTCAGCGCCTCTTCATCGAAGCGGGTACGCGTTTGAAAAGGGTTGCGGACGATGGCCGTGACGTCCACTTCCAGCGGTTTGCCAGAGGGTGCTGCGGGAGCGGCTGGTGCTGGGGCGGCGGCGGGAGCGGTCTGCCGGGTGGGGAGCAGCGCCTCCAGCCCTCGTCCAAGGGCCCTGCGCTTGGGATCCTGTGTTTTTACGTCGGACATGATGTGGTTCCTGTCTTTAACCCACTAGGGGCAGTCGTTACTCTTCAGATTCTTCGTCGGGTACGTGAACTACGGCTCCAGCCGGATTGCCTTCGGTTGTGAAGACGCCATTGCGGGCGAGCAATTCGCGGCCGAGATCGCGATAGGCCTCGGCGCCGCGAGACTTGGCGTCATAGGCGATGACCGGCAACCCGTGGCTGGGTGCTTCTGCCACACGTACATTGCGGGGAATAGTTGTGGTGTAAAGCTTGTCGCCGAAGAAGCCCTTGATGTTTTCTGCTACTTGCTGCGAGAGCGAGGTGCGCGGATCGTACATGGTCAGTACGACGCCTTCCAGCCCCAGATCTGGCTGGAATGCCGCAGCTACGCGGTCAAGGGTTCCGGTTAATTCGGAGATGCCTTCCAGGGCGAAATACTCAGCCTGCATGGGGACCAGGAGTGTGTCGGCTGCCACTAAGGCGTTCAGAGTCAGCAAATCAAGCGCGGGTGGGCAGTCCAGGAAGATGAAGTCATAGGAGTCGCGAATATCTTCCAATGCCTTGCGCAGACGAAATTCGCGTTCCGTCTGCTGAGCCAGATCAAAGTTGGCACCAATGAGGTCTTTGGAACTGGGAATCAGCCGGAGATTTTCGATTCCGGTGTCTACCGTGACTTCTGCGGCGGTGACTTCGCCCAGAAGCAGATCATATACAGTCTTACGGTCGGGATCGCGGCCTACGCCGAGACCGCCGGAAGCGTTGGTCTGCGGGTCGCAATCGACCAGCAGAGTCGACAGGCCATTGAACGCAACGGCTGCCGCAAGATTGATCGCGGTCGTGGTTTTTCCCACGCCACCCTTCTGGTTGACGACTGCTATGACTTTGCCCATGGCGCTTCGCCAGAGTAGCAGGAAGGTGGTTGACTGAGTATTGTTCCACGTGGAACACCTGAGGAGATGCTGTGGAGAACGTTCCACGTGGAACACTGATTCTGGTGTTATTGCCCGTGATTTGAGCTTTCCAAACGTTTCCACAGGGATACACAGCCCTGTGAAAGTGGAACGGTCAAAGAACACTCCAATGCCCATCCCGGAAGGGATTCCGCACCCTCCAGCGGGAGGTAGCGCAGCATGGCTCCGTTATTCTTTACGCGTGTTTCTGCGACTGGCAGCATGGCTTCGGTGTGATCGACGGCGCGGAGGGCAACGATATCGAAGGTGCGTTCCGCAGGCATCGCCTCTACACGGTTGGGCCAGACTTCGGCGTCGATACTGAGTGTGCGTACGGCTTCCCTTAGAAACGAAGCCTTCTTGCCCTGCGACTCTGCCAGGGTGATCTTCAGCTTAGGACGGAGTAATTGCAGCGGAATCCCGGGGAATCCAGCACCAGAACCGAAGTCAAGCAGGGTTTCCGCGCCGTTCAGGAGGCGTCCTGCGTACAGGCTTTCTCCTATTTGTCGCTGCACCAGCATTTCCGGATCGCGCACGGCGGTCAGGTTGGTCTTCTGGTTCCAGCGGAGCAGAAGCATGAGATAGACTTCGAGCTTTTCGAGCGTCTCGGCAGGAAGGTGTTCCGCATAAGGCGCAAGCAGAGCAGCGATATGGTCGCGGGATGGGACGTAGAGCATGGCTCAGACTCCTGCTGCCGCTTTTAGGAAGTCGGCGAAGATTGCCCGCGATGCTGCGCTGGAATCCACCGTTCTTTCCGGATGCCACTGTACTCCTATGAGCCAATGATTTGGATCAAAACCTTCTACAGCTTCGATGATCGCGTCCTCAGGGCATCGGGCGACCACGCGTAGATTGTCGCCAGGCGATGCGATGGCCTGATGATGGCTGCTATTCACGGGGATGCGCGCGAATTCGTCATCCACTGCGGTCGATTCACCGGATTGCTTCAGGATGCGCCCAAGGCGGCTGTCCTGCGAGAATTGTGCGGCATGGGCCACGGCTACGGCGCGGCCAGCGCGATGGTTTACCGGGACAGGCGAGCAATCCTGAATGAGCGTGCCACCGTAATAGACATTCATGGACTGGGTTCCGAAGCAGATGCCCAGGAGCGGCTTCTTTGTCTCCTCCGCCGCTTCGAACAGGGCTCGGTCAGTCTGGTCGCGCAGGGGATCGGGATCAGCAGAAGCGGGATCGCGATCATGCCCGTAACGGACGGGGTCAATGTCGGCACCGCTGCCCGGTAGAAGGATGCCGTCGGCCTGACGTGCCATCTCCTTTAGATCCGCTACGGAGTGGTTCATCGCCACCTTCACTGGCTCACCACCTGCGGCTTCCACGGCAGCGGCGTATTCCGGCCAGCTTTTGGCGTTATAGGGCTCGTCGAAGCTGGTTGGGATCGGGATCAGGATGCGTGGGCGGTTCATCTCCTGATGATACGCCGCTTATTTCTACTGCATGATGAATGTTCCACGTGGAACATCTAGAGCTGGCTGCTGGGAATCTTTGCCTGGTTTTCCGGGACGGACTCGGGCTGCGTGAGCTTCGAGTGGCGGTAGTATTCCGCGGAAATGGCATCCATCAGCCGTTGTGTCAGAGATTCGGCATCTTTGGTGGTCATGCCGGTGGTCTCAATGGGATCGCAGGCGACGAGCAATAAAGGCCGCGGAGCCAGATGGTAGGTGTGCATGGGCAGAAGTTCATAGGTTCCGACGAGCGCCAGTGGCACTAAGGGAACTTGTGCCTTGATGGCCATGAAGGCCGCGCCTTGCAGGAATTGGTGGATGTGGCCGTCGGAGGAGCGTCCACCATCCGGGAAGATCAGCAGCGGCATGCCGGACTTCAGCGTTGCCACGCCGCGCATCAGCCCAGCGACCATCGACCGCATGCTGGACTGATCGATAGGAACCTGGCCGGAGCGGGTGAGGTGCCAACCGATGAACGGGATCTTGAAGAGGTAATGGTTCGCCAGGATGCGGAACTGGAAGGGCAGCGAACCAAACAGCGCGGGCGTATCCATATAGCTGAGGTGGTTGCTGGCGAAGACGGCGGCTCGGCCCAGGTGCAGGTTTTGCGGGTTGACGACCTTCATCGGCGAGAGCGCGATTCCCAGCATCAGCTTTGCCCATAGCTGTGCGATGGCGTGCTGCTGGCGTCCCGACTTATCCCACAGAGATGCCAGCAGCGAGAGCGAGCCGCAGGCCACTGTCACGAACAGCATCAGGGGAATAAAGATCAGGTAAGAAGCCCAGGGCAGCAGCCGTTTCATCCGCGTCGCTCCTTCAGCCATGTCTTGGCTTCGGCCACCAGGTATACCGAACCCGATACGATTACGCTTCCGGCGCGGTCTACCGCCTTGTTCATAGCATCGGCCACGGAGGCGCAGACTTCGGCGGTGGTATCCAGTTCAGTGGCTACTTCGGCCAGCGCTTCAGCGGTTGCTGCGCGTGGGCTGTGGATAGGAGCCAGCAGGATGCGGTCGTCGGGACCATCGAAGAGTGGGAAAAGAATCTGTGCCATTTCCCGGATGGACTTGTCTTTCAACGCAGAAAAAACAAGTGTGCGCGGTGCAGGCAGATGGTCGCCGTCGATCTGGCGGGAAAGGTGGCTGCGCAGCGTCCATGCTCCGGCGGGGTTATGCGCGACATCCATGAGCATCGTGATCTGCGTTCCGGGAATTGTGATGGATTCCAGGCGACCGGGCCAGCGTGTCCGTTGGATGCCGCTTTCAATGGAGCGCGGCGTTATCCTTGTAAGCTGTTGATTTGTAAGTAATTGTTCGGAGACTGCAATTGCAAGAGCGACGTTCCGACGCTGGTGGTCGCCCAGTAGCGGGCTGGCCACTGTAATGCCTTCTCCCTGAATTACCAACGGGTAAGATATATCGCCAGTGATGCGGTCAGGCAGATAGGCGGCGGCATTTACGCCCGTAACATCCAGCGATACAGCTACTTCACCGATGGCGGCGTTGGCCTCAGGATGCTGCGGCAGAGTGACCAGGCGGCCCTTGGGGCGAAGGATGCCGGCTTTCTCACGAGCGATCTCTGTCAGCGTATTGCCGAGCCATTCCGTGTGGTCCAGCGAGATATCCGTGATGACGGAGAGCAGCGGTTCCACGATATTGGTGGCGTCAAGGCGGCCACCAAGGCCAACTTCGAGAACCGCGATGTCGACCTTGGACTCGGCAAAGGCGACGAAGGCGAT
The DNA here is from genome assembly GCF_036877645.1 of Terriglobus sp. ADX1. Classification (NCBI taxonomy): domain Bacteria; kingdom Pseudomonadati; phylum Acidobacteriota; class Terriglobia; order Terriglobales; family Acidobacteriaceae; genus Terriglobus; species Terriglobus sp. ADX1. Next base: position 43,764 of record NZ_JAEDXV010000002.1, read on the forward strand.
TGCTGTGATGACCTCGAAGAAACTTGGCGCGTGCGGCAGTTTGCCTTCACTTACAAGCTGCGTTGCTGTGGCTTCAACCTTTGCGAAGGCTGCTGCAAAGGCGTCGTCGCCGATTTCTGTCAGCGAGTTTTCGCCGGGTGTTGTGCCGCTGATCTGAATGCGTTCATTGGGTCGTAGAAGATGCGGCGAGGTGTACAGGCCGATGCGGTAGCCGGAGACGCTGAGAATGCTGGCGAGTGTTGCAGCAGTGGAACCTTTGCCGTTGGTGCCTGCGATGAGGACGGACGGATAACGGTTCTGCGGATTGCCCAGAGCCTCCGCGAGTACGCGCATGTGAGCAAGCTCAAATTTGCGACGCGGAGCGCCAGGCGCGGCAGGAGCAAGCTCGCCGCTCAGGGTGTACAGCTTACTCACTGCTTCTTCGTACTGCATGCCTTGGTCATTGTACAAAGCCAACGCGTTAAACCACGGCTGGCTTGTTTGATTTGGATTTTCTCGTCGCTTGTGCGATGCCATTCTCGTGGTGCGAGAGGAATGCAGGTCCTTCGGCTTCACTTCGTTTCGCTCAGGATGACGGTCTTCGACCGTATGAGCTTCGCTTTCGCGAAGCTGGTTTGCGTTTTTTAGCTGAAAGCTTCATGCTGTCTTGGCTGGACGAGGGGTTGTTGGGCTTCTTCGCTGCGCTCAGAATGACGGTCTTTGACCGTACGAGCTTCGCTTGAGGACAAGCGTTGCTCTCAGATGTGAGTTATTAGCGTGGAGCGCGCGGGGATTTGGTGGTTTTTGCTTTGTCCAGGCGCGTGCCGATGGCTTCGAATGCGGGTGTGGGGCCGGTCCAATGTAGTTGGTCGACGTTGGTGAAGAGTGGCAGGTCTGTTTTGAGTGTGGCGAGATTGCGGAAGAGTAGCGCGTTGTCCCACTCGTTGCGCAGCGTGTCGTTCATGCCGCGTGGATTGGCGATGGCGAGTTGCCAGTCTGCGATGTCTTTGGGGATAGCTTCGAGGTGACCGAATTTTGCGAGGACTGCGGCGGTGCCCTTCGCTCCCCATCCGCGCAGGCCGGGATAGCCGTCTGCGGTATCGCCCACGAGGGCAAGATAGTCAGGAATGGAGGCGGGTGGGACGCCGAACTTTGCAATGACTCCGGCTTCGTCGCGGATTTCGCGTTTGCGACGATCCATCTGCACCACGCGGTTTCCCCGCACGCATTGTGAGAGGTCTTTGTCCGGTGTGCAGATGAGAACGCGTGAGACGCGTGTATCTTCTGCGGCAATGCGGGCTGCAGAGGCGAGTGCGTCGTCTGCCTCTTCGTTCTCCATGGCCCAGGTGACGATACCCATTGCCTGTAAGGCTTTTTCCAGCAACGGGAACTGCTGCCAAAGATCAGGGTCGATGCCTTCGCCTGTTTTGTAGCCGGGCCATAGATCGTTGCGGAAGGATTCGATGACGTGATCGGTGGCCACGCCGATGTGTGTGGCGCCTTCCTTCGTCATCGCGAGGATCGATGCAAGTACACCTTTCACCGCACCGACTTCATTGCCGTTCTCGTCGCGCATGGAAGGCCAAGCGTAGAAGTGGCGGAAGAGTTCGTAAGTGCCGTCGATGAGATGGACTTCCATGGTGGTAAGCGTACATGGAACGCGCTATAGGGAAGGGTCGATTTTGCTATGGGTAAAAGGCTTTCTTATGGCCGCGCGCGGCTACGCGGTGATAAGAGCGTTTACGAGGAGTAATGAATCACCTGTGGTTTCCTAACCACCCCAATAGACTACAAACAGCCAGTAACGGGCCGGACAGAGCGAGCGCCAAGCGGAGCTTCCCCTTGCCAAATGCTCCCAAGATGCTCGCAGCAAGAGCTGACAGAAGCCCGGCAAGAAGCACTCGATCTTCAAGCGGATTGAGTGAGAAACCGCCTTGACCATCAGAGACTAGGGGGAAGGGAGCGGTCCAGGAACAAACAGTGGATGCGAGCGCAATCAGCGCTGCAACGCAGCCGATAGCTAGTATGACTCTACGCGGTGACTGATTCTCAGTTCTGTCGTCCATGATTTGTCTGGCGTTTATGCGGAGTTGGAAGTCGTCCCATCTATTTGGCTGCTTACAGCTTCGATGCTTCGTCCGATTTTTTCGCCGCCGCGCCCTTGTTTCCCATTGCGGCAAGCACCTGAGCGTGGAACATGAGTTCCCACTTTAAAGTTTTCGAATATGGTCCATGCAGATCCTGCCCAGCAGGGCCATTCAGTGCATCATGCTCGAACTTTTCAGCTTTCTCTAAGTCTTGATCTGCTCCATGCAAATCGCCGGCGTCTGCTCTAGCTTGACCTCTTACGAAATACGCTGCGTTCGAACCAGAGCCGTCATCGAAACCCATCAATACCACTGCAACTGCCTTGTCACCGGCCTTTATAGCATCTTGGTATTCTTGGGCTTGTATCAAAGCAGTTGCGTAGAAGACGTAGGCTCCGCGTCGAGTGATCGGATGAGTTTTTGGGTCGTACTTGTCCGCTTCGTCGGAGACCTTTTTGCAGGCTATGACAGCATTTGCAGCGTCGTGCTTGCTGACGTAGTTCCTACATTCCTGATCGAGGGCCATAAACTGCTGCGTGACGCTGTCGTCAGGCCTCGTGTCTTTCGCGGTCACCGTCACATCCTGAGCATGAGCGAAGACACCTCTGAGGATGAATGCAGCCGCAAGGATAGACAATTTCATGGACCGAGTTTATCAAGATAGCTCGATTAGTAACGTGAAGTTAGCATGTCGTCATCAATCCATTGGTGCGAGAAGAGCGCTTAGCAGCACCTAGCGACTCATAAAATGAATGGAAACCGCTCGCGAGGATGTTGCTAGTGCACAGGCACAATGATGGAAGCGCTGGAGATGCAGATTACGGCTTGATCGGAAAAGGGTACACGGCATATCGTCGTCCTGACCCTGCTATCGCGTCATTTCTTGAGAAAGCCCTTGGTGACGCAGTGACTGTGCTGAACATCGGCGCGGGAGCGGGCTCGTATGAACCAACAACGCGTCATGTGACTGCGGTCGAACCGTCTGCTTCCATGCGCGAACAGCGGCCGGCTCACCTTAGCAGCGCAATCGATGCCATGGCAGAGGCGCTGCCTTTTGAGACAGATTCTTTTGATGCGAGTATGGCAACGTTCTCCGTCCATCAGTGGTCGGATCTCGAGAGAGGACTTGCAGAAATGCGACGCGTCACCAAGGGACCGGTGCTCATCCTCACCTGCGACCCCGCCGCTCTTCGCGACACCTGGCTGAATGAGTATGCTCCGGAGATGATTGCTGTAGAAGCACGGCGGTATCCCGGCATCGACAGGATTCGCAAAAGCCTAGGCTCACACGTGACCGTCTCGACCGTGCCTATTCCGTTGGACTGCACAGATGGCTTCAGCGAAGCGTATTATGGCCGCCCGGAGCGCCTTCTTGATCCCGGGGCAAGGCGCGCGAATTCTGCATGGAGCTTTGTAGATTCAGCGGCTGAAACACGCTTCGCTGACAAGCTTGAATCCGATCTGAGAACAGGTGTCTGGGACGACAAATATGGCGCGCTTCGCCACTTGCATTTCTTCGAAGGATCGCTTCGCCTTGTTGTTGGAAGAAAGGAATGAATTGTAAGTAACGCGAAGTCGGCTTCTCGCCATCAACCAACAGTTAGTTTCCCTTCAGCATCTCCATACATAGAATCTGTCGCCTCAGCGCATTCTGATGATTTGGGCGTTCCCAATCGGACTACACTAGGTCACGCTGCTTGCCTCTAGTGCATTAGGGCCTCTTCTTGAGACAAGCGCAGCGTTGTACGGCAGCCAGTCTGGAGTCAGAGTGTCCAAGTGCGAAAGCAATCGAGCTGTTTTTCGGAGCGTTCCGAAATATCAATCTGAAGCGGACACCATGCGCCTGCTTCCATCGTGCCGAGGCGAGAACAGGCCCCCTCACGTTTCGGTGATCTCACAAGATCCCACCGATGTCAGCTCACGGGATATGTGACGATGTCGCGCCTATCTCCAACTCCTCAAGACGAGAAGCAACTCATTCGGGTTGATGTCATTGCGTTCCAAATTGACGACCGATGTCGTATGGAAGTGCCATCGCGGTGTTGGGCGATTCAGTTCCCCTCGGCAAAGTCAATGCTCAGGCATGCACGGAAGCGGCTGCTTACAGCTTCGATGGTTGACTTGCGTCGCGGTCTTGAACAGGGTGGCTCGTTCCCTATCTACATTAAGTTCGAGCAAGCCACATTGCTCGGAATACCTGTCCGTGAACGACCCAGGCCCAAGAGGATGTTCTTTCGGTACACCTGGGCATTACAGGACTGGCGGTACAGCTTGAGAAGATTTCTGCGCAAGAGGTTCCACTACAGCCGTTCGCCAAGAGGGCACAGACGATAGGCAGATGGAGCCGATGGCCTTCTATCTCGAGCGGATTGACGCGTACCTGGCACGTATTCTGCTGTCTTGATACAAGGGTGTGCCATCGGCGTTTCCTATTGCTCATTGCTGGTAGCGAAGCTCTACGACACGGAATGGCTCATTGCGCTTGCAAGTTATTCGGCGCGTAGCGCTTCTACAGCGTTCACTTTTGCTGCACGCGATGCGGGAATAGCGGAAGCGATGATGGCTGCACCCAGGATGGCTACGGCGGATGCGATGAATGCGAGTGAGCCGGGCTGATGGATCTCTGTGACGTATCTGGCGACCACACGTGAGAGTGCGAAACCGATCGCGATGCCTGCGCCTACTCCGATGGCCGCCATGGCCACGCCTTCTACCAGCACGATGGAGAGAATGTTGCGCCGCTGAGCGCCCATGGCCATGCGGATTCCGAACTCGCGTGTGCGTCCGCTGACAGAGAACGCAAGAACGCCTGCCACACCCACCACGGAGATTAAGAGGGCCACCAGGGCGAATCCGCCGAAGACAATCGCGTTGAGGCGGTCGGGTGTGAGCACTTCTGCGCGAACATCTCCTAGCGTGCTGGCTTTTTCAACGGGCTGGTCCACGGATAGTTCGTGAACAATTTGTGTGATGGCAGGGACCACGGAGTATGCGTCCTGCTTGGTGCGCACGAAGAGACGGCCAGTCCATCCCTGTTCCTGTTCGACGGGCTCATAGATGGTCATGGCCGGCGCGGGGATGATGTTTTCATCGTCGAAGTCGGGCACTACGGCGATGATTCGTCTTGGTTCGGGACTGATGCCGACGAACTTGATGACGCCGTCTGTCCACCGCACGGTACGGTTGAGTGCATCCTGTCCGGGGTAGAGCATTTTCGCAAGGCTCTGACTGATGATGACAACGCGTTCCGCATCTGCACGGTCGCTGTCTTTAAAGTCGCGACCTTCTTTAATGGGCACACCGAAGGTATCGAAGAATCCAGGCGACACGACGCGGAACTTTGCGCGGAAATCTTCGCCGTTGTCGCGCTTGGCTCCCTCTGCGGCGAACTGAAAGCTGACGCCCAGGCCGCGGTCGTCACGCCAGGGTGTACCAAAGCCTGAAGACACGTGCTCCACTCCAGGCAGTGCTCTGACGCGACGTTGTACCTCGCGATAAAACTCATCCACTTGCAGGGGTGTCTTTCCATACGACATGAGTGGAAGATTCACTGCGAGGACGTTGGCCGAATCGAATGGTGGCCGTGTCTGCTCCAACACAAAGAGAGTCTTCATCAACACGCATGCTCCGCCAAGCAGCAGGAACGAGGCTGCGATCTGCGTTACGGCAAAGATGCGGAGGCGTCGGCTGCTGCCGCCGGCTACGCGTGCTCCACGACCGCTGAGGCCACCTTGTGGTGAGTCCGCTGATGGGAGTCGAGGAATGAACGCCAGAAAGACAGCCGCTGCCAACGCCAGCGCAATGCCGAACCACACCATACTGAAATCGAGCGTGAGGTCATTGGCACGCGCGGAAAAGCGCGATGCATAACGCCCCAGCACGGCGACCATCGGTATGGCGAGTGCCACTGCAGCGATGGCTCCGCTGCCGCACAGGATGAGGCTTTCCGCCAACAGAGAGCGGCGCAGAGTGGAATTGCTTGCGCCGAGTGCTGAACGTATCGCCAGTTCCGGTTCGCGGCGCACGGCTCGCGCCAGTACAAGATTAGCCACGTTCGAACTGGCAATGACGAAGAGCAGGCCAGAAGCCGCGAACAGTATCCACAAGATCGTATTGGCGCGCGCGTTGATCTGATCGTGCATGCGCGTTACGTTGATTTGGTAGTGGTCTTCTGGCTTGTAGACCTCAGGGTGCGCGGCCACCATCGCGCCGTATGTGGTTTGCAGTTCCGCGCGCGCATTGTCCAGGGTGGCGTTGGGAGACAATCGCGCAAAGACCTCGGTCATGCGATGCTCACGTCCCGTCACCATCGTTGCGGAGAGGTGATGCGGGCTGGTGACCAGGTTGGCAATGATCTCGGTTGAGACGGGGTAGGGAACGGATGGCTCCAGAACGCCAACCACGGTCGCGGACCGTGCGCCGGTGGGGCCTTCCAACCGCACGGTCTTTCCAATTACGGTGGGATCGGAGTGCAGCGATGCTCTCCAGAAGTGATAGGTCAGCACCACTGCTCCAGCGGCGTTCTGACCGTCATCAGCGGGAGTCAGCAGACGTCCGAGCACGGGATGCAGGCCCATGACTTCGAAGTAGTTCCCATCCACCACGCCTGCGGGAATTTCTCGCGGCGTGCCCAGGCCCACGACTGTGAAATCAACCTCGGAGAATGTGCCCAGTTCCTTAATGGATTTCAGGCCGGTGCCGATGTCCTTAATTTCAGGGACGGAGAACGTTGCGTTGTCCTGGCCGAGACCGGGTGCGCTCTGGCGCAGATAAAGCAGACGGCTTTCGTCGCTGTTTGCCAGCGGGCGCAGCAGCACGGCGCGCACAACGCTGAAGATGGCGGCGTTGGCACCGATACCCAATGCCAACGTAAGGGCCACTGTGATCCACAGCGCGGGGACTCGCGCCAGGGAACGCGCGGCAACTTTCAGATCGCGGAAAAACGACATCACGCACCTCGGTCAGGCGGGGTCGGGGTTGGCCGCCTTTACTAGTCGACGAACGGCTGGACAACAATTCTACAAATCGTTCCGGAATTTTTTGCACAACACTTTTACGATTGGGTCAGAAATCGGAATAGCGTGTCGATGTCCTCGCCGATTTTGTAGGCGGGTGGTAAGCGTGAGGATGATTACCGTTGTGGAAGTGGCATGAGCAGGGAGAAGACTGTGCCAGCGCTCTTCTGTTGTGTGTTGCTGCGTACGCGCATGGACCAGCCATTCTTCTTTACGATTTCGTCAGTGACCCAGAGGCCAAGGCCAGTGCCCGTTTCGCCTTTGGTAGTGACGAAGGGCTCGAAGATCATTGGCAAAACGTGTTTTGGGATGCCATGACCGGTGTCCGCGATAGAGAGACGCGCTTTTGCGGCTCCATCCCCGGAATAATGTTCGATTGAAACACGGAGACGCAGCTTTCCGCCGTTACGCATTGCGTCGAGTGCATTGCCGATGAGATTGGCGACGACCTGGCGAAGCTCACCTGGGCTGGCGATGATCGGGAGTGAGGACGGCGCTACTTCTTTTTTGACTTCGACTTTCGCGGCAATGAGACGTGAGTGATATAGCGTCAGTACGGAGTCGAGGATGTTGATGAGGTCGACCTGCGTGGGCTGGTTCGGCTCTTTATAGAAGCGCAGCGTGTGCTTCGCAATCTCAGTCACGCGAGCGAGTTCGTTCTCTGCCTGCTGGAGGTAATTCTGTGCCGCATCTGTGAGGTTTTCGCTACGAGCGAGATAGAGCAGGTTAGTGACGGATTCGAGAGGGTTATTGATCTCATGCGCGATGCTGGCAGCGAGGCGTCCTGTGACGGCGAGTTTTTCTGAACGGCGCAAGGCTTCCTGAGCGCGTTCGACCTGGGCGATTTGATCGCGGATTTGATACTGCCTTTCGCGTCCGCGAAGAGCCAGTTCGAGAGTACTGGAGAGCGTTTCCGGTCGTAGTGGGCGTTCGAGAAGAACCACGTTACCGAGAGGAAGACGAATCTTCCTGAGACGTTCGCTTTCCATGGTTACGCGGCCGCCAGCGACGAGGATGATGAGCGGGAAATCTGACCATGAAGGTTGATTCATGAGGGTTGGCTTCAGAGCTTCAATGGCGTTGCCGCCCAAGGCCTCCTCCGCCACGATGGCGGAGGCTGCTCCGACCTGGATTTCGTTGCAGAGATCGTCTACCGAGCTGGTAACGTGACACGGCTTTCCAAGCTTCTCGATGAAGTTCGCGATCAACTGCGCATCTCGACCGATGGGGGCAAGGATGATGGTGCGGTGTTCACGTTGCGAATTGTTATTCACCGGGGTCAGAGACTTTTCCGATCTCGCCAACGTAGGTGGGGGTGCCGGAGAGTAGTCCTTCAAAGTCCTTCAATGGCGGGCCGACGCGGATGGAGTTCTTTTCAAGGATGAGTTCGCGAATGGTGCGTTCGTGAGAGCCGCTGCGTTTTTTAAGAACGGAAATAGCCTGGCGGATTGCACCGGCGTTTTCGAAATATCGGAAATAGATAACAGTGTCCGCGAGATAACTGACGTCTACGGTGGTGTTCATGGCGCCGATGAAGCCGTGCTGTGCGAGCGTAAGAATGGTTGTGACGCGCTGCTGCGCAAGATATGCGAGCAATTCATGAAGTTGCAGCGCCAGGAACTGTTCGTGCGGCATGGCGTTAAGAAAACCGTTCATGCTGTCGATGACAACGATGCGCAGGTTCTCTTCATCCACCATGCGACGGATGCGCGAGACGAATTCGCCGGGGGATAGTTCCGCGGGATCGATCTGATGGATTTCGAGCGACTTGTTCTCGATAAGTTTTGTTGGGTCTATACCAAGGTTCTTGGCGCGGTCGATAAGTGTTCTTTTGGACTCATCGAAGGTAAAGAAGACTGATTTTTCACCGCGCATGGCTGAGGTGTATGCGTACTGCATGGAGATGGTCGATTTGCCACAGCCTGCGGGGCCAATGAGAAGCGAGCTTGTACCGGAGTCAAGTCCTCCACGGAGAAGGTCGTCGAGTTCGGTAAGGCCGCTCAGAACCTGCTCTCGCTCTACATCAGGCGTGTGCTCGGATGCGATAAGACGCGGATAGACTGCAAGCCCGCCGGTGCGGATGGTGTAGTCGTGGTAGCCCTCGCGGAAGTGAGAACCGCGAAGCTTATGAACTTCGAGACGTCGACGCTTAATACCGAAGTCACGTTCGAGGCTCTGCATCTTAATGACGCCATGCGCGATGCTTTGCAGCTGCAGGTCATTCGTACTGCCTTCGGCGGTACGGTCATCCAGCAGGAGCACGGTGCAGTTGCGACCGGCGAAGTAGCGCTTGAGTGCAAGAATCTGGCGGCGGTACTTGAGTGGATCGCGAGCCAGCATTCGGAATTCGGACAAAGAATCGAAGACGACGCGTTGCGGATCAACTGTTTCGATTTGTTTCAGGATCGAGGTAATCGTGTCTGCGAGTTCGACTTCAGATGGGTGAAAGACGGTGTACTGCGCCTCAGCAGAGAGGTCCTCGTCATCAGGAACCATCTCGTAGATCGAAATGTTTGAGATGTCCCAGCCGTGGGACCGAGCGACCTGCTCCAGTTCGAGCTTGGACTCAGAGAGGGTAACGTAGATGCCCTTTTCTTTGACACGACTCCCCTCCAGAAGAAACTGGAGGGCGAGTGTGGTTTTACCAGTACCGGGATCACCTTCGACCATGTAGAGGTGACCGCGAGGGAGGCCCCCGCTCAGAATGTCGTCGAGACCTTGAACGCCGGTCGAAAGACGAATTTCGGAATTATCCGGGCTGATGGAACTGAGATTTGAATTTGTGTCTGTGGTCTTCACTCATTTATCCAGAGCTGCAATCGCCTATTTTTTAAATCCTGCCAAACTCATTTCATTCGGATTATTGGCAGATGATTCGGGTTGGCTCAGTTGTGCGACAAATGGCCTGGACATAGGCGACGGTTCCGGGCACGCTACTTTCTGAACCTCTGCGGTGCCAGTTTTCATTGGCGCGTTGCGGTGCGTGGGATTTCCTTCCACAAGCTCAGAAACAGAATGACGGCGCGCAGGTGTGCGTTGCGGTTGTGTTCAGGTAAGCTGCAAACCAAGCACACATTGTTACGCAAGGGTTTCTGGAGGAGCGTTGGCGATTTCTAGTCACGGCGAGGTCCGTACCTCGGCCGCATCAGCGGAAGGCAAGTACACAGTACAACTGGCGTTGATCGTTGCGCTCTTCGGTGGCATTGGATTCATCACGGCGATGAACGATGTGTTGGTGCCACACTTCAAAGACCTGTTCCAGCTCACGAATGTGAAGGCGCTGCTGGTGCAGTTCGCATTCTTTGGCGCTTACTTTCTGTTGGCCATTCCTTCGGGCAAAATTGTTGGTCGCATTGGATATCGCAACGGTATGGTTGCGGCGATGGCTGTGATTGGCTGCGGCCTGATGCTGTTTCTGCCGGCGTCACTGCTCATTACGTATCCGCTGTTTTTGTTTGCACTGTTTGTAGTGGGTTGCGGATTGGCGCTGTTGCAGGTGGCGGTGAATCCGTACATCAGCGCGCTGGGCGATCCTTCGAAGGCAGCTTCGCGATTGAACCTGGCGGGCGGATTGAATTCGCTGGGTGGAACGCTGGCTCCGCATGTGGGCGCCATGTTCATCTTCGTGGCTGCAGGTGCGACGACGGCGGAGTTAGCCCGCAGTGTCCGTATGCCCTACGTGGTGCTGGGGCTGATGGCGTTTGCCATGGCGCTGGTGGTGCGACTGGTGCATCTGCCGGAGATTATTCCGCAGGCCGAGGCAGGCGAGAAGCTGCAAGGCAGCGCGTGGGATTTTCGCCAGTTGCGGTTTGGTCTGCTGGGAATCTTCTTTTATGTGGGCGCGGAAGTGACCGTGGGCAGCCTGATCATCAACTACCTGGGGCAGCCGTCAATGGGCAGCATGCCGCATCTGCAGGCGGCGAAGTATGTGTCACTGTATTGGGGCGGCGCCATGGTGGCGCGTTTCGCAGGCTTTGTGGTGCTGCGGCATGTGAAACAGTCGCATGCGCTGGCGTTTGTGAGCGCGTTCGGTGTGTTGGCGATTACGCTGGCGATTCTGGGGCATGGGTCGCCTGCGATGTGGGCGATTGTTTCGTGCGGTCTTTATAACTCGGTGATGTGGCCTTGCATCTTCCCCATGTCGATTGAGGGACTTGGCAAGTACACGAGCCAGGCGTCGGGCCTGCTGGTGATGATGATTGTGGGCGGCGCGGTGGTGCCAGAGATCCAGGGCTGGGTGGCCGACCACTATGGCTATCAGCGGAGCTTCCTGGTGGTGCTGGTTTGCTACGCCTATGTCCTTTTCTTTGCGTTGAATGGGCATAAGCCGGGAAAGAGCAGCGAGGGATTGCTGGAAGCTCCTCCGGTTGGGGTTTAAGTATTTTCCTTCGGGGTTGACCATCTTTATCCGCGTTATTTGCAGGGGCCTGACGGCCCCTGCTGGCGTTTTGGGCTTTCTTTGTCGCTTTTGAGCGCACTTCGCACCGAGCGGGATGTCAGAATCGGACTCTCTGAAGTTGCCGGTGCAGGCCTGTCTCTCGCTGTGCTTACCAGTTTGTGTGCGAGGGTATTGCGTCGTATGGGGCTGCATGTATGCTTATTTTGCTCGTTTAATTAATTCTTTTTCCTGGGGTGAGGGCCGTGGGTCTGGTTTCTGCTCTTCGCTTTTCTGTTCAGCGCGCGGCGGTGCGTTGTGCGGGTGTGGGTGCGCTTATGTTGTGCACCGGTGTAACAGCGACCACGCAGATGCAAACTGCTGCTCCCAAGCCGAAGACTCCGGGCAATGACTGGATTCAGCTCTTCAATGAGAAGGATCTGACCGGATGGACTCCGATTGGCGCGGAGAGCTGGACCGTGGAAGGCGACGGCCTCCTGCACGGCAAGGGCCTGACGAAGGCTTACGGCTACCTGGAAACAGATAAGGATTACAAGGACTTCCAGTTGTCGCTGCGTTTCAAGTGCGTGGGCGATGGCAACAGCGGCGTGTTCTTCCACACGAGCTTTGATGGCGTGGATGCCAAGACGGGCATGCAGTTTGAGATTGACTGCACCATGATGCACCACACCGCAGGCGTGTATGCCGAAGATGGCCGTGGCTGGGTGGTTTGGCCGTCGCCCGAGAATGAAGGCGTAGTGCGCAAGGGCGAGTGGAACGATTACCTTGTTGAAGTTGTCGGCAATCGTTATCGTTCGCGTTTGAATGGCGTGCCCATGGTGGACTTCACTGACCCGAAGCCGGGCGCTCCGGATGGAAAGATTGCACTGCAGCTTCATGCAGGCGGCGCGGGCAATATGCAGTTCAAGGACATCTGGATTCGCGATCTTTCCAAGCGCTAACTGTTCTCAGTCATCGCAACACTGTTTCTTTGCCAAGGATTTTCTGAATGCGGAAATGGAATTTCAACCGAAGTGTTCACCGCCTCACTGTTGCGGGCGCGCTTCTTTCTTTTGCAGCATGCGGGTCGTATGCCGCAGCGCAGCATATCGAAACGTCTACGTTTAACCAGGCGCCCAAGCGTCCTGCAGAAGATCCCAAGCTTGTGGAGCAGGGCAAGCTGGTCTATACGCAGAAGTGCGCATCGTGCCATTCTGCCGATCTGCGCGGTACGGATACGGGCGTGAACATTCTGCGTTCGCAACCTGCGCTGACCGATCATGGCAACGATCACCTGACGCCCATCATGCTGGGGCAGTGGACCGGCATGCAGACGCATAAGGTGGATATCTCCAATGCGGATGCGCTGGCTGTGGGTGCTTACATTCGCAGCATGTTGGCGTTGATTGGAAGCCAGGGCCGTCCGCCGTATGACGCGCAGAAGCAGCCGAACATTGTGGTGGGTGATGCAACCGTGGGCAAAGCAACGTTTGCAAAGACGTGCGGTTCCTGCCACTCCGCAGATGGCGACCTGAATGGATTTGCCAAGCGGGTGCCTTCGCCGAAGTTGATGCAGCAGGCATGGCTGCGCGGCACGTTCCTGGGCGCTAAACCGGTTGTGGTGACAGCGACTGTGACGGAGCCGGGCAAGACTGCCGTGAGCGGAACACTGATTCACGTAGATGACTTCCTGGTGACGCTGAAGGTGGAAGACGGCACGCAGAAGACGTTTGTGCGTAACGGCGCAGTGCCGAAGGTGGTGGTCAAGGATCCTCTGGATGCTCACCGCAATCTGCTGCCCAAGTACACGGACAAAGACATTCACGACATAACGGCTTACCTGGTGACCCTGAAGTGATGGCGCGACGACTTCTTACCCTTGCTGCTGCCCTGCTGCTGGCTCCGTTGGCGCCCGCGCAGAATGTAACCAACGCGGATATCGCAAAGCCTCTGCAGAACGAGTGGCTGACCTACAACGGTGACTACACCGCGCGTCGCTACAGCGCATTGACGGCTGTGAACCGGCAGACGGTGAAACATCTGTCGCTGGCGTGGATGGCGAAGATGACACCGGGCGATCAGCTTGCTCCGCTGACCGGCTACAGCAAGGTGCGTCCTACGCTGATAACCGGTGGCGAAGGTGCCGGCGGATTGGGTGCTGGCGGTATCAAGGGCACCATTCTGCAGCACGATGGCATCCTCTATGTGACACAGCCGGACAACACGTATGCAGTAGATGCTCGCAGCGGTGAAGTGCTGTGGCATTACTACTGGAAGACGCGCGGCGGCACGCACATTGGCAACCGCGGTGTGGCTCTGTACAAGGACTATCTCTTCTTCGAGACTCCGGATGATTATCTTGTGTCGCTGGAAGTAAAGACGGGCAAGGAACGCTGGCACAAGAAGATTGCCGATGTAGAAGGCGGATACTTCTCCACTCCTGCGCCGATCGTGATCAAGAACCACGTAGTCGTGGGCACTGGCAACGATCTGGACGCGCCAAGCTTCCTGAAGTCGTTTGATCCGGAGACGGGCGATCTGCAGTGGACGTGGTACGTAACGCCGCAGAATCCTGGCGATCCAGGTCTTGATTCCTGGAAGAACCTGGATGCAGCACGCCACGGTGGCGGCGGCACATGGGTAACGGGCGCGTATGACCCGGAGACCAACTACTACATCATGAGCACGGGCAATCCCACGCCGAGCTGGACGAACGGCAATCGTGGCGATGGCGACAACCTGTACACCTGCTCGCTGGTGGCGCTGGATGTGGATACCGGCAAGCTGAAGTGGTACATGTCTACTTCGCCGCATGACACGCACGATTACGATTCTGCGCAGACGCCGGTGCTGGTGGACGGACTGTTCAAGGGACGTCAGCGCAAGATGGTTGTGACCGCTGCTCGTAACGGCTACTTCTTTGTGGTGGATCGTGTAACGGGTGAGCACCTGCTGACCACGAAGTATGGCGAGACGACGAACTGGTCAAACAAGCTGACGCCGCGCGGTGGGCCGTACCCTGATCCGGAGAAGGACGCTTCCATTGGTGGCAGCCTCATCTCTCCGGCTTCGGGTGGCACCGTGAACTGGCAGCCTCCGGCTTTCTCGCCGCAGACGGGTTTGCTGTACCAGTATGAGAACAACGGCTTCTCCGATGCGTTCCTGACCGATCCCGATCCTCGCGGAGCGATGGGCCTGGGTGGCAAGGAAGAGCTTTCCATCGGTACGTACTCGAACTACATCTCAGCCATTGACTACAAGACGGGCAGGGCGCGGTGGCGTCACTCGCTGTATGGACAGGGCACGGGCGGCGGCGGATTGCTGACGACGGCTGGTGGCTTGCTGTTCAGCGGCGATGGATCGGGCAACCTGGTGGCGTTTGATGTGGCGACTGGCAATCCGCTGTGGCACGCACACATTGGCAACATCTCGAATGCACCGCAGACGTTCCTGCTGGATGGACATCAGTATGTCATCGCGGCATCGGGCGATACGGTGTATGCGTTCCAGTTGCTGTAACGACTCGTAAAACGTAATGAGGCGGATGACAGAGGATTCTGTCATCCGTCTTTTCGTTTGTACTTCGTAGGGATCTCAACGCTTTGCGTGATCGCGCTTGCGCAAGCTGATTTAGCCTTCGTGGTCTGAAGACTTTGAGCGATTCGTTGTCGGCAGGTGTGTTGGGATTCTTCGCTTCGCTCAGAATGACAGCGACAGGCGGTCTTCGAGAATACCGCTACGGCAGGCGCTCTACGGAGTAATTCGCGGGAATCTTGGGCGCTTCAAACTGGTCGTCTTCCAGCGGCTGGTTCACGGAGAGTTCCGTGATGGTCATGTTCAGCGTGATCTCGTCCTGTGGGCGCCGGATGGTGATCTTGGCCGGGAAGGTGGTCTCGCCGAACATCTTGTAGTCGCTATAGTTGGCGACGGTGACCAGCTGGCCCTTCTCGTCATAGATGTCCTGCTGGTAGGGCAGCAGGGTGGAGCGACCAATGTGGATGACGCGCTGCGTCTTCAGCTCTTGGCTGTTCTGCACCGGGCGATAGATTCCGAACTCGTATTCCGGCTCGTCCACAATGTATTTCTTGGTGGGATCAGGCTGGTAGATTCGGTCGTCTGAGGTCATGGAAACCAGTTCGCCGGGCTTCGCGCTCTGGATCAGAAGCGAGTCCGTGAACATGTCTGGCCGCAGGTTTTCCAACGCGTTTTTTGAGGGCGTGGTGATCGTATTGGAGCCGGTGACCGCACGGCTCTTGGGTGGGATGACCAGAGTGAAGGTCTGGCCATTGGTCACCATATCGACCATGCGGGTGTGGATGGCGGGCAGCAGCCCCAGGAAGTGGAAGTCGCCCGGTTTCCGGATCAGGATGTAGCCGTTGAACGAGGTGTAATCCACCACCTTGCCCTGTTTGCCACCCCCGGTGGATGCCTGCATCTCCACGGAGGCCTTCAACGTTTTAATGCTGTCGTAGCGGTCTGCAGTGGACTTGACGATGTGGTCCAGTGATGAGGAAAGCACCTGCTCCGGCGGGTGGGTCTTCATGACGGAGCGCGTCGTGCGAAGGCAGCCGCCCAGCGCCGGTAAAAGCGCCAGGAGCAGTAATGAGTTCCTTCGAGCGTGCTTCATCGTTTCCAAACGTCCAGTGTCATTGATTGGCGCAGCATCGTATAGCGACGATCTACGCCATCAACAAGGGGTATCAGGTATTGGATGCCGATTTCAGGCCGCCCGATGGGACTTTTCTCCCCTGGTGTTACACAAACTGTTACGTGCGGACTTAACGGGCGTTCGGTAAAAGACCGGTCTCCACCAGCACGGGCGGTTTGCGCAGTTTCGTGGCCTGCTCGTAGGCGTAAGCCCAGCCCAGCAGGTCGCCGTCGTGCCAGGGGCGTGTGCTGATTTCCAGGCCGAAGGGAAGGCCGCTGTCATAGAAGCCTGCCGGGACGACTACCGCGGGTACGCCGATATTGTTGTTCCAACCGGTAGACGAGTGCGGTCCGCTGGAAAGCTGGCCGTTCTGCGGCATGGTTTCGTCCGGCGGAGGCATCTGCGCGCTGGGATAGATCACGCCGTCCAGGTGCAGACGGTCGAGTTCGGAGAGGAACAGGGCGAGGGCAGCTTTGCGCGGTGCGAAGTAGGTTTCGTCGGCCTTGGGGTCGTCCTTCAGGAGAACCTGCGGGGTGGGAGGGCGGTTGGGATTCACTGCAGCTCCCGGTGGGGTTATGCCGGTGACGGTGGCTGGTAGCGGGGAACCGATGGCCTTTTCGTAGGCATCGACGGAGCGATATTCGGCGGGGCCGAACTCGGCCAGCCACTGGTTGGTACCGTCGCGGCGGTAGGCGCGGGTGTTGATTTTGCGAACTGCCTGGGCAAAGGCGTCGGGCATGAACGTGTCGTCGATGACGACTTCCGCACCGGCGGCACGGAGTTGGTCGATGGTCTTCATCAGCATGGCGCGGGTTTCAGGGCGCATTGCGTTTGTGGGGCGGGGAGCCACGCTGACGCCGAAGCCGGTGTTGCCACTGAGCATGAACGCAGGAACGCCGAATCGCTTGCCCTTGAGCGCATCTTTCTTCAAGTAGGGAAGATAAGGGCCAAGCTGCGCGGTGTCTGCGCCTTCGGTTCGTCCTGTGCCTTCCGTGCGGAAGTCGAGGGGATCGCCCGGGTGACCGCTGCCGTTCATGACGCTGAGGGCAATGGCTGCGTCGGTGACGTTGCGCGCAATGGGGCCGGTGTTGTCCAGCAGCCAGTCCAGCGGCGCGATGCCTGCAATGCTGACGAGTCCGCGTGTGGGCAGAACGCCTACGACCGCGCTTGTTCCTGATGGCATGCGGATGCTGTTGGCAGTGTCGGTCCCGGTGCCGAGCATGGCCATGTTGCTGGTGACGGCGGTGACGGTTCCTCCGCTGGACCCGCCGGGAGAGAACCGCACGTCATACGCGTTGCCGGTGCGGCCGAAGGCGGTGGAGCGGTTGGTGTCGCTGGCGGCGAAGTCCGGCATGTTGGTGATGCCCAGGATGATGGCTCCCGCTGCTCGCAGGCGCGCTACGACGGTCGCGTCTTTCGGTGCAATGAACTCGTGTCCCGGCAGGGCGAAGCCTTGCCAGCCGTCGCTGTCGATCAGTCCCTTTACTGCGGTGTTTGCCTTGATGACTACGGGCACACCCCATAGCGGTTTCGCTGCGTCGTACTTCGCTGTGTCCTGTGCCTTTGCTGTTGCGAGTGCGTCTTGCGTGTTTACCGTTTGCACGGCGCGATAGATGCCGTTGTACTTTGCAATGCGGCCCATGTACCAGCGCGTGACCTGCTCCACCGTGTACTTCCGCTGTTTGTAGAGCTGGTGCAGTTGCTCGATATCGATCTCCAGCAGATCGTGATCCATCTTTGCCTGCTGCGCTGCGGGAAGCACGGGCAGGTTCGCCGGTGGCGCAATCGGCGGCGGTGACATGGGTTCCGGTGGGGTGCTTCGCTGCTGGGCGGCAGCGGTGGAGGCAACAACGGCAACAGCCAGCGCAAGCGGCAGAAGGCGCATCGGTGGGAACCTCAGAAGCAATAGGGATGCTCCGTTTGTAGCACGCTTCTGCTCGCGTTACGCAGCGATGTGTTGCGACAGGCTCAGCGTGTTGCCATCGGGGTCTTTGAACCACGCGACTTTGTCGCCGTCCGGTGCGGTCCAGATGCCGAGTGCGTCCTGTTCCATGAAGCCGAAGCGGACGAACTCCACGCCTTTTGCCGTGAGCGATTGCACGTCGTCTTCGATAGAGTTGGTTTCCCAGCCCAGGATGGTGAATTGGGCTGGGATGACCTGCGGCATCTTTGCCAGCCGGACCATGTTCGCGCCGCTGCGGAAGATGAGAGCGAAGCCGTCATCGGCCACGAAGGTGAGTCCCAATACGTCTGCATAGAAGGCTTTTGCGCGATCTGCGTCGGTGATGGGGGCAAATCCGATCAGCTTTCCATTCATGGCCAACTCCGTGTTATTGAACGCTGCCGCTGACGTCGTCGGTAGGGGCGTCGAGTTCAGCTTCGAAGCCCGCGCGAATTTGTTCCAGGAAGTCTTCGGCGTCCACCTGGTCATCCTGCTGTGCGTGGGCTTCGGCGATGTGCCGGGCAAGGTCTGCCAGCAGCAGTCCCCATGCGGAGGGATCCTCCCACATGCCAAAGGCAAGCGCCACATGCTGTTCGCCGTTGGCAATCCAGACGCGCAGGACCTCCAGCGAGCGGGGATCGCGCGATGCGGCGGCGGGAATGGGCAGTGAATCTTTCTGTGACATGGTTCGGTTTCCTCAGAATCCAAAGTAATCCACAGTTTCCTTGCGGCTTCCACAGGCTGTGTGTGGATAACTCCGGCAAATGTAACTACAAAGGCAACCAAGAGACTACACGGCGTGCTAACAGACTGTGAATAACCGCGTCTGAGCCGGTTGAGACTGCTGCATACGTGGGGCAAAAGCAGGCCTGCAGCGGAGGCTGTAACCTGAACAAGGCGGCCGCGGCAAGACCTGTTTCGCAGGACCGCTGTCTGCATATTCTGTACAAACGCAATGCTGCACCGCTCCACGAGCGCCGGTAGTCAAGCGCGAGGAGAACCACTCATGTCAACCTTCCTGCAGATCGTCGAGCGCGACGGGCTTCCCGCATCCGTTCATACAGAACGCGTGATCCTCGGAGCCATGTTGTCCGACCCCGTTGCCGTTGTGGATGCGACGGCGAAGCTGATTGCAGATGACTTTTCGCTGGACTCGCACAAGCGCATTTATGGCTGCATGCAGGAGCTTTCCGACATGGGCCACGCCATCGACTTTGTGACAGTGGCAGAAGTGCTGATTCGTCGCAAGGAGTTGGAGGCCATCGGCGGACGTCCTTACCTGATCTCGCTGACGGAAGACCTGCCGCGCCACCTGGCGATTGAAAACTATGTGCAGGTGGTGAAGGACAAGTCGATCCTGCGCAAGCTGATGCAGGTGTGCGAGATGGGTTTGAATCGCGCCGCCGACCAGAGCGAAGTGTCGCTGGATGTGCTGGGCGATGTGGAGAACCGGCTGATGGAGATCAGCGAAAGCGCCATCAAGCGCGGGTTTTCTGACATTGGTCAGATTGTTACGGAGAGTTTCGGTTCCATCGACCAGCTCTATGAACAGGGCCGCGAAATCACCGGACTGGAAACGCATTACACCGAGTTTGATCGCATGACGAGCGGCTTGCAGAAGGCCGATCTGATGATCATTGCGGCGCGTCCTTCCATGGGCAAGACGGCGTGGGCCATCAACATTGCCCAGAACTGCAGTGTGCGTGATCAGAAGGTGGTGGCCGTCTTCTCGCTGGAAATGTCGAAGGAGTCGCTGCTGCGACGTATGTTGGCCAGCGAAGCGTTGGTGAATAGCCGCAAGATTCAGACGGGCTTTTTGCCGCGCGAAGACAAGCAGAAGCTCATCAATGCGCTGGATCGGCTGATGAGTTCGAAGATGTTCATTGACGATACTCCGGGCATCACGCTGACAGAAATGCGTGCGAAGGTGCGTCGTTTGAAGCAGCAGGAAGGTTCGTTGGACCTGATCCTGATTGACTACCTGCAGCTGATGACGATTGCCGCGAGTGGCCCCGGTGGACGCAAGCCGGAAAACCGTACGCAGGAAGTGTCACAGATTTCGCGTGGTTTGAAGGCGCTGGCCAAGGAAATGAATGTGCCGGTGATCGCGCTGTCGCAGCTATCGCGTGGAAGCGAACAGCGCCAGGGCGACAAAAAGCCGCTGCTCTCGGATTTGCGCGAGTCGGGTTCGATCGAGCAGGACGCAGACGTGGTGTGCTTCATCCATCGCGAAGAGTATTACGACCGCGAAAACGAGGACGTGAAGGGGCAGGCGGAGATCATTATCGCCAAGCAGCGTAACGGTCCTACGGGTTCGGTGAAGATGGCGTATCTATCGGATTACACGCGCTTTGAAAACCTTGCACCCAGCGGTACGGGGGGCGGCGACTACTAACGGTTGTACCGTTTTCGGTGCAGTTCCGTGGTGAGTGCTTAGTCCTGATATCTCAATTAGTTTCAGATAGCTGGCCAACCTATCCGCGTCCTGCTGCTATCCTATTAAGGATCGTAGGATTCGATCTGGTCATTTTGCGTGTTTCTGGTTCCACCGTCACCGCATTACCTCCACATTGCGTTCGTCGGTACATTCAGCTTCACAAGGAACAGAACATGGAACAGGGCACAGTTAAGTGGTTCAACGATGCAAAGGGTTTTGGATTTATCAGCCGTGCAAACGGTGGTGGTGATGTATTCGTTCACCACACCGCAGTACAGTCCTCGGGCTTCCGCTCGCTGGCAGAAGGCCAGACGGTAGAGTTCGAAGTGACCAAGGGACCCAAGGGCCTGCAGGCTGACAACGTTCGCGCAGTCTAAGCGAAGGTTTCAGTAATAAAGAGGGGGATGGCCTTTGGCCATCCCCCTCTTTGTTGCCCTCAATGATGTTTATGCTACTTGCTTCTTCCACTGCGCGATGCGCTCGATGGCGAGGCGAATGTCCTTGTCTCGCTGTTCAGCGTTGGGCTCTTCGCGTTCGATGACGAGCGGGCCGGTGAAACCGATCTTCTTCAGCAGGGCAATGAATGCGGGGAAGTCGACTTCGCCTTCTCCAAGCGCTACTTCGCTGCCAAGTTCTCCTAATGCCTTGGGAGATGTGCCGTCTTTGCAGTGGACGGAGCGCACATGCTTCTGCAGCAGGTCCAGCGCAACAATCGGATCGCCACTGCCGTAAAGGATCATGTTGGCGGGGTCGAAGTTCACGCGCAGGTTCGGCTTCTTCACGTCAGCCAGGAACTGTAGCAGTGTGTATGCGCTTTCCTGTCCTGTTTCCAGAACGAAGTCCTGGCCGTTGGCGGCGCATGCGTCACAGAGTTCGCGCGCGATGCCGACGAGTTCCGTGTAGATGGGCGATGCGGGCTCATCGGGGATGAAACCGATGTGGCATGACAGCGATGTGATGCCGAGAGCCGCAGCGAAGTTCGATGCTTCCTTTGTGCGTGCAATGCGTTCCGCGGCGTAGCCCGGTGCGGTGAAGCCTACAGTCTCATGCACCTTTGCGAGGTTCGCGTAGTCTTCTCCGCGATAGGCAACGACAGCGCCGGAGACGATCACGCCTTCGCGTGCGATCGCTTCCTTCCATTCATTGACGGCTGCGGCGCAATCGAGTGTGGGCGCTACGCCAAGCTGGCATACGCGCAGGCCGAAGCTCTTCAAATGTTGGAGATGCGTGTTGGCATCTTTCTCTGCCCAGAAGACGAGGCCTGTTTCCAAGGGTTCTGCTACTGCCATGAAAGTTCCTTTCCGTTATTGTCGCGTGATTGCATGAGCAGCAGCGCCAGGCGAACAGCCTCCGCGGAGCTTTCCGGCGGACAGAGCGCGGGTGCGTTGCCGGTGCGGCAGCATTCGATAAAGTAGGCAATCTCGTCATAGTAAGCGTCGCGTTCCGGGAGCTTTACTTCGTGCGATTCGTTGCCGCGGGTTTCGGTAAGTTCGCCGTCTGCAAATGTCAGCGATGCATCGCTTGCGGTGATAGAGAAGGATGCGGCGAATGGTGTTTCCGGCGCAAGCCATCCACCTTCCACAATGATTTCCTTATCCGCGTAGCGAAGGGTTGCACGCATGGTGTCGACTTCGCCAATGCTGGTGGCGCTCACGGAGATGGGTTCGCCGAACCATTGCAGCGCTTGATCCAGATCGTGCAGCAACAGATCAGGAATCGCGCCGCCGCTAACCTTGATGTCACGCAGCCACTTGCTCCAGTGTGGATAGCCGGTGCTGCGACGTAGCGTTGCTGTGGTGATGTTGTTCGTTTTCTTAACGAACTCAAAGGCATACGGATACGGCTGCATCCAGCGCAGAACATGCGCGATCATGAATATCTTGCCGCTGGCCTTTGCCAGTGCGAGTAGTTCTTCGCAATCCTGATTGCTGAGCGCCATGGGCTTTTCGCACAGCACATGCTTGCCGTTGGCGAAGGCGCGTTCAATGGCTTCACGGTGCATGGGCGTGGGCAGGCAGATGTCGACGGCGTCTATGGCGGGATCGTCCACGACTTCATGCCAGTCCGGCGTCCAGCGAACGGAGTCGGGCAGCGGTTCGGTTTTCAGATCGAGGTTGCCACGCGTGGGTCCGTCTGCGGATGGCTTGTTTTGCGAGCCGACTGCGACGAGTGTTGCGCCGGGAATGTGCGTGATGGCCGCAGCGTGCGCGCCGCCCATGAAGCCGTATCCGATGAGTCCGAT
Source organism: Terriglobus sp. ADX1 (assembly GCF_036877645.1). Classification (NCBI taxonomy): domain Bacteria; kingdom Pseudomonadati; phylum Acidobacteriota; class Terriglobia; order Terriglobales; family Acidobacteriaceae; genus Terriglobus; species Terriglobus sp. ADX1. Next base: position 66,489 of record NZ_JAEDXV010000002.1, read on the forward strand.
GTTCATTGTGCCTTTCTAAGTTGTTACACAAGCGCGCCGTTGCGTGCGGGCAGTTTCCAGTCCCGGCGAACCCAATGGCAGGTGTAGCCGTTGGGAATGCGCTGCAGATAATCCTGGTGTTCCGGCTCTGCTTCCCAGAAGGGGCCTGCGGGTTCGACTTCCGTAACAACTTTGCCGGGCCACAGGCCGCTGGCGTTTACGTCGGCAATGGTGTCTTCGGCAATCTGCTTCTGCTCCGGCGTGGTGTAGTAAATGGCGGAGCGATAGCTGGTGCCAATGTCATTGCCCTGGCGGTTGCGTGTGGTTGGGTCGTGAAGCTGGAAGAAGAACTCCAGCAGTGTGCGATACGTGAGCTTCGCAGGATTGAAGATGATTTCCACGGCTTCTGCGTGCGTGCCGTGGTTGCGATAGGTCGCGTTGGGCACGTCGCCGCCGCTGTAACCTACGCGTGTGGAGATGACTCCGGGATAGCTGCGCAAAAGTTCCTGCACGCCCCAGAAGCATCCACCTGCCAGAATTGCTGTTTCCGTCGACATAAGTAGAAGGTACCCCTCTGCACGATTGGATGCGCAGAGGGGGTAATGCGAGGCAGTGCTACTCGGCGAGCACTGCCTTGTTGAGGTTGCGCGGGCTGTCCACGTTGATTCCGTTCTGGATAGCCATGCAGTAAGACAGAATCTGCAGCGGAATCACTTCGCAAATGGTGAGCAGGCCTTCGCTGGCTTCTTCCACGGGGACAAAGAAGTCAGCGAGTTGTTCGACGGCGGTGTCGCCTGCGTTGCCGATGGCAAGAATCGTGGAGCCCTGCGTACGCATGTCCTGCATGAGTTGCACGACTTTTTCGTAGCGCTCGACGGATTCGCTATCGCTGCGATCGACGGTGGCCAGCATGACCAGCGGTGTTTCCTTGCTGACGAGTGCGTTGGGGCCATGCTTCAATTCGCCGCTGGGGTAACCTTCAGCGTTAATGTACGCGGACTCCTTCAACTTCAGTGCGCCTTCACGAGCAATGGCGTAGTGAACGCTGCGACCCACAAAGAGAAAAGCCTTGGCCTTGGCAATCTGTGCAGCGATTTCGCGAACGCGGCTCTCCCACAGAGGCAACTGACGACGTACGCGATCAGAAAGCGTGCCCAGTTCTACAAGCAGCTTGTCGAGTTCCGGTTTCACTAGAACGCCGCGCTCTTCTGCTGCGAGCAGCGAAAGCAGGTACAGGTTCAGCAGTTGTGCGGTGAAGCTCTTGGTGGCGGGCACGGCGCGTTCGCGACCTGCGAAGGTGGGCATGGAGACGGAGGCTTCACGCGCCATCGATGAGCCGGGAACATTGGTGATGGCCAGCGTGTGGTGGCCTGCGGTGTTTGCCTTGCGCAGTGCGGCCAGCGTGTCTACCGTTTCACCGCTCTGTGAGATGACCATGACGGCAGCGCTCTTCAGCGAATGCTCGGACCGGTAACTGTATTCGCTGGCGTATTCTACGTCGACATGGATGCCTGCCTTGTCTTCAATGAGCAGCTCTGCGACGAGACCGGCGTGGCGGCTGGAGCCGCTGGCGGCAATCACAATGTCGCGCTGCGCTTCACGCAGCCATTGGCGAATCGACTCGCAGGTGTCGTCGCGGAATCCTTCGGCGGTGGCATAGGCAGCCAGCGTGGCGGCCAGTGTCTCCGGCTGCTCGTGGATTTCGCGGAGCATCCAGTGCGGGTATGGTGCGGGTGTATCGCTCACAGTATTACCTCGTGTTCCTTATGGTTCTTGTTTATTTTGATCCGTGCGGCAGAGACACGGTGCGCCCTTCACGGGCGGAAAGATAAAAAGCGTCCAGCACGGTCATGACATTGACTGCATCCTGCGCCGTGATAGCGGGAGCAGTGCCTGTGCGGATCGCATCGCGGATGCTTTCGTAATACTTTTGTTGGCAACCTCGCTGCGGTGCCGCAGGTGTGGTGGTGCCGGTTGCTCCATCGATGATGACACCACCATCGGGGTCAATGCCAAATGCGGGATCATTGGGTGACATGCCAGATTGCAACTGTGGCTCCTGCGTGTCTGCGCCGTATTTCATCCACGTTGCCGCAGTGCCATGCAGTGTGGAGCGTGGGCCTGTGCCTGCGACCAACAATGATGCATTGAGCACAACGCGCATATGCGGATAATGCAGAACGGCGTGGCCCCAGTCGTCGGTTTTACCGCCAGGGCGCAGCGTTGCAAGACTTCCCTGAATGGCGTGCGGCATACCGAAGAGATACATGCTCGCGTCAATCATGTGCGGACCAAGATCAAACCACAGGCCCGCGCCGGGGCCGGGATCTTCACGCCAGCGCTGACGCACGTTGGGCCGGAAGCGGTCCATGTGCAGTTCGTAGTGCGTGACCTGACCCAGAACGCCGGATTGCAACACTTCACGCGCGCCCTTGATTTCGCTTTCCCAACGGCGATTGTGAAAGACGCTGAGGATGCGGCCATGTTCGTTGGCGATTTGTTGCAGGTCTTTTGCTTCCTGCAGGTTCAGAGTGAATGGCTTGTCGACAACAACATGTTTGCCAGCACGCAATGCCGCTGCCGCCAGCGGGAAGTGCGAATCGTTTGGTGTAGCGATTACGACAAGATCGATTTCAGGATTAATGATTGCTTCCTGCGCACTGGAGACGCGCACATTGGGATAGCGCGCGTGCACGTCGTCCGGGCGGCTGGAGCCGACGAGCGAAAATGCGATGCCCTCCACGGCCTCAAGCAGAGGCGCATGAAATGTGCGGCCGGCATAGCCGAAACCGAGGAGGGCAGTGCGAACAGGAAGCATCGTCATCGTCAGGCTTAGTGGTACTTGGTGATATCCATGCCGAGTTCGTAGGCTTCGTTGTCTGCCATGAGTTCATCCCATGTGGCGGCGCGGCCCAGTTCTGCGGACTTGCGACCCAGGATGCAGCTCCGTGCGCTATCCACGCCGGTTGCAATCTGGTTCTGATACTTGTTGCCGGTGATGCTGCCGATGAAGTCCTGGTCCTTCATCTTGTCTGCCTCGGCCAGGTTGTCAGTGAAGGCACCGTCTACAGCGAACTTGCTGTCGGTCTTTGCAGGGCCGCCATCCCACGTCCATGCCTTCGGTCCCATGATGCGCAGCGGTCCCTTGTAGGGCGCTTCCGCAACGCCGTCGCTGCCGAAGACGTGTTCGGCAACATCGAAGAAACCCTTGAAGTTGAACTGCGTGGAGTTGAAGACGAGCTGCACGTCACCAGGGTAGGTGTAGATGACTTCGTAGTTATCGTTGATGTTGCCGTAACCGGTGACGGCTTTACGGCTGGCGCGCGCATCGGCCTTGATGGGATGTGCTCCCATGATCCAGTTGCAGACGTCAATGACGTGAATGTTCTGTTCCACCAGAATGTCGCCGGAGAGCTTCTTGTCACGCACCCAGTTGCGCAGGCGGAACTCTTCCTGCGAGACGTTTTGCACATCGTGGAAGACAGCCGGTGGTGCGTTGTAATAGCCGCTGAGCGATGCGATCTTGCCGATGTCGCCGTTGTGAATACGCCTGACGATTTCAACGAAAGGCGGTGCCTTGCGAATCTGGAAACCAACAGCAACGCTTACTTTGCCATCGATGCGCTTGGCGATCTCAAGTGCGCGACGCGTCTGCGGAATGTCCACGCCCACGGGCTTTTCAACGTAAACGTGCTTGCCGCCTGCGGTGAGGATGTCGAGATGCTCCACGTGGAAGAAGGGCGGTGTGGAGATCTGCACCGCGTCAATGTTGGGGTTGGCGGCCATAGCCTTGTACGCTTCCCATCCGTGAAAGGTCAGCTTGGGATCAACGGCAGGCTTGCCCAGTGAAGCGTTTACCTGATCAAAGTGCTGCTTTCCCTTGGCAAGCTGGTCCGGGAAGATGTCGCCCAGCGCGACGATGCGCGCATCGGTATTCTTCGCGAACGATGTTGCGACGGAAGTGCCGCGGCTGCCGCAGCCCAGCAGGCCGTAACGTACAGCGGAGTTGGCGGCATAACCAAAAGCCGTGGAAGGTTTCACGATGAGGAGACCGCAAGCAGCACCGGTCCCCTTGAGAAATTTTCTGCGATCCATTTTGTTCTCTCCGAATGTCGCTTAAGCGCGGCCAAGCTTGTTGAGGATGTTTTCGAGGTAGACCTTTTCTTCCTTCACGTCTTGCACCTGCTGCGGGCCAGACGTTTCGCGTTCAATGCTGATTGCACCGGTGTAGTTCAGAGCCTTAAGCATCTTGAGCACAGTGGGGAAGTCCACGTCGCCCTTGCCGATCTGCACTTCTTTGCCAAGCTTGTCCGGATCGGTGGGCCACATGCCGTCCTTCGCGTGCATCGCCTGCACGTGCGGTCCGAGAACCTTCAATGCATCCACCGGATTTGCTTTGCCGTAGAGGATGAGGTTCGCGGTATCCAGACCAACGCCGAGTCCGGGATGGTTCACATCCTTAATCATGCGCAGCATCGTGGTGGGGGTTTCCTGGCCGGTTTCCATCAGGAAGTGCTGGCCGTTGTCAGCGCAGTGCTCGGTGAGTTCGCGGATGGCCTTAACCGTTCCGTCGTAGAGAGGATCGTGCGGATCTTCCGGAATGAAGCCGCAGTGTGTCTGAATGCGACCCACACCAATGAGCCTCGCAAAATCTGAAGTTTGCTTCAGTGCATCGACACGAGCCTGACGGTACGCAGGCGGGACAACGCCGATTGTCGAGGGGCCTTCCACGAAGTTCCACTTCAGCGGCGCCGGATGCACGACTTCTGCCGTGGTGGGAACCACCTGATATTTGTCAAACAAATCATTGAACTGCTTGGCCAGAGCGGGCGTGAATTTGCCCAGATAGCCGTCCAGCGAAAGGAAGCAGGTCGGGAAGCCCAGATCGTGAACGAGTTTGATTTTGGCTTCGGGATCAGGGAACGGTGAGATGAGCAAACCCAGAGCCATGGGCGCGTGGGTGCGCTTCAACGCTTGTGCTTCAGCGCGGTTAGGCAGCGCAATTTTTCCTGCGACGGTGGCCAGTGCGGCTGCGGTGGCCGCGTGCTTTAAAAAGCCGCGACGCGACAGGCCTGAGACTTCTCCTTGCTGTGTGTGCTCCTGCATGTACTTTCCCCTCCGAGTGGTTCTGATTGCTACAGGGCGATCAGATAGTTAAAAGCCGCGATGGAGGCGGCGCTGCGTGGCAGCGAGACCGGCTCCCCATCGCCAAAAATGATCTGTGTGGAAGCAAGGAAGCGCGGCAGGATGCCGTTCTCAATAGCTTGTCGTGTGGCAGTTCGGAAGAGGCCGTTTTCAAAGCCCTCCAGATCCGTGAAAAGCACCGCCGCAGGATCGTTCAAATGAACCAGTGTGGCGATGGCGCTGCCAAGGGCTGCGCCTGCATCGCGCAGCAGCTTAATGGCTTTTGCATTGCCACGCATGGCCAGATCTTCCAGATCACGCATGCTTTGAATGGAAAGCCCTGCTTTTTTTGCGGCTTGGCGCAAGGCATAACCGCCTGCGAGTGTATCCAGACAGCCGTTGCGTCCGCAGCGGCAGGGCGGGCCATTTGGGTCCACAGTAATATGGCCGATTTCTCCCGCGCTGCCGTCGTGTCCGCGATAGAGCATCCCGTTCATATAATGCGCGGAACCAATGGTGCGGCCCAGCATGACGATGGAAAAGTTGTCATACTCGCGTCCACGACCGAAGATCTTCTCGCCCATAGCGATAGCGTTGGCATCGTTGTCTGCCCATGCGGGAAGTTTCAATGCGGCTGCAATCTTTTCTGCAATGGGAACATCGCGCCAATCCAGACCGGCGGAGTAGCGACAAATACCTTCCTCTGCGTCCACAATGCCGGCGACGGAGATGCCAACGCCTCGAACACGAGCGCGTGCGACGCCAGATTTGCGCAACGTGCGTGTGAAGCTGGCGCGGACGGCAGCAGGCAGCTCCTGAAGGTCACTGTGTTCTGTCACTTCTTCGTGACCGAGGACTTCGCCACGCAGGTCGGTGATGGCGAGCTGCACCTTTTCTTCGTTGATGCTGACGCCGACGAAGCAGGAGTGGGAGGCCTGAAGAGAAAGCTGAACCGTAGGGCGTCCGCGGCGCTTGCCCGCATTCATGGCGGGCGTTTCCAGCAGAAGTCCTTGCTGCAACAGGTGTTGGGTCACTTCGGTGATGGCTGCAGGACTCACACCCGCGCGATCGCTCAGTTCCAGCCGGGAGAGCTGGTCGTTTTCGAGCAATGCGGCAATCACGGCGGTCTTCGCAGACCGGAAGGATACCTTCATGAGAAAGCTCTCCAACCCCGGGATGTGTTTCCGGGGTATTGCGTCTGGGTAACAGGGATGTAAATCCTGCTTGACCCTTCACAGGGCGGTGGATATGATCCACCTACCGAAACATTGTTGACCTGATTACCTTCGCAATACTACATCAGCCGCACCAGGATTGACTCCAATTTATTCACTGAGTGAATTTATAGGTGAGTCGACCGGACAGGATGAAGTGCAGCTGGCAGGGGAGTAAGCGCTTTTCGCCGGGGAAGGTTCTAATTCCCTTTCGGCACACGAAAATTCCTGTGCGCACGCGTATTCACGACACAGGGCGTTACCAGGCGGAATAACACTCGGGAGACCCGGACCATGAAGGACCTATCAAATATTTGTACCCAGTCGCGAGGCACTGCAGATAAGCAGTGTTTCAGTATGACCAAAGGCACGTTGCGTACGATGGCAATCGCCGGTATGTTTGCCGCAGCGGTTTCACCGGCCTTTGCTCAGAACACCACAGCGGATGTAGTCGGCACGGCAACGGACGTGTCAGGCGCCGTAGTGCCAAATGCCACCATCGTGCTCACAGATGTCAACACGCACGACAAGCGTACGGTTACCGCAGGCTCCGCCGGTGAATATACGTTCACTCTGTTGAAGCCGGGCACGTACTCACTGACCGTAACGGCAACGGGCTTCAAGACATTCCAGATCAACAGTTTCAGCATTGCTGCAGGTGACCGTGCGCGTGAAGATGCGCATCTGGCGGTTGGTAGCGAAGGCGAAACAATCAACGTAGAAGCGACCACGCCCGCGTTGCGCACGGATTCGTCGGCCATCATCAACACGGTGACGGAAAAGGCGACGCAGGAACTGCCGCTGAACGGACGTAACTTCATCAACCTGGTACAGGTGACGCCGGGCGCCACGGAAGGCCTGAACAACGGTCTCGCCAGCGGCAACCGCCCGGATGATCGTCGTCAGACCTCGTCGGTATCGATGAACGGTCAGGCTGACATGATGAACAACCAGACGATTGACGGCATCGATAATAACGAGCGCATCATCGGTTCCATTGGTGTTCGTCCTTCCGTGGACTCTATCCAGGAAGTCAGCGTTCAGGCGAACGTATTCACGGCAGAAGTGGGCCGTGCGGCAGGCGCCATCATCAACGTCATCACCAAGTCCGGTGGCAACCAGTTTCACGGTACGGCTTACGAGTTCTTCCGCAATGACAAGCTGAATGCGAACCCGTTCAAGTTTGGCGCAACCATCCCCAAGCCGAAGTATCGCCAGAACCAGTTCGGTGCCAGCCTTGGCGGCCCTATCTGGAAGGACAAGACGTTCTTCTTCGTGGACTACGAAGGATTGAACAAAGTCTTCAATCAGAACCCAACGATTACCAGCGTTCCATCATTGTTTGAGCGCAACAACCCCGGCAATTTCACGGACAACCCGTCGATTCCGGTGGCGCAGCAGACCGTCGCTCCTGCTAACTTCGACAAGATTGGACAGCAGTACATCGCCCTGTTCCCGCTACCGAACTATGGTGCGGCTGGTGCTGTTACGAACAACTACATAGGTACTCGTGGAGACTCGCAGTTCTCCAAGGTAGGTGATGTTCGTGGCGACCATCTTTTCTCAAACGGTGATCGCGCGTTCCTGCGTTACACCTACAACCGTGTCGACACCAAGATCGGTACGCTGTTTCCGGCAGTGAACTCAGCTGCTGGTGTTATTGAACCGGGCGGCAACCTGGGCAGCTATCCTGGCCCGGCAGCCACACGCGCGCACCAGGCGCACCTCAACTACACCCACGCGTTCACGCCGACTCTTCTGCTGGAATTGAAGGCGGGTTATACGCTGCTGGATAACGCCCAGTACCCTCTTAACTTTGGCAAGGCCATCAACACGGCGATGGGCCAGCCGAACATCAACGTAGATGGCCGTACGGCTGAACTTTCCGCAGTATCGGTCAGCACGCCCGGCACGAACCTCGGAAACCGTCCGCCGATCATCTATCACGAAAACACGTATCAGTATGAGGGAGCCGTCAGCTGGATTCGCGGCCACAACTCGTTCAAGTTCGGTGCAGGCGTTATTCGTCGTCAGGACTCTGTCACACAAACCGATACGGCGAATGGCAACTGGACGTTTGATAACTTCTCACAGTTGCTCACCGGAACGTACACATCCGGTGGTCGTAACGAGATTCTGTATACGCCGCACAATCGTACCTGGGAACCCCACTTTTACTTCCAGGACGATTTCCACGCATCGTCGAACCTGACACTGAACATTGGTGTCCGTTACGACCTGTTCACGCCGTATACGGAAATCAACAACATCCTTTCGAACTTCGACATCCTGCAGGGAAGAATTGTGGTGGCAGGGCGCAACGCTGGCGTACATGGCGGTGTGCAGACGGATTACAGCAACCTGGCCCCGCGTTTCGGCTTTGCGTATACGCCGATGGAAAAAACGGTTATCCGTGGTGGTTTCGGCCTGACGTTCGCGCCGGAAAATACTACCTCTGGTTCGGCGTTGGTGAACCAGCCGTTTACCGCAACGTATGGCCCCTTCACGTCCGCGCAGAGCGGCCAGAAGTTTGCTGCTGGTCTTCCCATTCCAGCTCCGAACAGCTACACGAATCCAAGCGGCGCCATTACTGCTGCGTTGGATCCTAACTTCAAGTCGTCGTATATCGAGCAGTTCAACCTGACAGCTGAGCGAGAGTTTGCCGGTTTCGTGGGCACACTCTCTTATGTGGGCGAACTTGGCCGTCGCAATGGCTATTATCTGTCTGACTACAACACGGTTGGACTGGCAAACCTGTCGAAGGTATTCGTAACGCCGGGTGACACCACCACGAACTCGCCCGCGGTGAACAGCAACTACAACCAGTACCGCCGATTCGCCTCTACTGTGCCGAACATAACGAACATCCCGCTGTATCGCAGCACTGGCTCCAGCAGCTACCACGCGATGCAGGCCGTGTTGAAGCGCCGCTTCAGCAAGGGACTCGACATGTCGTTGGGATATACATGGGCGCGTTTGCTGGATAACGCGGAATCGATCAGCAACAACGGTGGCAACGGCTTTGGCTCATCAGCAGAGCTGATCAATACGATCGATTACGGCAACGGCAACCTGGATGTGCGGCACCGTGTCACGGCGACGTTCAACTATTCGCTGCCGTTTGGTAATAGCGCTCATGGTTTCAGGGGTGTTCTGATCAAGGGATGGCAGGCCAATGGTGTCGTGGTGTGGAACACGGGCATGCCTTTCTCTGTGACAAACACCGTCAACCGCAGCGGTACGCGTCCTACCGTCGGAGGCGGCGATCGTCCGAACATGATTGCCAGCGGCAAGGTTGGCCACCCGACAATCAGCAAGTGGTTCGACACGAATGCGTTCGTCTTCCAGCCCACAGCTACTATCGGTTCGGAACATCGTAACCAGTTGTTCGGACCGGGGCAGCAGCGTGTGGATCTGTCGCTGTTCAAGAACTTCGACATCTACAAGAGCCTGAAGCTGGAGTTCCGCACGGAAGCATTCAACGTGATGAACACGGCACAGTTCGTGAACCCGAGCTCGACGTTGTCTTACCAGACCTGTACTACGGCTTGTAATGGCTTCCCAGTTGCGGGCTTTACGCCAACTGCAGGTTACGGTTCCATCACCTCCACGGCGAATGCCTACAACCCGCGTTTGATTCAGTTCGCGGCTCGTTTGAAGTTCTAACCAAAACAATGCCGGGCGGCTCACTTGTTGAGCCGCCCGATTCTTTTCTTCTCTTTTCAATGCTGTTCTTTTCTCAGGAGATTTGCGTTGATGCAGCGACGTTCGTTTCTGAAGGCTGGTTCCATGGCCGCGTTGGCCACCGTTGTTGGATGTAAATCTTCCAAGGCAACGACTGCGCCGCGCATTGCGTATGGCGGCATTGCGATTGAATGCAGCACGTATGGCCACATCCGCACGCGCTATGACGAGTTCACAATTACGCGTGGCGATGCGTTGAATGCTTCTCCGCGCTTCGCTGTGTTGAAGCAACGCTATCCTGACGTTCCTTTCATGGGAACTATCGTTGCCACTGCGGTTCCGGGCGGTCCTGTTGCGCGGGACGCTTACGACAAGATCAAAGCAGAGTTTATTGATCGTCTAAAAGCGTTGTTGCCGTTGGATGGTCTGTATCTACCTATGCATGGCGCCATGACTGTCGATGGCCTGGATGACGCTGAAGCCGATTGGTATGAAGCTGCGCGTAATGTGGTTGGACCAAACTGCCTGATGTCTGCAAGCTACGATCTGCACGGCAACATCAGCAAACGCATTATTGATTCGCTGGATATGCTTTCCGCGTTTCGCACAGCACCGCACATCGACAAGGAAGAGACGATGTTCCGGGCGTGCGACATGCTGGTGAAGTGCGTGAAAGAAAACATTCGCCCAACGCTGGAGTGGGCGACGATTCCTGTATTGATGCCGGGTGAGCGCAGCTCTACAAACTGGGAACCGGCGAAGCGTTTGTGGGCACAGTTGCCTGAGTTGAATAAGACGCCTGGTGTGATGGATGTGTCCATGCTCGTGGGCTACGTGTGGGCCGATCAGCCGCGCTCTGCTGCATCTGTTGTCGTGACCGGAACCAATCCTGCAAATGAAGAGAAGGTTGCCACGAATCTTGCGCAGCAGTATTGGGATGCGCGCAAAGAGTTTGCGTTTGGCGATCCGGTTTGTCCGCTGGATGAGTGCATCACGAAGGCGATGAAGTCTGACGTTCATCCGCTTGTTCTTGCGGACTCCGGCGATAATCCGACCGGTGGTGGCAATGGCGATCAGGCCACGGTTCTTGAAGCCCTGTTGAAGGCTGGCGCGAAGGATGTTGTCTTTGGTGGTATCGCCGATAAGCCTGCGACGGACGCGTGTTATGCAGCGGGTGTTGGCAAGACGATCCCGCTTTCCATTGGTGCAACGCTTGATCCGATTGCCAGCAAGCCAGTGAAGGTAACGGCAACGGTGAAGGCGTTGTTGCAGAATGTTGATCCTGCAAAGCGTGAAGCAGCAGTGCAGATTCAGGGCGTCACGCTGATCCTGAGTGCGTATCGCAGGCCGTATCACGAGATTGTGGACTTTACGAAGCTGGGTATTGATCCGCACGCAGCGAAGATCGTTGTTGTGAAGTCTGGCTATCTTGAGCCTCAGATTAAACAACTGGCGAAGGCGAACCTGATGGCGCTGACCGATGGTGCGATCAATCAGGACATCGTGCATCTGCCGAAGAACAAGAATCGTCCGCCAACGTATCCGTTTGTGGATGACCTGACCTACACGCCGAAGGTGTATGTTTCGGCGCGAAGCCCAAAGCAGGCGTAAACACTCGTCACAACGCAACAGGCAGTAGAAGGAGATAGCAATGGAGTCACGCACGATGCAACTGGATCGCCGGAACTTTCTGAGGGGCGCGGGTGGCGCAGCGGCCGCCAGCATATTGGCAGGCGAGGCATTTGCGCAACAGAAGAGCGCAACACCGGAAACCATTGAGAAGGGGAGTGCCTTCCGTCCTCTTACGGAGAGCGAGAAGCTGGACCGCATCGCAGCGAATAGCTATCCGTTGCGTTGGATCTTCAAGAACCGCAACAACGTGGGTGATAAAGCGACCGTTGAGAAGATGCAGGCGAAGTATGGCAGCATCACGGCGCTGGAATATCCCGCATATGCGAAGAAGTTGTTTCCGGGTGTGACGAAGTTCGATATCTGGTCCAGCCTGTTTGGCGACATCACGGATGAGAGCCAGTACGAGCCGATGACCATCATGGGATACAACGGCAAGGAACGTCAGATTACGGAGTTCAATCCGGGAAGCCCGAACGGCGTGAAGTGGCTGGAGAAGCTGGCGGCGAAGCAGAAGGAAGAAGGCGTCTTCTGTCATCACATCTCGAACAATGCGCCGCGCGATATCTGCGAACTGGATGAAGCGAAGCGCAAGGCTGGCGTTGCTGTTGCGAAAAAGTGGTTGGATGGTGCTGCCATTCTTGGCGCGAAGAGCATGCGTATCAATAGTGGTGGTCCGCGCATTGCGCCGTCACCACAGCCGAACGAAACCAGCTATCCGAAGAACCCGGATCTTGAGAAATACCTGAGCCAGTGCATCCAGTCATTCAAAGAAATGGCGGAACACGGTTCGAAGGTGGGCGTGAAGGTGACGTTGGAAAACCACTGGGGTCTAACCGCGAATCCCATTAATATCCGCATCATCATTGAAGAAGTGAACAGCCGCTGGTGCGAAGCTTCGCCGGACTTCGGCAACTGGGAACACAAGTATCTTGTCTATCACGCGCTAAACGACCTGGCGCCTTACGCACACACCACATGCCACGCGAAGCACTGGGACCGTTGGGATAATGCGTTTGGCGAAGGCACGCACATTGATGTGCAGCGCAACGTGCGCATCATGATGAACAATGGTTATACCGGCGTGTTTGCGCTGGAGTACGAGGACGGCCCTTGGGATGGCGTTGAGGGCGCGAAGTATCTGTTTGAGCAAGTGAAGGCGGCGCTGTAACAGGCGTCTTCCTTCGCGGAGGAAGTGTTGCAACGAGAACTGGAAATATGTGCGGAGACACTGCAGGCATGCGAAGCAGCAAATGCCGGTGGCGCCGATCGCATTGAACTGTGCGCCGCCCTCAGTGAGGGCGGCGTTACTGCTGGCGTAGGGTTTCTGCGTGAGGCGATTGCAGCTTCAAGCATTCCGGTGCATGCACTGGTGCGTCCGCGCGGTGGCAACTTTGTGTATTCCGCCACAGAGTTTCGCATGGCGTGTGCCGATGCAGAGATGGCATTTTCGCTTGGTGCTACGGGCATTGTCGTAGGCACGTTGACGGCGGATGGATCTATTGACACTGCGCAGACTGCAGAGTTGATTCGCATAGCGAATGGACGTCCGGTGACGTTTCATCGCGCGTTTGATCTTGCGCGTGATCTGCACGAGTCGCTGCGCGTGATCATCGATCTTGGTTGCAGCCGCGTGCTTACATCGGGTGGACAGCCCAACGTGATGGAAGGTCTTGAGATGCTGCTTGAGCTAACGCAAATATCGGCAGGCTGGATTCGCATTGCAGCGGGTGGTGGCGTGTCGCTGCAGAATGCTCCACTGCTGGCGAAGGTTCCAGGGCTTGATCTACACGGGTCGTTTCGTCGTAAGCCGCATGCGGCAGATGTGCGTGATGTGTTGTGGCAGCAGGGCGAGGCGCGGGTTGAGGTAGAAGATGTTCGTGTGGTTGCAGAATTAGTGCATCGCGCGTGACGTGAATGTAGTTGTGTTGAATCCTGCTACGGAGACTGTCATGGATCGCCGGACATTTTTATCGTTAGGTGGCGCGACGCTACTGCACGGGCCGCTTATGGAAGGTGAAGCGCAACAGAGCGCCGTGACACCACAAGTCAAGCCGTATCATCCTGCGGGTAAGGTCAACATCGTGATGTTGATGGCGGATCAGCATCGGTGGGACTGCATGGGCGCGTATGGCAACAAGACCATTCATACGCCAAATATGGATCGCATTGCGCGTGAAGGCGTTGTGTTTGAGAACGCGTATTCATCCACACCAAGCTGCACGCCTGCACGCAGTGCGTTGATGACGGGGCGTAGTCCATGGGGACACGGAATGCTCGGCTATGGCACCATCGCTACGAATCCGTATCCGACAGAGAAGGCCGCGGCTATGGCACAGGCGGGGTATTACACCACGTCAGTTGGCAAGAACCACTACTATCCCATTACGAATCCGCATGGCTATCACCACCTGGTGAACGATGAGCATTGCAGCTACTGGTTTCACAAGGGCGAAGGAAAACATGCGCAGTCCGCGGAGCCGCGTTGCGATTATGAATCGTGGTTCTGGTCGCAGATGCCAGACAAGGATCCGCATGCAACGGGACTGGGATGGAATGACCGCAGCAGCAAGCCGTTTGCCTATCGCGAGGAGATGCACGCGACGCACTGGACGGGTGAGACAGCTGTGCGTTTTCTGCAGCAGTATGAGCGCGACGAGCCGTTCTTTCTAAAAGTGTCGTTCATTCGCCCGCATAGTCCGTATGACGCGCCAGAGCGATTCTTTCGAATGTATGAGCGTGAGTTGCCGAAGGCTGCTGTGGGTGATTGGGCGAAGAAGTATGAAGCCCACTCCAGCGAACGCGATGATCTGTGGCACGGCAAGTTCAGTGATGCGGAGATTCAAAACTCACGGCAGGGATACTACGCCGGTGTGAGTTTTGTGGATGAGCAGATTGGCCGCATCCTGCGCGTTCTGGAACAGCGCGGCATGTTGGATAACACCATGATTGTGTACTTCAGTGACCATGGCGACATGTTGGGCGACCAGAATATGTGGCGTAAGTCGTATGCGTATGAATCGTCCGCGCACATTCCCATGCTGGTGCGTCCTGCGAAGTCGCAGCAGTTGCAGGTTGCAGGGAAGCGGATGTCGCAGGTGGTGGAGATTCGCGATCTTCTGCCAACGTTTCTGGATGCGGCTGGTGCGGCGATTCCTGACGATGTGGAAGGCAAGAGCCTGCTTGCATTGCTGCGCGGTAAGACCGAGTGGCGCGAGTATCTTGATCTGGAGCATGCCATCACGTATGACCCCAGTAATCACTGGACGGCACTGACGGATGGCAAGTGGAAGTACATCTTCCATTGCTATGACGGCACGGAGCAGTTGTTTCACCTGGCGGAAGATCGCGCTGAGTTGCACGATCTGTCTGCGGATGCTGCGCATGCCGAGACACTGGCGATGTGGCGCGCACGCATGGCGAAGCACCTGGAGGTGCGTGGCCCGCATTGGGTGCAGGACGGGAAGCCGGCGATTCGTAAAGGGAATGATCTTTACTCGCCGAACTTCCCTGGCTATTCCAAAGAGATTCCGCTGCTTAGTTGGGCAGGGTAAAGGCTATGTATGCGCCGGGAATCGGATCCTGCGCTGCGGGATGCCCGGGCACGGCATGTGTGTACGTGGTGGCGCGTGCTGCGGCGCAGAAGACCACGTATTCCTTGCCATCAATCTCGTAGATGGCAGGCATGCCTTCCAGCGCAGCGTCCACTTCGTGTTCCCACAGAACCTTGCCAGTAGCTGCATCCAGTGCGCGAATCTTGCGATCACGCGTTCCGGTGAAGATGAGTCCACCTGCGGTGACTACCGGGTTCACCTTTGGAAAGTGCGAGCCGGTGTTCGTGATGACCTTTGCTGCCAGTTCCGGTACTTCACCCAACGGAATCTTCCAGCGAACGTTGCCGGTGTTCAGGTCATATGCGGTGAGCGTGGTCCACGGCGGAGCGATCACGGGAAGGCCACTCTCTGCAAACAGGAAGCCGAATCCGCTGCGATAGCGCAGCCTGGCGGGATCGCCGGTCGGTGCGGCCGCGGTGTTTTCAACCATCGGCAGTCCCGGATTCTTCAGGAACTTCATCAGGTCGTCCACCTGCGCGGCGGGAAGGCTGCCGAAGGACGGCATCTGATTTTTGCCGTAGCGGACGGTCTGGCGAATCTGTTCTTCGGTTAACCGTTTGTCAACGTCAACCAGCGTGGGGATGACGGGGGCTTTGCCTTCGCGATTGATGCCGTGGCACAGACTGCATGTGTTGGCATACACCGCTGCGCCTCGTGCCTCTGGCGTGCTGCCGGTGGGTGCAGCGGGAGGCAGTTGCAGTTTCAGCATCGCGGGCAGGTCTTTCGACACGACGTAAAGATAGCCGTGCGTGGGATCGACGGCTGCGCCACCGTAATTCACACCGCCGTTGTTGCCGGGCATCTCGACCGTGTCCTGCGTGGTGGGCGGTGTGTAGATGCCTTCATTACGAGCAGCATCAATCTGCTTCTTTAGGCGATCATGTTCCTCGGGTGTGAGGTACGGGCTCAGGTCTTTCGATGTGAAGGTTTGGCGGCTGAACGGTTCTAACTTTGTAGGCACGGGCTGCGTGGGCCACACGTGTTCGCCTGGCATGGCATCCTGCGGCACAGGCTTTTCTTCAATAGGCCACAGAGACTTTCCCGTTACGCGATCGAAGACCCACAGGTAGCCCGTCTTGCTGGTCTGTGCGACAACGTCCACATCTTTGCCGTTGTGTTTCACAGTCAGCAGCATGGGCGTGTTCGGGTTGTCGTAATCCCAGATGTCGTGATGCACCATCTGGAAGTGCCAAATGCGCTTTCCGGTGTGTGCATCGATGGCAATCAGCGAGTCGCCATAAAGGTTTGAGCCAGTGCGGTTCGCGCCGTAGAAGTTGTACTTGGGGCTGGCGGTGGGCACGTATAGGATGCCGCGCTTCACATCAAGCGCCATGCCTCCCCATGCATTCGCTCCGCCCACGGTCTTCCATGCGTCCTTGGGCCATGTGTCATAACCGTATTCGCCGGGATGCGGAATCGTGTGGAAGATCCACGTCATCTTACCGGTGAGAACGTTATAGGCGCGGATGTCGCCAGGAGCGGAGTCGTATTCTTCGTTGGTCGCGGAGCCAAGGATCACCAGGTCGCCAAAGACGCGGCCGGGATTGTAGGACTGCACCAGCGTCAGCTTGTTGACGTCGCGGCCCAGGCCTTCGCGCAGATCCACGTTGCCGTCCTTGCCGAAGGTGGTGATGGATTTTCCGGTGGCAGCGTCGATTTCACGCAGTTGATTGTCCACTGCAAAGATGAGGCGCTGGTCCTTGCCATCCACGCTCTGCCAGTAAGCCAGGCCGCGCGTGGGAACCAGCGGCGTCTTCGGCTGCAATGGATGCGACCACAGTTGTTTGCCTGTGCCTGCATCCAGCGCCACGATGCTGTTGTTCTGGGCCAGCACATACATCGTCTTGCCGATGATGAGCGGATTGAAGACGTAACCGCGCCCATCGCCGGTAGAAACCCGCCACGCTTCGCGCAGATGACTAACGTTGGTGCGGTTGATCTGCTTCAGGGATGAGTATTGTGTGCCGTCTTCTGAGCCGCCATACGCGCGCCACGACGCATGCACGTCGGCTGTTTGTGCTGAGGCTGAGGCTGCGATGAGAACACTGGTGAAGGCAAGAGAGCTAAGCAGGTTGTGCCGTGGTGGCATCGACTGACTCCGTGGACCGTTGTTCGATTGCATGTGCGCGTGCTTCAAATGCCTGCTGGTCGCGTGCGCGCCACAACGCTCCCTCAATCGGATCAACCACGCCATCGCGCGTTTGCAGCGATGGAAAGTCTTTGCGCAGAGATGCGATGAGTGCTTCGCGCACGGGAATCACTCGCTCCATGATGGAGCCGGCAAAGGCAAGCTGCGGAACAAAGGTGGAGTCGCCCTGTAAGGTTTGCAGCTTGCGAATCAGCAGACGCACCAGGTGAGCCAGTGCTTCGCCTTCGGCCTTCAATACTTCCTGTGCAACCGGGTCACCGTGCTGCGCCACGCTGTAGACAAGCTGCGCAAGACGTGAAACGTCTGGTGCGGGCGTGCGGTTTGCGTACTCAATCAACAGGTCAAGCGAAGGCAGATTCCAGAAATCCATTACGGCCTGCTGCAGCGCCGTGGTCCGTCCTTCATCAATCGCGAGGAAGACGGAGCGGATGGCGCGCAGGCCAATAGCGTGGCCGGAACCCTGATCGGAGAGCACGGGGCCCAACCGCCGGTGTTGGCCATCTTGCCGGAAGGTGTGCGTCCTGCAACATTTGAGCCTGTTCCTGCCAGTACAAGAACGCCGGGGCCGCCACGGAAGGCAGCATCCAGAGCGATCTCTACATCGCCCAGGAGAAGCAGTTGTCCGCTGACACGTTCTGCGATGGTTTCGCGCAGCCAGTCGGCCACCATCGGAACGGTTTCGCCCGCTGTGCCAACGCAGGTGCGCAGCACGGAGGACATGGTAATACCGCTCTGTGCGGTCAGGCCGCGAAGGCCTTCTTCCAGATTCTTTTGTGCAGTGTCCGCATCAGTGCGAAGACGCTTGATGGTGCCGGTGCGCTGCCGCGCCAGCGTGCGTGTTTCATCGGCCAGTACAAAGTCCGTCTTTGTGCCGCCCGCATCAATCGCCAAAAAATACGCCATAAGGTAACTTTACTTTGCGGAAGCCATGAGCGGGGCTATCGCACCCCGAAAGTCCCATGTTATTCCTGCATTTCGAAACAAAAAAGGCCGTAGAGAAGTAATTCTTCTCTGCGGCCTTTGATTCTGCTCTAAAGCGTGCTTAGAAGTAAATTTTGGCGGCTAGTTCAATGGATCGAGCAGCGTTCAGGGTTGAGGTGATCTGGCCCGCCGAGGACGAGTCGATATTCGTCACGGGCGTTGCGAAGGTGGTGTGGTTGAAGACGTTGAAGAACGAGCCACGGAACTCCAGCGAGCGGGCGTCGCCGAACGGGATTTTCTTCAGGACCGAGACGTCAAACTGCACCAGACCGTCGTTACGCATGGTGTTGGTGCCGCCATTGCCGTAGGTGTATTGCGCAGGGATGCTGAAGGCATCGGCGCCCCCCGTGGGGCAGGAGGCATTGCGCGAATCGTAGAACCAGCAGGTGGGCTTGCGCACCATCTGCGGGCGTCCGGTGATGTTCGGGCGTTGGCCGCCAAGGCCGGTGTTTGCCTGGTCGCTGCTGATGCTCAGGGTGAAGGGCAGGCCGGATTGCAGCGTGCCTACGCCGGAGAGACTCCAGTTGCCGATCAGGCCTTGCACAAAGCCGTTGGCGCCAGACGCGAACATCTTGCCTTTGCCGAAGGGCAGTTCGTACAGGCCGCTGGTTACGAAGTTGTGCTTGATGTCGTAGTTGCAGGGGCCGTAGTAGTTATAGCCGCCACTCACTTCGCGGGTCAGGCCGTTGAATGTGCCGTCCGTAAGGCAGGCGCCGTAGGTATAGGAGACGAGGAACGTAGCGCCACTCAGCGCGCGTGTCTCCAGCTTTGTTTGTAGCGAGTTGTAATTCGCGTTGCCCGCGTAGCGATACAGCGTGAGCGTGCCCCACTGCTGGAAGGGCCGACGGTTCTGGATTGTGCCTGCTCCGGGGAACGGGTCGTTTGCAGAGAATGGTTGCACAATGTGCTGCGTGCGATTGCCCACGTAAGCCACATCGAGCGATACCTTGCGACCGAATTGATGCTGGACGGCGACGTTGTATTCCTGCGTGTAGGAGTTCTTTACCTGCAGGTCCATCGTGGTGAGGCTGGGTTGCGAGCAGGACAGCGCGACATAGCCGAAGGAGCAGGTGGAATTGCTTGTGTTCGCGGCGACGATCGGCTGGCCCGAGTAGAAGTCGCCGAAGGTCAGCGTCGGGGTGGGTTTCACGTTGTTTACGGTTTGCGACGCGATGAACGGCACTACATTCTGCGTGTTGTTGATGGCGTTGTTATCCGGAAAGAGATAGAAAATGCCGTATCCCGCGCGCAGTACCGTGTTTTCTTCCGGCTTATAAGCCACACCGAAGCGCGGCCCCACATTCTTGCGTGCTGCTTTGCGGATGGAGGTCGGCAGGCCGAGATCGTTTGAGTACTGCAAGCGATCGGAGAACAGCGAATACAGATACGGTGTTCCGGGCTGCGCGTTCATGGAGAAGTCAGAAGGAATTACAAGCTTGCCGTTCGTCGGATTCCATCCCGATGTCTGACCCTTGATGCCGTTGTAGAACGGATTGATCTCCCAGCGTAGACCGGCATTGATGGTCAGCTTCGAGCTTGCCTTGTAGTCGTCCTGCACATACATCGACTGAAAGTTAACGTAGTTACCCCACGGCTGGCGGAAGTAGCTGCGCAGGCCGGATGCGGGATAGCCCAGCAGGAAGTCCGCAAAGTTGTCGCCGGAGTAGGAATTGCTGAAGGTAAACGTACCTACCGAATTGGAGCCGAAGAGATAGGTGTTGGTGTCGTGGAAGTTCTCGTAGCCAAAGCGGACTTCATGTTTGCCGCTGGTGTACGTGGAGCGGATGACGTATTGCCACGAACGGATCTTGTTCTGCTTGGGATAGTTGCCGCTCTGGCCGGTGAAGCCCGCGTAGTTTGAGATGCTGAGCTGCGGCATGCCCTGATACTGATCGGGCGATAGACCTTCCAGGCCCTTGATACCCGCTTGCTGATTGATGTTTTGTCCCTGCAGCGAACTGGTGAAGAAAAAGACGCTGCGGTAGTAGGAGAACTGCGCCTCCGTCAGCCACTTCGGCGAGAAGATGTGCGTTTCACGCAGCACCACGTTCTGGCCACGGCTGCGTAGCGGAAAACCGCCGAGGGCTGGGAAGGGGTTGGGGTCCGTTTCGTGGTTGTCCGTGATGGAGTAGCGACCCATCAGGCGGTCTTTCGAGAACAGCGTTTGATCAATGCGGATGTCGCCCTGATCCAGTTGCTGCTTCAGGCGGTTTGTCAGTACAGCGTGAGATACAGTGCCACGAAGCTGATTCGCGGCGGGCAGATACTTCAGGAAGAACTGTGCCTGCGGGACAATGCGGTTTGCGGGGATCGTGTTATTCGCAAACGCAGTGCCGGTCAAAGGATCTTTCAGCGTGATGCCTGTGCCCTGATAGTTGCCGGCGCGCATGGCAGCGCTGGGCACAATGTTGTCAAAGTTTTGGCCCAGTGTGTACAGCGTGGATTGCAAATCGAGGAAGAAGAACGTGTGGTCCTTCACGATCGGTCCGCCGACAGCAATGCCGAACTGATTGCGATGCAGCGGCTGGTTGCGTCGCGTGGAACCTGCAGGTGGAACGTAGAAGTAGTTCTTCGCGTCGAAGGCGTTGTTGCGCAGGAACTCATACGCTGTTCCGTGGAAGGCATTGGTGCCGCTCTTCAGCGTGGCGTTCACAATGGTGGGGCTGTGGCCGTAGTCGGCGGGCATATTACTGGATTCCACTTTGAATTCCTGCAATGCGTCTACGTTGGGCGAGATCAGCGTGCCACCAAGCTGCGATTCTGTGATGTTCGATCCGTCCAGATACCATCCTGTCCACGAAGGTGAAAGGCCGTTCACATTTACGTTGACGGCGCTGGCGCGGATGGACGTGCCGCCGGAAGCAATGTTCTGCCCGCCCTGAATGAAGCTGACACCCGGCGTAAGCTGCGTCAGCTGCCAGAAGTTGCGGCCATTCAACGGCACGTTCTGCACCGTCTGCGTATCAATGACCTGACCTACGGCAGAGGACGCCTCATTCAACAGCGGCGTCTGCGAGGCGATCACGTCTACCTTGTCGGTAATCGCGCCCACGTGCAACACGGGGTTGATAGTCGCGCGCTGCGCAACTTGCAATTCGGTGTCGGCTATCTGTGCCGAAGTAAATCCGTCATGCGCGATCGTGATGGAGTAGTGGCCGATCTGCAGATTCGGAACGTTGTAAACGCCGCTGCCGTCAGACGTGGCGGTGCGTGTCTCACCTGTGCCCAGGTTGCGGATGGTTACGGTTGCGCCGGGAATGGCGGCGCCGGTGTCATCCTGCACGGTGCCGAGGATGGTGCCGGTGTTGGATTGCGCGTGGGTCACGGAGACACAGGCAAGGGCAAGCGATGCAGAGAGGATGGCCTTCCGGGAAAAGTGCAGCGGTGTCATGGGAATATGCTCCGTCTGGATGTGTGATTTGCCGTTTTCCGGAGGCGTTTGCGGCGATTGCAGAGCGACGCGGAGCAGGCAGAATCGGAAGCGTTTCCGAAAATACGCATCGCTATGCTGCCTTGTCAATAAAATCGTCACCCAAAAGGCACCTGTGGCACAATTTTGTCGGAAACGCTTCCGCTATGGATTGACAAGGGAATCCGATAATGCGGATGATTTCGGAAACGATTCCAATTTCGGTATTCACGAAAGACTGGTTTTTAGAAACTATGAGCAGCTTGCAGGCAAAACAACTAGATGGAAAGATTGCGCTGGTGACCGGCGCCAGCAGCGGCATTGGCGCCGCCTCTGCCGTGGCGCTGGCCGCTGCCGGAGCGCACGTGTTGATCCACTACAACTCACAAGCTGACGAGGCACAGAAGGTGCTGGATCAGGTCCGCGCCGCGGGTGCTGACGGCGAAATTGTGCAGGCTGACCTGGGAACATGGGACGGCACGCAGATTCTCTGTCGTTATGCGGAAGCGCGGCAGATCGACATCCTGGTGAACAACGCCGGATCGCTCGTGCAACGGACGCGCGTGCTGGAGTTCACACACGAGCTATGGGAGAAGGTGATGATGCTGAATCTAACCAGCGCATTCTTCCTGTCGCAGGCGGTGTTGCGCGGCATGAGTGAACGTAAGAGCGGCGTCATCATCAACATGTCGTCCGTGGCTGCGCGTTTTGGCGGTGGGCTGGGTGCGTTGGCGTATTCATCTGCCAAGGCTGCGATCTCGACCATGACGAAGGGACTGACGAAGGAGTTTGCGCCGCAGGGAGTGCGTGTAAACTGCATCTCGCCCGGCACGGTGAACACGGGGTATCACCGTTCGTTCTCCACGCAGGAAGGGCTGGATGGTGTGCGTGCAGCAACGCCGATTGGACGACTGGGAACAGCAGAGGAGATTGCGGATCTGGTGGTGTTCTTATCCAGCGATCAGGCGACGTTTATCCATGGCCAGGTCATTGAGATCAATGGCGGATTCTTCATGGCGTAAGTTGCGAATCAAGACGGGAAAAGGGCGCCCTGTGGGGGCGCCCTTTTGCATGAAAGTAATCTTTCGGTGTTTCAGACGGACGGAGCAATGTCGCGACGGCGTGCCATGCGCGGCAGCGTCCACACTAGCGTTGCTGCAATGATGGGCAGCGTTCCGAAGAGCATGAACACAGGCCGGAACGAGTAGTGATCGACGAGCCATCCAGTGCACAGACTGAAGACCATACCACCGAAGCCGGAGCCCATGCTGGCAAGTCCCCAGATGGAAGCGACGGCGTTCTTCGGATACAGATCGCGCGGAATGGCGAGTACGTTTGCCAATGCGCCACTGTAGCCGAAAGTTGCGGTGGAGATCAGTGCGATGCTCAACGCTGCGCTGCTAACCATGGCCGCAGGAAACGCGCAGACCATGCACGCGGAGAAGAACAGAACGCTGATGCGGCGTGCTGTCTGGTCATTGACGCCACGCTTCATAATCAATGCTGTTAGAAAGCCGCCAGCAAGATTGCCGAGACCTGCTGTGGCAAAGGGAATCCAACCAATCTTTCCAATCTGCGCCAGTGTGTAGCCGTGGCCGATCTTCAGATACTGAGGGAACCAGAATGTGTAGAAGTACCAGACGGGATCGGCGAAGACCTTGCTCAGCGTGAACTGCCACACAAAGCGATCCTGGATCAGCGAAAGGACCGACGGGGCAGGGACAGTTGGTTCTGCAGGATTGACGGGTGGCGTGCGGTAGATCAGCAGCCACACCAGCATCCAGAGGAATCCGAGTACGCCAACGACGGCGAACGATGCCTTCCATCCGAAGCTGATAGCGCACCATGCGAGCAGCGGTGGAGCAAGCATGGCTCCAATGGCTGCGCCGCTATTGAAGATGCCCGAAGCAAGCGAACGTTCGCGTGCAGGGAACCACTCACCAATGACCTTTACCCCGGCGGGATAATTGCCCGCTTCGCCCATGCCCAGCAGAAAGCGATAGATGCCGAGTGAGAACGCGCCCGTGGTGAAGCTGGTGAGAATCTCTGCGGCGGACCAGAAGGCAATGGTTAGCGAATAACCTTTGCGACTACCTAATCGATCCAGCAAGGGCCCGGAGATGCCGTTCATGATGGTGTACGCCAGCATGAACGCGAAGATGATCTGGCTGTACGTGCCTGCGGAGATGTGGAACTGATCCAGCAGCACAGGCGCCATGACAGAGAGTGTCTGGCGATCCAGATAGTTGATGACGGTGGCGAAAAACGCCATGGCCAGCATGACCCAGCGCATGCGGCTCAGTGTGAATGTCGTGTTTGTTTCCGCAGACGGATTCGTTATGGCCGATGTGCTCATGCGAGTCCCTGCTTTGCAAGGTGCGCGCGGACAGCCTGCAGGTCCTTCTTCATGGTGGCCAGCACTTGTTCCCGCGGCAGCGTGAGTGTGGTCTTGCCGTTTTCTGCGCCGCCCAGCGGATATTCAAAGTGCAGTTGCAGCGGGCCGTTGAAGTTTTGCGCTTTCACGATAGAGAGGAACTGGTCGAAGTGCACCATGCCCTCGTTGATGGGGCACCAGTGCGGTACAAACACGCCTGTAGCGCCGAGACTCTTGTCGTAAGGATCGGCATGCGTGTTGCCCTTTTCATTGCGCGCCCACAGGAAGTCCTTCAGGGCGATACCACGCATCCAGTCTGCGGAAAGTTTGCTGGTGCAGATCCATCCGCCATAACCGCCTTCTACAGTGGCGTGGCCAATGTCGTAGTTGAAGCCAAACCACTTGGGGTCGAGTCCGCGGAACATCTCCCACAGATCCCAGATGGTTGCGCCGATGGCTTCCGGGCCAGAGTGTGTGTGATACATCGCAGCAACGCCGTTCTTCTGGCTGAGGTCTGCGAGTGCGCGTACACCGGGGCGCATCGTATCCAGCTGTGCAACGATGGGTTTGTTCGTTTCGTATTTCAGTCCGCCCCAGCGATAGTGATGAATGCCTTCGCCTGCGGCGGCCTCGAGAATCTTTTTCGCCATAGGCATCGTGGCAGGTGTGATCTCCGTGCTGATCATGGAGACTTCCAGACCGGCCTTGCGCACAGCGGCGACAGCCTTGGGCAGATCAGTGGTGACGTTCTCCGGCAACACGTGGCCTTCGGCGCGCACGGTCATATCAATCGCGTCAAAGCCCATATCCTTCGCTGCCATAGCAGCTTCTCCGATGGGCATGAACTGCAGATGCTTGGAGAAGATGGAGACCTTCAACGGGCCAGTGGGTGGCACTGGCTCGATGGTGCGTGTGGATTCTGCGCGCAGTGTGGTTGATCCAAAAGCCTGCGCTGCGCCTGCCATGGCCGCTCCCAGCAGAAGCGATCGGCGTGACATTCCCCATTCTGTTTCGTTCTGCATGTGCGTTACCTCTTTGCGGTCGATGTGGTGTTTGCGGGCAATGCAAAGGTCAGCAGCGTTGACCCGGCCGTGACGGAGACATACTGCTTGCCGTCTACGGCATAGGTCATTGGCGGGCCCTTCATGCCCACGTTGGTGTCGTAATGCCAAAGAATCTTGCCCGTCTTCTCATCAGCGGCACAGAACGCGCCGTTGGGATCGGCGTAGAAGACAAGCCCTCCGGCCGTAGCCACCACGCCGGACCATGTCTTCAGAACAAGCGGGCCGGGTTGTGCAATCTCCCACTTCGTTTCGCCGGTTTCAATATCAATGGCGCGAACGAAGCGCTGGCCAATGCCTTGTGCCTCAGGCGTTCCTGGTGCTGCCTTGGGATCACCGCACGCCTCAATCGTCATCATGTAATACCAATGCGTGGTGGGGCTGAACGCGGTGGAGGTCCAGTTGGCGCCGTTGTCCGGGCAGTTGCGCTGCTTGGTGCTCATGGTGGAGGGCAACGACTTGTTCAGGATGGGACGACCGCTGGCATCAATACCAGTGGCCCAGTTGATGCGCTTCAGGAAAGGCTTTGCCAGCAGCAGTTTGCCGTTGGTGCGATCGAAGACATAGAAGAAGCCGTTACGGTCTGCGTGTAGCAGCAGCTTGCGTGGCTGGCCTTGGAATGTCGTGTCAACAAGGACGGGCGGCTCCACGGCGTCGCGGTCTGCAATGTCGTGTGGCGTGAACTGGAAATACCACTTCACTTTGCCGTCGTGCGGATTCATGGCAAGGATGCTGTTGGTGTACAGGTTGTCGCCGGGACGCGTGCGGTCGTCAGAGTCGGGCCATGGATTGCCGGTAGGCCAGAACAGCGTGTCGGTTTCCGGGTCATACGAACCGTGCAGCCACGTCGATCCGCCGCCCAGCTTGGGCCATTCCGGGCCCCACGTTTCCAGGCCGGGTTCGCCGGGGCCGGGCAGCGTCCAGTGTCGCCACAGTTGTTTGCCCGTCTCTGCGTCGTAGCAGATGATGAAGCCGCGAATGCCCCAGTCGCCGCCGCTGACGCCACCGATGACAGTGTCGTTCAGGATCATGGGAGCGACGGTGGAACCATACTTCATCTTTTCTTCCGGCATGGTCTGTTCCCACACGGGCTTGCCGGTGACTCGGTTCAGCGCGATGAGATGTGCATTGTCCGTGGTGATGTACACCTTGTCGCGGAAGACCGCCGCGCCGCGATTCGTGCCCACCGATGCGTCACCTACAAGGCCCGATGTCGGCGGACGGAACCATGTCCAGATGGTGCGGCCTGTCTTTGCATCCAGCGCACTCACGCGGTTCTGACCGGAGAAGTACATGATGTCGCCCACCACAATGGGCGTGGCCTCCAGGCCAAGCTGCGGCATGGGCGCAATCCACTTCAGAATGAGCTGGCTGATGTTGCTGCGATTGATGCTGGTCAGATCGCTGTAACGATTAGCGTTCAGCTTGCCGTTGTACGAGGGCCATTCGCCCTTGCGTGGATGCAGGATTTCGTTGAATTCGATAATGCTGGCGCCGGGTGTGACGATGGTGTTCTTTTCCGACATGGGGCCGTCCACACCGGTCAGGCTGCCGAGGTATGCCGTGAGGTCATCCATCTGTTTCTCAGGCAGAGCAAGCGGCTTCATCGCGGCGTGATCGTCAACAGTTAGCTTCACCACCTGTGAGAGCGGCAGCAGATGAATGGTGCCGCCTTTCTCGTCTTGCAAGTGGATGTCGTAGTTGGTGCGATTGCGCAGATAGCCGCGGAGTGTTTTGCCGTTGGTGACCACGGTGGCCAGTTCGTAACCCGGTGTGATGTGCAGGTCCGGCGCGGTCAGCGCAGAGCGGATCGCCGGTGCGCTCATGCGTGATCCAACGTCGGAAAGGTCCGGGCCTGTAGCTGAGCCCATGCCGCGCACCATGTGACAGGTGCTGCACTTGCCGTCATCCCAGTAAAACTTTTTGCCCGCTTCGGCATTGCCACTACTGGCGCTTTCGGATGCGGTAACGTTCAGCGATCGGACGTATGCGGCCAGGTCATCAATCTCTGCGGACGGCATGCTGGCGAACGGAGGCATGCCTTGCGCGGGAAATCCCGCTGCAATGATGCTGTGGATGCGCGCAATGTCTTTGCCTCGGAGGTCAGGGTTATCGGCCAGTTTTGGCGCATGCTCCGTTCCGCTGCCGTCTGTTCCGTGGCAACCAATGCACAGGTTGTTGTACTTTGCTTTTCCGGATGCAGCGGATGGCGTTTGCGCAGGAAGCGCCACTACCGCCGCAGCGCACAGCAGAGCAGCAATCAGGGGGCGGGATGCGGAGCGTCCGAAGCTGGTTCGTGTTTCATTCATGTTCTGCGGTCATCCAGCCCGGAACCGGCCCTCCAAAGGCCCGGTCCGCGTCCGTGTTCTCCTGTGTGGGTTTCGTGCCGGTTCTGTGTGTCGGAAACGCTTCCGAGGAATCTTCAGGCAAGCATCGTGCGGCTGTCAACCTCCGTATTGCGACATCGGATACCCTCGCTTTTCGCGTCGTGGGAGTGGTAGCGTTGTAAACGCTTCCGAAAATGCAGGATTGCAGACGGACAACGAGGAGTGGGGATGTCGGAATCGCTTCAGGGAAAAGTGGTGTTGGTGGTGGGAGCTTCCAGCGGCATTGGGCAGGCCACGGCGGAACTTGCCGCGCGTGAAGGCGCAGTGGTGGTGGCTGCAGCTCGCCGCGAAGACAGGTTAATCGCAATGAAGCAGCAGCTTGCTTCAGAGGGGATTGTGCTGCATACACGCAAGGCCGATGTCACATCGCTGGAAGAGATGCAGTCCATGGTCGACGACGTTGAGAAGAACATTGGAAGCATCGCGATTGCGGTTTACGCCAGCGGCACCAACACGCCGCAACGAGCTATGAAGGTTATGCCGCCTGCCGTGTGGAATGAAGTTTTGGAAGTGAACCTGACCGGCGCGTTTCACCTGGCGCACGCAGTTCTGCCGGGTATGCGCAGCGCGGGTGCAGGGCAGATCGTGTTTGTCTCTTCCACGGCCGGAGCCATCGCCGATCTTTCCGGCGCGGCGTATCAGGCTTCCAAGCGCGGCGTACTGGGGTTGGCACATGCCATCCGCCTTGAGGAACGCATGAACGGCATTCGCACCTGCTGCGTTATGCCGGGGCTGACGAATACGGAGTTGGTTGATAAGCGGCCAGAAAAGTTATCCGCGGACACGCTGGAGAAAGCGCTCCAACCGCAGGATGTGGCGGAGACGATTGTGCACTTAATGAAGACGCCTCCGCACGTCACCATCACGGAACTGCTGATGGTGCCTTCGCAGGCTTGATGATTCTCTTCAATTCGTCATTCTGAGGAACGGAATGACGAAGAATCCCAACACATTTGAATCGTGCGAATCCGTCTGGCGTTTTCGGCCGACACTTCTCAGCATCTTTCTCTCGGCCTACATCGTAGAGATTCTTCGCTTCGCTCAGAATGACAGCTGCGAATCGTTAGCGAGTGGAAAGCTTCGCTACCGATGAGCGTTCCACCAGTTCCACATCCACCACGCGATGGATAGGCGTCTTTGAGCCACTGGTGAGCAACTGCTGCACGATCTCAACCGCCGCGCGTCCGACTTCATATTTAGGCTGACGAACCGTGGTGAGTGGCGGGAAGGTCATGGCGGACAACTCCACATCGTCAAAGCCGATGAGTGAGATATCGCGCGGAATTCTTACACCTGCTTCAATCGCAGCACGCATCACGCCAAACGCCATCGCATCGTTGCCGGTGGCAATGGCGGTTTCGCCGTTGAGATTGCGGAAGATTTCAATCGCCGCTTCGTAGCCACCCTGCATGGTGTTGATGGTGTGGATGGTGTTTACGCGTGCTCCGCGTTGTGCTTCCATGGCCTTAATAAATGCGGTGGAGCGTCGTGCAAGGTTGGCGTGCTTCTTAGGGCCGGTGAGGTTAATCACCTTGCGATGACCGTTCCGCAGAAGGCATTCTGCGGCCAGTCGTCCGCCTTTGTCGTTGTCTGCATTTACGGTGGAGAACGTGGTATCGCGGCCGGGGCGGTTCAGCAGCACAATGGGCACGCCTGCTGCTGCAATTTTCTGTTGATCCTCGCGCGAAAGAGTCGCGACGGAGTTCATGATGATCGCTTCTGCACGCTTATCCAGCAGCGAATTTACAGACTTCATCTGGCGCTCGGCGTTTAGATCGCTGTTGCACAACATCACATCGCGACCGGATTCCAGTGCGGCATCTTCCACGCCGCGCGCCACTTCCGCAAAGTAAGAGTTGCGGATATCGCTGACGATAAGGCCCACCATGTCTGATCGGCCGGTCACCAGGCCACGTGCAAAACGATTGGGCTTGTAGTGCAGTTGCTCTGCAATGCGTTGCACGCGCGCCTTGGTTTCCGGGTGCACGCCATAGGCATCGTTCAGGGATCGCGATGCGGTGGCAATGGTGACACCGGCGGCCTCTGCCACCGCCTGCAGAGTCACGCCGCCTGATACCGGGTTTCCGTTCTTCACCATCAATCACGTGTGCCGGGCGAAATCGGTATCGCAAACCGGCGACTTCCTGTCTTTAGTTTTTGAGTCGGCGCAAATTTCCCGGAGGCGCCACGGACAAACAATACCCGAAGAGAACCTTTTTCGGAAACCTTTCCGAAAAAGCATACCTCAGGAGTGGGTCCACTTTGTAACTGTGTGAGACGGAGGAACCGTCGCTGCGATTTACTCGGCAATACGCTCTCCGCGAAGTTTCCTCATCGTGTCTAAATAAAACGACAGGTTGTGTACGGAAGCCAGTGTGGCGGCCAGCGGCTCGCCTGTATGGAACAGGTGGCGAAGGTAGGCTCGTGAATAACGGCGGCAGACCGGGCAGTGGCACGCGGGATCTGCGGGGCCATGATCTTCACTGAATTTCTTGCCACGAATGTTGAGTCGGCCTTCGCTGGTGAACAACAGGGCATGCCGCGCGGCGCGTGTGGGCAGCACGCAATCCATCTGGTCCACACCCATCTGCGCGTATTCCACAATCTCGTCGGGATAGCCAACACCCATCACGTAGCGCGGCTTATCCCTGGGCAGCAGCTCCAGCGTGTGCGCAATGATTTCGCGTGTAACTTCGCGGGGTTCGCCAACGGCAAGACCGCCTATCGCATAGCCATCGAAGCCTTCGCCGTTTGGCGCGCGCATCTCCAGCAAGCGATTCGCGCTTTCCGTGCGCAGGTCTTTGTACATGCCACCTTGCACAATGCCGTACAGGTTCTGGCGCTGGCCCAGCTCGTTAAACCACGGCACGTCCTGGCAATGCGAGTGGAAGTGATCCAGCGAACGCTGTGCCCAGGCGTGGGTCAGCGCCATGCTGTCGCGCGTGCGCTCGTAGGTTGCGGGATGTTCCGTGCATTCATCAAAGGCCATGATGATGTCCGCACCCAGCGCAATCTGCACGTCAATGGAATGTTCCGGCGAGAAGAAATGCTTGGAACCGTCCAGATGCGAGCGGAACTCAACACCTTCTGCGGTGATCTTGCGCAGCGCGGCGAGTGAGAAGACCTGGAATCCGCCGCTGTCCGTCAGCATGGGCCGGTTCCAGCTCATGAACTTGTGTACACCGCCCGCGCGACGGATCAGCTCATGGCCGGGGCGCAGGTACAGGTGATAGGTGTTTGCCAGAATGATTTCGGCACCACGGCCATCGTCACCCAGAGTTTCCAGTATGTCCTGCGGCACAGCTTTTACCGATGCGGCTGTGCCCACGGGCATGAAGACGGGCGTTTCCACGCTGAGGTGAGGAAGGTGCAACGTAGCGCGGCGCATGGAGTTTTCCATGCGATGGATTTCAAAACGAAGAGACATCAATTCTGATTGTAGAAAACGATGGGCGACACCGCGCAGATAGCAGTGTCGCCCACCCTAATCTCTGCGCAGCTCGGAGGGTTAGCGCAGAGAAACTTCCCGGTTTTAGCGTGCGCCGCCGGAGACCTTCACGATCTGGCCGGTCACCCAGCGAGAGTCGTCTGTGGCGAAGAAGGTGGTGGCCGCGGCGATGTCGTCCGGCTGGCCAACGCGGCCCAGCGGCGTCTCTTCCACCGCTTTTGCTTCAAACGGGCTGCCGATGAAACCCTTGCTGATTGCGCCTTCAGTCACCACCATGCCCGGGCTGACGCTGTTCACGCGAATCTTCTTCGGTCCCAGTTCCTTCGAGAGCGTCAGGGTGATGGTGTCCACGGCTCCCTTGGTGGCGTTATAAACGGCGAGCGCTGCAGGAGCCAGTGTGGCTACGACGGAGCTGATGTTGATGATCGATCCGCCCTCAGCCGGGAAGTGCGGCACGGCGGCCTGCGTGGTGAGCAGAAGACCCAGCACATTCAGGTCAAAATGGCTGCGATAGTGTTCGACCGTGATGGCTTCCAGGGGAGCGGGGTCGAAGATGCCGGCATTGTTCACCAGCACGTCGATCTTGCCGTATGCCTTCACCGTTTCGTCGATCAGTTTGGTGATCTCTTCCGGCTTCGCAACGTTCGCGCCTACGGCAATCGCCTTGCCGCCAGCTTTCGTGATGCGTTCCACTACGGCGTCCGCGCCAGCCTTCGACGAAGCATAATTCACAACGACGGATGCACCATTCGCCGCCAAATCTTCTGCGATGGCCGCGCCAATTCCCTTGGATGCGCCGGTTACCACTGCAACTTTTCCGCTGAGCTTACCCATGATCCTTAGATCCTCCCGAAGCATCTCGCTTCGACATTTCAATGACTATCGAAATGATTGCGTTCAAGAGCAAAAGGATTCAGGAAACATTTTGATGGTTGTGAAAATGTGATGAAGGAAGCGAAAAACTCAAGCGAGCTCTTTCAGGTAGGAAAGGTAATTCTTCCAGACTTTGCGTCGCACTTCCGCACGGACGAACTTGCCGTCGCGATGTGTCTCAATCAGGCCTGCCGATTCCAATTGCCGCATGTGATGGGACAGCGTTGCCGGATTCATCTCAAGGCATCCACGTAGATCCATGCAGGTGGAGTTTTCCTTGTTTGCAATGCGGCGGAAGACGGCAAGACGAGTGGGGTCAGCAAGCGCGCGCGTAATGGCGATCATGCTGCGCCCCTCTGTGTTGTCTTGTGTTTCTTCCCGTTCTGTCTTGTCTTTCTTTGCCATGAGGGGACCGCCTGCAATTCAGGCAGTATACGCGGGCGCGTCCAGTTCCTGCAGAAGCTGGCGGACTGTGCGCTGCAGTACGGGATGAATCATGTCCGGTGCAATGGCTGCCAGCGGTTCCAATACAAATCGGCGGCGATGCATCTCCGGATGCGGCAGGGTCAGTTCTGAAGTCTCTAAAATTACTTCGGCATATAGAAGCAGATCCAGATCCAGCGTGCGCGGGCCTTTTTCAATGCCATGCGAGCGATCGCGACCATGCTCACGTTCGATTTGCAGCAGATTTTGCAATAGAAGCGCGGGGGGCAATTCGGTTTCGAGGAGCGCTGCACCGTTCACAAACTCGGGCTGATCGGTATAGCCAACAGGTTCCGTCTCAATCCACGGCGAGACAGCTACGACGCGACCCACAGATGCCAGAGAACGAATAGCGTCCGCGAGAGTGGCTTTGCGGTCACCCAGGTTTGATCCCAATGCGATGGCGGCTAAAGGCACGGCGAATCAGGCGTGGACCGGCGTGGCGAACGCGGCTTTGAGAGGTGATTCCATGGCGGGCTCTTCGTCAAATTCCGGAGCGAGCTCCCATGCGGAGCGGTCTTTCAGCAGCTTGCTGACCAGTGCTGTGTGCATGGCGTGGCCTGCGCGTTCTGCAACAACGCGTCCCTGAATGCGACGTCCTGCAAGAGCAAGATCACCAATCAGATCCAGCACTTTATGGCGGACGAATTCGTCGGAGAAGCGGAGCGGGCCATTCTGGACTTTCTTTTCGCCGATGATGATGGCGCAGGTCTCATCCGCGCCGCGAATCAGGCCCATGTTACGCAACATGGGTTCGTCTTCGCGGAAGCCGAAGGTGCGTGCCGGTGCAATCAGATCGGCATAGGCGCCGGTTTGCAGGTCGCCCAGAAAACGCGATGTGCCAATCGGTGCCGGGAAGTCGATGGTGTAATCGATCTGGTAGCCCTTGCCCGGGTAGACGCCGATGAACTTCAGGCCATCCTTGCTCTTTTCTGTGACTTCCACGGGTTTCAGAATGCGCAGATATTCGCGGCGGCGGCGCTGCTGCTGGATACCGACACGTTCAAACGCCTCGACATAGGGCAGGGAGGAACCATCCAGAATGGGCACTTCCAGGTTGTCGATTTCGACGATAACGTTGTCCACGCCACAGCCGATGAACGCGCTCAGCAGATGCTCCGTGGTCGAAATCAGAACGCCTTGCCGCATCAGCGACGTTGCGTAGGACACCTTGGCTACATTGCGGCCGTTGGCGGGGATTTCAAAGTTGTCCAGATCGGTGCGACGAAAGACGATGCCGGAACCGGCGGCGGCGGGTACCAGCCGCATGGTGACAGGTGCGCCGGAATGCAAACCCACGCCGCTAAAGCAGACTGCCTCCTGCAACGTGCATTCTCTGTGTGGCGATTGACCCAAATCCTGCGCTCCTGATCCAACTTGGAGAATGCGACGTGGGGCGCGTCGCAAAGTCCGGCGAAGGACAGCGTACACCCATTTGGGGAGTGCGCAACTGTGTCTAAATGGACACAGTTACCCGATGCCTACATGCCTTCAGACGTAGAATCGGGCCATGTCCTCTGACCTGCATCTGCTGCAAAACATCCTGACCGAGACAAACGACCGATGGCTTGCCCGTTTGCGCGCATTGGTGGAGTGCGAATCGCCGACCGAAGACGCGGCGGCGGTGAATCGTGCCATGGACATGGCGATCGCATGGGCGGAGGAGCTTGGCGGACGGGCGGTGCGACACCCGCAGACGGGTTATGGCGATGTCGTCGAACTGTGGTTCGGAGAGCAGACGTCAACGCGTAAACCGTTGATGCTATTGGGGCATCTGGACACGGTTTGGTCCACGGGAACGTTGGCTGGGATGCCGTGGCGGCAGGAAGCCGATGCACAAGGGCGCATGCGGTTGTGGGGGCCGGGCGTTCTGGATATGAAGGCCGGGGTCATTATGGCGCTGGCCGCGGTGGAGGCGGTGCAGCGAAATGGCGGCCTTTCACAGCCTGTCGTCCTGCTGCTGAATCCTGATGAGGAGACCGGATCAGAGGTTTCCCGGCCCTATACAGAGCGGATTGCTCGCGATTGTGAAGCGGTTTTCGTGTTGGAACCTGCGCAGGGACTGCCCCGTACTGCCGACGATGCGGCCTACAAAACGGCGCGAAAGGGCGTTGGGCATTACAGGCTGGATGTGACCGGTGTCGCCTCGCATTCCGGGGTGGACTTCACACGCGGACGGTCGGCGGTGCTGGAACTGGCGCGATTGCTGTTGAAGGTGGAGCAGTTCACAGATTTGGAGACGGGGCTGACAGTGAATCCCGGAGTCATTGGCGGCGGTACGCGGTCGAACGTGATTGCCGCTCATGCGTGGGCGGAGGTGGATGTTCGCATTGCGCGCGCTGCCGATGCGGACCGCGTCGACCGGCTTTTTCATGGTTTGACCGTCGACGAGCCTGCATGTTCGTTGCAGGTGAGTGGAGGCATCAATCGTCCTCCGATGGAACGTGGTGAAGGTACGGTGCGTTTGTTTGAGCAGGCACGTTCGCTGGCTTCGCGCCTGGGTATGGAGTTGAAGGAAGCTTCTACGGGCGGCGGATCGGATGGCAACTTCACCGCGGGCATTGGTGTGCCAACTTTGGATGGCATGGGTGCTGTCGGAGAAGGCGCGCATGCCGCGCATGAATCGTTGCTGCTGGATCATATGTTGCCTCGCACTCTGTTGTTGGCGGCGATGATCGCTTCCGGGAAATAAAGTCTCCACAATGACCGCGATATGCGGCTGTTCAGACCCAATGGCTCGCCGGGATACAATGAACGACGGGACTTTGAAAGCCTTCTGCGCGCATATTCCCACCAGTTCAAGGTAAGACGTTAGGAGTTTTCACCATGGCGATTCCCGCCACACAGATGCGCCCCGGCATGGTCATCAAGCACAACGACAAGCTGCACTCAGTTTTCTCCGTTGAGCACCGCACCCCCGGCAACCTCCGCGCCTTCATCCAGGCAAAGCTGCGCAACCTGGAATCGGGCGCCATGTTTGAGCACCGCTTCCGCTCCGGCGATGCGATCGATCGCGTCATCGTAGACGACGTGCAGATGGAGTTCCTGTACCAGGATGGCGACGAGTACATCTTCATGGACATGAGCAACTACGAACAGACCTCGCTCTCGCGCGAGATTCTGGGCGATGCCGTGGATTACATGCTGCCCAACATTAAGGTGGACATCAGCTTCATCGACGGCAAGCCGGTGGGCGTGGAACTGCCCAACGTGGTTGAGATGACGGTTGTGGAGACGGAGCCGGGCATCAAGTCCGCAACTGCTTCGTCCGTTACCAAGCCTGCCAAGACCGAGACCGGTCTGGTGGTGCAGGTGCCGCCGTTCATCAACGAGGGCGAGAAGATTCGCATCGACACCGCTGAAGGCGCATACATGAGCCGCGCGTAAGCACGGCAGAAGAGAGACATCGAGAGGGCTGCGCACATCGCGCAGCCTTTTCGCTTCAGGAGCCGTCATGACATATCTTGTACGTTGTCTATCTGGTCTCGCCAGCATGCTCTTCGTTGTGACTGGGTCTTCACAGCAGCAAACACCTCCGGGAGGCGACCCTGTGGCGTGGGCAGCGGTTTCCATTCACCCTACCGATCCTACAAGTACCAAGAACAGTTGGGGCGACCAGCCTAACGGCATCTCAGATCACGGTATTGGTCTGCAAGGCCTTATCTCTCAGGCTTACAACTTCAGCGTGATGCCGTTCCGTGATGACGAGATCGAGGGATTGCCTGCATGGGCGAAATCAACTCGGTACGACGTGATTGCGCGTGTTGACCCGGACGATCAAGAAGCCTTTCGAAAACTTTCAAGCCTATCTATGCAGGAGACCGTTGCTGCATTTGCTGCCCGCCAGAGTACTGGAGAGATGCTGATGGAACAGGCTCTGCTGGCAGACCGATTCCATCTGAAGGCGCATTGGGAACCGCGAGAACGGACTGTCTATCTGTTGACAGTGGCGAAAAGCGGTGTACGAATGTCGCTTGCGGCTGACCCAAAGCATGGCGGCATGACATTCAACTCCGGAAAGCTGTCTGGTAAAGGAGTGCCCGTGCCATTCATCGCCAGTCTGCTTGCTTCTCCCGCTCAACGAACGGTGATGGATCACACCGGGCTGACCGGGCGATACGACTTCGATTTGCACTTCGCTCCCGAGAGCGTGACCGCTGCCGATGCGACGAGTGCAGAACCGGATTTCTTTACCGCTGTGCAGGAGCAGCTTGGATTAAAGTTGCAGAGTAGTAAGGCTCAGGTCCCAGTGCTGGTCATTGACCATGTTGAGCAGCCCACGCCGAACTGATGGCGTGTTCGCCCCATATGAGCTTTTCACTGCAGTGATTGGAGCGTACGGACGTGAAGAGTCCATTCCGAAGCCTTAGATTTCAAGCCGGCGCTTTCACTGTCGTCGCTCTTGGTAGCTTGATTGCGCAAGCCCAAACGACAACGCCGCCAGGTGGTGAGCCGCTGCAATGGATGGCGGTTTCCATTCATCAGATGGACCCTGCGCACGAGAACAACGCGTCTGCGAATGATCAGCCGAACGGCATCTCTGAACGAGGGGCGCCGCTTGCTTCGCTGATCTCGCAGGCTTATAACTTCGGCATCATGCCCATGCGCGACGACGAGATTACAGGGCTGCCAGGCTGGGCGAAGTCTGCACGCTACGACGTGGATGCGCGTGTGGCTCCCGAGGACGTACCGGCTTTTAAGAAGCTGTCCGGGCTATCGACTGCCGATACGATTGCCGCGTTCTCCACCCGCACCTATACGGGCGAGATGCTGATGGAGCAGGCGCTGCTGATGGAACGCTTTCACCTGAAGGTGCATTGGGAAAAAGGCGAACGCAATGTCTACATGCTGACTGCTGCCAAGGGCGGCGCTCGCCTGAAGCCCACGGAGTCTGATCCGAATCACGGCAGCATTTCCTTTTCTTCTGGACGCATTACCAGCAAGGCGGTGCCGGTGGTGTTCTTCGCTTCCATTCTGGAGATGCCGGCAGACCGCAAGATCGTAGACAAGACGGGATTGACCGGATCGTACGACATGGATCTGCATTTCTCTTCATCGAATCTGAGTGCCAACACCGGCGACGCCAACAACAACGATCCGGATTTTTTCACGGCGTTGCAGGAACAGCTTGGACTGAAGTTGCAACCAGCGAAGATGGAGATCCCGATTCTTGTGGTGGATCACATCGATCCGCCGACCGATAACTAGCCACAAAAGCAAAGGGCACGGATTCATCCGTGCCCTTCGTCGTTCTCACATGAAACTGCTTAGGCTTTGAGCGCAGCCGCCAGTTCTGCGAAGGCAACTTTGCTTTGTGCACCGTCGGCAAACTGCTTCACCGTGGCGATGCTTGCAGCCACTTCGTCTTCACCCAGAATGACAATGCTGCGTGCAATGCGATCTGCATTCTCGAAGCTCTTCTTCAGACGGAAGCTGCCGTCACCCACTTCCACTTCCAAACCGGCGGCGCGCAGTGAACGAGCCAGCGCCAGTGCCGCAGGATTCTGTGCGGTGGAGAGCGGTGCGATGTACGCGTCGATCTTTGCTGCAGCGGGCTCGCCCTCTGCCACAGCACGCGAGTCTTCCAGAGCCTGCAGTGTCAGGATGAGGCGGTCTTCGCCAATCGCAAAGCCAATGCCCGGAGCCTTCGGGCCGCCAAGCATTTCGCTCAGGCCGTCGTAACGTCCGCCACCCAGCAGCGCGTTCTGCGTTCCAAGGCCGAGATCAACGGTGAACTCAAACGTGGTGCGCGTGTAGTAGTCCAGTCCACGCACCAGTCGCGGATTCACTTCGTAGGGAACGCCGCAGGCATCCAGCGCGGCCTTTACCTGCGCGAAGTGTTCCATGGAGGCTTCGTCGAGGTAGTCGGCAATCTTCGGCAGCGCGTTGATGATTTCCTGGTCGGCCTCATCCTTGCTGTCCAGCACGCGCAGCGGGTTCGTCTCCGCGCGGCGCTGATTGTCGGGGCACATCTTGTCCTTTACTGGCGCAAGCGCCTCGCGCAGTGCCGCAATGTAGCGCGGACGATCTGTCGATGAGCCGACCGAGTTTAGATGCAGCTTCCAACCCTTGTATTCGTTCGCAGCAGAGGCGCGCGGAATGCCGAGCTCATCCAGCAGCGTTGCCAGCATCTCCAGCACTTCCGCATCGCGCAAAGCAGATTCGCTGCCGGACGATGTGGGGCCAATGACCTCAGCGCCGATCTGGAAGAACTGGCGATAGCGTCCCTTCTGCGGGCGCTCGCGGCGGAACATGGGGCCAATGTAATAGAGCTTCTGCAGTTGGCCGGTGTCGCCGAGCTTGTGTTCAATGTAGGCGCGGACCACGCCTGCGGTGTTTTCCGGGCGCAGCGTCAGTGACTGTGCCTTTTCGCTGGCAGCGCGTGCGCGGTCTTCCCATGTGTACATCTCTTTGCTGACGATGTCGGTTTCTTCACCCACGCCGCGCGCAAACAGTTCTGTTGCTTCCAGCACCGGCGTGCGTATTTCACCAAAGTTGTAGCGGGCAAAGACGGCGCGAACGGTGCTTTCCACGCGGTTCCACAAAGCAGTTTCAGGGGGAAGCAGATCGCGTGTGCCGCGGATTGCTTTCACGATAGAAGCCATAGTCATTAGTTTATCGGAGCCTGCACTGCGCGATTTCGCAGGAGTCATCGACAGTTTCCGTAAGCCATGTGTGCCTTTGTGTCGATAAAGAAGAGAGCATGACGGCGAGAGCAGTATCAAAATCTGCTCATGGATGAAAACTTCTTCTTGCTATTGCACCAGCCACGGTGCACCATATTGCTGTGTTCGCATCCGATGTGTTTTCATTGGCCACCTGCAACACGCACAAAGAAGATGTTGCATCCTAACCAGCATCGGTAGCGGAGGTTTGTGGACCATGATGTCTGATGATGATCTGAAGTACTACGCAGCGGCGCACGACGACTATGAGCCTGAGCTCGACGACGACGACGAAGAGGACGACTTCGACGACGACGAAGAGGACGAAGAAGACGAAGTGACGACCACCTCGGACGATGACGACCGCACGTTGGACGATGAGGAAGACGACATCGACGACGAGCCGGATACAGACGATGACACCGACAGCGAAGGCTCCGACCGTCTGCTTCACAGTGAGCATCACGCGGAACAGGCCACGCTGAAGGCAGCACCTTCGTCGCAGGTGGATCCTTACACGCCCGCAGAGAGCGAATCGGTAGAGCCGGAAGAAAGCGCAGCTGAAGTTTCAGTTGGAGTATCGTTGAGCTCTGCAGCGTCTGCTGTGAAGAAGGCTCCTGCAAAGAAGACTGCCGCGAAGAAAGCCGCAGCTCCTGCAGCGAAAAAGGCTGCTAAGAAAGCAGCGAAGAAGGCCGTAGCCAAGAAGGCTGCGAAGAAAGTGGCCAAGAAGGCCGCAAAGAAATCTCCCCCACCCGCAGCAAAGAAGGCAGCCAAGAAGGCCGCGAAGAAAGCAGCGAAAAAGGTGGCGGTGAAAAAGTCAGCACCCGCAAAGAAGACCACGGCTAAGAAAGCTACCGCGAAGAAGGCGGTCGTGAAGAAGGCTGTGGCGAAGAAAGTAGCGGGAGCAAAGAAGTCTGCCACGAAATCGTCAGCGACGAAACGTGGCGGCAACGTCGCCAGTAAGAAGGCGACGAAATCCAACCAGCGAGGAAAAACCTTGGCAACCAAGAAGGCTCCTGCAAAGAAGGCCGCGGCAAAGAAGACTGCCGTGAAGAAGGCTCCGGCGAAGAAGGCCGTAGCGAAGAAGGCTGTAAAGAAGGCTGTCGCAAAGAAGGCTGTTAAGAAGGCCGTTGCGAAGAAGGCCGTCAAGAAGGCCGTTGCAAAGAAGGCCGTCAAGAAGGCTCCGGCGAAGAAGGCTGCAGCTAAGAAGGCCACCAAGTAGTTTGGCGCTTCTCCTAACCGCAGACGGGTAACCGGCTGCACGTAGTTAAGGCAAGCAAAAAGGCCCGGCTCCTCCCCGTGAGGCTCCGGGCCTTTTTGCGTCTGGAGATAAGTTTGGATTCAGGTCAAGGGTGCATGTCGTGGGTATCGTGCCAAAGCATCCAGTGATCGTTCAGCGCATGCGCGCCGCACCTGGCATACACGCTCCTTGCGGACTCATTGGCCTCATCGACATTCACGCACACTTTGTGAATTTTCTGTTGGATGAACCAATCGCCCATCTGCGCAATCAGGAGGCCGGAGATACCAATGCCTCGTTTCTCCGCAGCGACGTTCAGCCATTGCAATTCTCCATCGCAGCCCAGCCGCGTGGTTTTGTGTCCGGCAACGAAGCCGATCACATCCGCATCGACAGCCACAAAGAGGGCTCGCTCCAAAAGAGCGTGTTGAGGCATATGGATTCCTTGCTTGTACCGCGTGATCCTGTCGACCC
This sequence comes from Terriglobus sp. ADX1, assembly GCF_036877645.1. Lineage (NCBI taxonomy): Bacteria > Pseudomonadati > Acidobacteriota > Terriglobia > Terriglobales > Acidobacteriaceae > Terriglobus > Terriglobus sp. ADX1. The sequence continues at coordinate 107,277 of NZ_JAEDXV010000002.1, forward strand.
AGAACGCTTCATCTGCCCATTCGGGAGCGCGGATGCGAGCCATTGCTGCAATGTCTTGCTCTTCAACAGGCCGGATGATCATGGAATCCTTCCGTAATGCAGCAGACAAATGAAGAGAGCGGGCCATAGAAGGCCCGCTCTGGATATGCTGCAAAAGAACGATGCGGTTTAGGACTTTGCCTTCTTTGCTTCGTCGATGGCCGCCAGAACTTCTTCGCTGTGGTTCTGCACCTTCACGTCTGGCCATACCTTTACGATCTTGCCCTTGGGCGAGATGAGGAAGGTAACGCGCTTGGCGAAGTGGTTGGGGCCAGCAGCTACAACGGGCACGCCGTACTCATCCACAACCTTGTGCTCGGGGTCAGCCAGCAGCTTGAAGGTCAGGTTCTCCTTGGTGCAGAACGCCTTGTGGCTGTCGGCGGTGTCCAGGCTCACACCCAGAACCGCGGCGTTGGCCTTGTCATACATGGCCTGGTCGCGCTGAAAGTTGTGCGCTTCAATGGTGCAGCCCTGCGTCTGATCCTTCGGATAGAAGTAAAGAACAACCCACTTGCCCTTGTACTGAGCAAGGCTCACCTGTTTGTCTTCCTGCGAGGGAAGAGTGAAGTTCGGGGCAGCCGCGCCCGGTTCCAACAATCCTGCAGCGGCAGCGGCCATCGCCATCCGCGCCGTTCCTGCTACCGCCAATGCGGCTACCAACACCATGGACCACAATCCTGCACGCTGCATATACATCTCCCTTGGGATCTACCGGTGACAGTATGACTCAGCGGCCCGGTGCTGGGTAACAGGAAATACTCAAAATTTCATCGAAACGATGCGCCGCTTTGCCGGTTAGGCCGGTCGCAGCTCGCCCACCACGGAAATGCCTGCGGCGTCGGCATCGCGCAGCATGTTCTCTTCGTCAAACAGCAGCGTGCGTCCTGCCTCCACGGCGAGGCATGTCGCTCCAGCAGCCTGCATGGCGCGGATGGTGGGAACGCCCACCACCGGAACGTCAAAACGAAGATCCTGCTTGGGTTTGGCAACCTTCACCACCGTTAGCGAACGCGCCAGCGTAGAGGCATCGTCTTCCAGCGATCCCATCAGCGTACCGGCGCGGGCAATGCAGGCGTCCGTGCCTTCCATGGCTTCCACGGCGACGCACGCACCGGCTGCGATCACGACTGTCTGCCCCAGATCGAACCCTGCAATGCCACGGGCGACCGTAAGGCCGTAGGCAATGTCGTTGCGCTCGGTTTCATTCGGAGCGCGTTGGGTCAGCACACCTTGTTTTGCCAGCATGGGTTCCAGGTATGCCGTGGAGCTGATCAGTTCAATGCCTTCATCGCTCAGCACTTTGGCTACCGCGCCCAGCAGCATGTCGGTGTTGCGTGTGCTCAGGCTCATCAACAGCTTGGCCAGGCGCCAGTCGGGACGGATAGCAGAGAAGATTTGCTTGTGCCGCACCTGCCCGGCCATCACCGCGTTGTGTACGCCAGCCTTCTGAAAGGTGTCGATCAGTTTTGACAGTTCGCCAAGGCTCATCCAATGGACTTCCATGCCGCTGTCGCTTGCGGCGCGCGTGTCCATCTCCGGATCGGTCTCTTCCTTGATGGCTGCGACCACAACGTGCAGCCCACGCGCACGTGCTGCTTCAAGCAGAAGAAAAGGGAAGCGTCCGTTGCCAGCGATTAATCCAAGCCTGTCCATCAAGCGTCATCGTCCCACGCCGGAGGGGATTCGTTCAATGGCACTCCGTGGGGTTGATGCTCGCGTTACCCTTGAACGTGATGCGAAGCCTGTTTGCCGCCGTTGCCGTTTTGTCTCTTGCTGTACCTGCCGTTGCGCAGGATGCTGCTGTGCACACCGTGGAAACATCCCCCGGTTTCCGTGACGCCGCGCTGAAGAACTTTCAGGGATACGAGTCGAGACTCAGCACGCACTGCCCCGCAGTCACGCCGGACTGGAACGCTGCATCGCACAAGATCTACGGCAAGCCAGTCGCTGGCGCTGACGGCAATCTGAGCAATGCAACGTGGGTGGAGAGTGTTCCCGGAACTGCCTGCGGCGAGCATCGGCGCTATCGCGTTCTGGTGACGATCCGTGGCGGCCATGCGGCCGTTGCGCCGTTGTTGCCGGGGGAGAGCATCGCGACACCGCAGCTGGAAACCGACGCGCAGATGCCCTTGATGAAAGCAACGGCGGAGTTTGTTCCCAAGGGCCAGACCTGCCCGGTGGATGTGCTGGATACGAAACTCGATGGTCCCATCCCTACCGTGGCGCGCGGCGCATGGAATGAGACCTGGACCGTCCGCACCTGCAACCGCACCCTGCACGTGCCCATCCGCTTCGTGCCAGACGTGGTGGGCGAGGGAACCAGCATACGGATTGAGTCGAAGGCTGTGACTGTGGCGCAGTAAAGGACATTTTGCCGGAAGTTTCGTGGCATAATGTCCTTATGGCGACCCTAACCACAGTTCGGGCTCCACAAACCTTCTCAGCTGAACTGGGCATTGACCTGTTTTCGATTGAGGCGGGTCTGCCCCTGGATTCGCTGGCTACGCTGGTGGAGTTGACGGGAATGACCTGGGCTGATGTCTATCAGATCGTCATCCCGGCCCGGACACTGAAGCATCGTCGTGCAAAACGTCAGGCACTTTCGATTGAGGAATCGGACCGTCTTGCTCGTGTGGCTCGAACGTTTGATCATGCCATGCGTGTCTTCGGTGATCTTGAGCGGGCGCGCCTCTGGTTGGAGCGTCCGAAGCATCGGTTTGAAGAACGAACGCCGCTGCAAATGCTCGTTTCAGAAATGGGCGGACGTTTAGTGGAAGAGATGCTTGGCCAGATCGAACATGGAATCTTTGCCTGAATATGGAGTTGTGGCGCATCAGCCGCTTTCCTGATCTGGCGGGTCTTGGAGGGTTGAAATATGCTGGCCGCTGGCATAGCTCTGGCCGCGAGATTGTTTATTTCGCTGACTCGCTGGCAGCCGCAATGCTCGAAATACTGATCCATCTGGAAATTCAGGAGGACGAGATTCCTCTTGGATATCTTGCTTTGCAGGTTGCATGCCCGGACGACATGACGGTGGACACCCTGTCTGTCACCGCCGACGCTTGGCAAGAGGATTTAGCAGCAACCCGGAAAGCTGGCGACGCATGGCTGAAGGACAACACGACAGCCTTGGCGCGGGTTCCATCCGCGGTGTTACAGGACACAACAAATTTCCTATTGAATCCGCGTCATCCTGACGCCGCACGGCTTGTATTGCAAAGCAGAAAGCCATTGCGTTTCGACCCGCGGCTCATCAAGCGTATGCGCCAGCCTACTTGATAATGCCGCGTTCGCTCTTGGCGACGAACTCGGCAAGATAAGCGACGCGTTCCCCGAATTCTCCACTGGCCACCTTTTCACGGATGGCTTCGAGTGCCTGCGTGGTATTCATCTTGCTGCCCTGCAGCAGGCGATAGGCCTGGCGAAGCTGCTTGATCTCATCTGGTGTAAAGCCGCGGCGCTCCAGGCCCACCCTGTTGATGCCGAATGCCTTGTTCTCGCGGCGTACGCTGGTCAGGCTGTAGGGCAGAACGTCCTGTGTGATGGTGGTGCCGCCGCCAATGTAGGCGTAGGCGCCGATGGTGCAGAACTGGTGCACGGGGGCGTTCGCGCTGAGGACGGCGTAGTCCTCCACCGTGACGTGTCCGGCCAGCGTGGAGCCGTTGGGCAGAATGCAGCCGTTGCCGATCTTTGAGTCGTGGCCAATGTGGACATAGGCCATGATCAGGCAGCCATCGCCGATCTTCGTTTCGCCGCCACCGCCTACGGTGCCACGGCTTATGGTGACGTTTTCGCGGATGGTGTTGCCGTTGCCGATAGTCAGCTTCGTCGGCTCGCCCTTGTACTTCAGATCCTGCGGACTGCAGCCGACCGAGCTGAACGGGAAGACGCGATTGTCATCGCCCATGGTCAGGTGGCCATCCAACACCACGTGGCTTACCAGTTCGCAGCGTTCGCCCAGCACCACGTTCGGTCCGATAGTACAGAAGGGACCAACGGTGCAGCTCTCTGGAATAATCGCGCCCGGCGCAACGAAGCTGGTGGGATGGATTGCCATGGGAGCTAGACGGCTGCCTCAGGCAGCGTAGGGCCGTCCTGCTGCGGATTCGATTCGCCCGCAGTTTTTGCAGGAGCGGCTGCCTGCGATGGACGCGGTACAAGCTGGCAGGTCACGGTGGCTTCGCAGGCTACCTTGCCGTCGACCGTGGCCACGCCCTGCATCTTCACGGCGCGCGAACGCCAGTTCAGCACGGTGACTTCAATCTTCAACTGATCGCCAGGAACGACGGGTTTGCGGAACTTCGCGCCGTCAATGCCGGTGAACACCATCAGCTTGTTTTCGCGGTCAGGGATTTCGTTCAGCAGCAGTGCGCCGCCCGCCTGAGCGATAGCCTCAATGATGAGCACGCCCGGCATCAACGGATAGTCAGGGAAATGGCCGGTAAACTGCGGCTCATTCACCGAGATGTTCTTCAGGCACACGATGCGCTGCTTCGGTTCGACCTCAAGAACGCGGTCAATCAGCAGAAACGGATAGCGGTGCGGAAGCAGCTTCATAATCTGCTGCACATCCATGACGGGGGCGACGATCTCACTCATGACTCTTGTGAGTATAGTTCGCCCCGTCTTCTCACGGTTTTATTGCGTTTCCGTGAACGGGTTTCCACGGCAAAGTTCGCCCATATCAAGTCAATTTAACTGCAGAGTTGTCTTCTTTGCGGGCGAGCACAATCGGTTGGTAGAACGTTGTCGTTTCTGGCATCAGCCATTCGATTTCTCTGAATCCGTGTGATGCAAGGCTCTGGGTAAGCTCGGCGCGCGTTATGGCGCGATATCGAGACGCATAGTGCTTGCTTGTCCAGACTGAGGCTGTGTTCCAGGTCAGATAGAGATGAACGTCGTATTGGTTGCCATCCCAGTCCCACACCTGATGAACAAAGCGGCGAGTCTCATTCTCGGAATAAAAAGTAGGGCCTTGAAAGGATGGGCGAGTGGGTAGCAGGCTGTCGTAGTCACGAATCGTGGCAAGAAGAACACCGCCGGGCCTCAAACGAGCGGAAATATTCTCCAGCGCGCGGCCCAGATCCTCATCGGACAACAGGTGAGGCAGAGAATTATCTCCGGCCATTACCGCGTCGAACTCTGACGCGGGAAGAGCAGAAAGATCTCGCATGTCGGCCACATGGAATTCGATATTCAGTCCCAAACTGCTCGCTTCACGGGCCGCTCGCTTTACTGCTGCCTTGCTTAGATCAGTGGCAACGACCGTATGACCGCGTTGGGCAAGCCCGAGTGCTTGTGTTCCGATCCCGCAGGCACAGTCAAGTATCTTGAGGGGACCGCGAACCAGCTTGTTTTCGAGCAACGGCCCGAGCGTACCTGCCTGCCGTTGAACCGAGCGACCCCAGTCCTCAAAGATCAGATGATAGTGTTCTGCCAAATCATCGTAGAACCCCGCGGTGTCCGTACTCATGGTCCTCCTCAACAGTGGGGCGCACTATCTGGCGTTGCTCGATTCAGCCGGGGCTGCCGTCTCTCCCTGTGGCTGCAGCCACGGTTCTTCGAAGCGGATGCCCACGGATGCGTCGCCGCAGATCCTTGCTTGCAACGGCGCGGAGACATCGCCCTTGTCGAGCTTCACAGTGCCTTTTGCCACGTTCACGCAGGTGTTGTGGTCATAGACTTCGCCCGAGACCCAGCGCAGCGCCGAGCGTGCGGACTTGCCCGGAGCGAGAACTACAGGAGTCAATACCGGGCCTGGGTGCATCCCCTTTGGGGTGTCGGGTTGGGCTTTGAGGGGTGCGTTGGTGATGTCCAACCAGGTGATTTGCGGACGGCGCGGCACCGTGCAGGTTCGCAGCCCTATGTTGGTCAACACAAGATAGGCGCCGGAGTGAGACATGCCGTTGAACTCGCCGTCGGCAGTATCAAAGCTCAGAGCGATATCGAGCGCTGTGCAGGTGGATGGCTGCGCGTCCTGTTGTGGCTGAGCGGCAGGGACCAGCCCCTTCCCTCGATATGGCGAAGAACAGCCACACGACAGAAGCAGGAAGGCGGCGATACACAGACGTGATGCTTTCTTCATTTACTGTTGGATGCGGCTGTTAGTCCTTGTGCTTGCCGAGAGGTGCGTTAGGCGCGAAGAGAGCCGGATCGACGGGCTTGTAATGAATTTCTTCCACGAAGCGCTGCGCCACCATGTCGCCGTTGAAATAGCGCGTGGTGACGTAGGGAGTAGGAATGCCATCGACGTCATGCCAGTCGCTGTACTCTTCCACGTCCTCGTCAAAGTCGCTGTATTTCTCGTTGCGGAACTGGAACACACGGCGCAGCGGGTAGTGATTGCTCAACTCAATGTCTACGGTGACAGAGTCGTTGTGCTTGTCGATGAGTGTGACCTCTTCCACCTCGCGTCGCGCCACGACTTTATGACCACCATAGACGAGCAGTGTCTGCGGATCGGTGAGCCATGTATTTGCAATGGAATCGATGGAGTAATGAATGCGACGGAAGTAGGCTTCCTGATCTTCCTTGGGCAGCGGCTTACGGCCGCGATAGGTCACTTCCACGCCTTCGGTGGTGGTCCATATCTGAACGACGTCGCGCTTCTTCGTCAGTTCAATGCGGTCTTCCCACTGGTTGTTGGGTAGCGCATGGTGAAACTGAACGTATTCGCCCACGCCGGTAGGTTCGTTTTTGTAGAACGATGAGGTGCGGCCTCGCAGAACGTAATCGCCGCGGTTCAGCCACTTCTGCCCGCCCAGCGCTGTGTACATGGTGTTCAGCGCAGCACGTGCCTTGGCCTGATCAATCTCTTCACCCGGTTTGGGCTGCGTGACAATGATCTGCTCTTCGCGCTTGTTTTCCTGTTTGGGTGGCAGGGTCAGCGTGCGTTCCTGCGCGCGCGCAACGAACGGCATGAGAAAGCAGAACGCAGCGATCGTTGTTATTCCGTTGCGAACACGCTTTTCCATCGAACTCTCCATAGATCTTTTATCCAACCAGCACCGCGCCGCCATTCACGTTGAAGATCTCGCCTGCCACAAATCCTGCAAGCGGTGTGCAGAGAAACAGGATGGGCCCAGCGATTTCTTCCGGTGTGGCGACACGGCCCAGCGGAATGGCGCTGAACACCTTCTTAGACGCGATTGGATCGGTGAGAGTACTTTCCGTCATCTCGGTATGCACCCAACCTGGCGCAACGCAGTTCACGCGGATGCTTTGCGGGGCGAGTTCTGTCGAAAGCCCCTTGGTCATGCTGATGAGGGCGCCCTTGGTGGCGGCGTAGTCGGCATGGAAGGCTTCGCCGCGTTGTCCTGCGGTGGAGCTGACAAGGATGATGTGGCCGCGCACGCCATCGATGGGCTGTTGCGATTGCATCTGTGCCACCGATGCGCGGATGAGTCCGAAGACGCTGTCCAGGTTGATGCCGATCGTGCCGTTCCATTGTGCGTCGGTCATGCTACCGATGGGCGCGTCGTGCGGCGGCCAGATGCCATGATTGGCAACGAGAATATGTAATCCACCGAAGTGCTTTATGGCAGCTTTTACCAGAGCATCGCCATCTGCCGCGGTGGCAAGCTCCTGACGGATGGCCACGCACCATTCCGGGCCGCCGCACTCATCCTGTAGCGCGAGAGCCTGCGCTTCTGCCGCACGGTAGGAAAACGCAACCTTCGCGCCGGCCTTGCGAAACAGGCGAACAGCCGCCGCACCAATACCGCGCGAGCCGCCGGTGATGAGAGCGACGCGGCCTTCAAGAGAGAGTGAGACACCTGCATGTTGCATGTGTTCACGCTACACGATGCGTTAGAACAACCGCTCCGCACGGCGCAGATTGCCCGCGGTGCCAATGTTGGCCAGCGTGAAGTTGAAGCGATAGGCGTTTTCGTTACGCACGCTGCCCAGTTCGTATTTGCGGTATTCACCGGAGATGCCGCAGCAGTTCCAGTTATAGGAAACCTGCGATGCGGCGTACTGCACCTGCGACAGCTTCAGATCGATGCCCGCATTGGCAGCGATGCTGAGACCGGGTTTGGAAGGAGTTCCATAACCCAGCAGCACGCGGAGCTGGCTAAAGTCGCTGATCAGGGATGTGGCTGTGCTGCCGCTCCCAGTATCGGTGGTGAAACGTCCTGGCGCATAGAGACGCGCATGGCTGAATCCGCCAAAGAAGTTGCCCTGATGGTAGTCGACGAAGACGTTGCTCTGACGCATGCGTCCTGCGTGCAGGTCATAGGCCATGTCCCACTCCATGTCGATGTGGTCGGTGGCGCTGAGTTTCATCTCGCTCACAAGGGGCGAGGCGCTGCGAAAGTCCGTAAGGAACGCGATGCCGCTGAGGTCGAGCGTGCTATCCAGAACGTTGCGGCGATTCAGCACCAGCACACCGTCGGGATTCGTAGGAGTCAGGTATCCGCCAAACGTGTCATCGAAGTAATGGCGCTGCACCAGCTTCCAGCGAATCGTTTCGCGTGTGCCGCCGCAGGACGAATTCGTTTCTGCGGGGTCTTCGTTGGCGTAGCAGGCACGTGTCTTGGTGGGGCGCAGGAACAGGCGCTGCGTAAATCCGTACTCCAGTTCGTTGCGGTTCGCGACAACGTCAGTGTCATCGAAGCGCAGCGTGCGGGCAAAGTCGCTAACACCGCTGGCGTAGCGGTAGTTCATCTCAGGTTCAATGGTGTGACGCGCTTCACGGCCCAATATTTTGCGGAAGGCGCCCGTGTCGAAGGTGCGCTCCAGAACCGGGAAACGCATCTCCATGCCCGCTTCTGTCACGAAGCGATTCAAGCCGGGGGCGCGTTCGGTTGGCACCGGGCCGGGCAGGGCTGTCGCCGCTCGCGAGTGCGAATAGTACGTATCGTGCAAACCTACCGAGGGGCGGAAGCGGAACCCGGCAAAGCCAAAGGGCATGGAAAGCTGCGGATGAACGTCATAGCGACTCACCAGATCCGATGCAAAGCCTGTCTGTGCGGAAGGTGTTCCTTGCGTCCGTTTCAGGCCCGCATATTGCAGCGTGGAACTCCATATAAACGGCGTGGTGCCGATGCGACGCTCCAGCGAATCCAGATCGAGTACAGGTGCGTGGAAGATACGGATCTGTTCGCCGGTGCTGACAATCTTCAGGCCCTGATAGCGCTCCATCTCTAATGCCGCGACATAGCCGTTGCGAGCAGTCGTGCCGTACAGATAGGACTTGATGTCGGATGACACGGCCTGATTGAAGTTGTCGGTAAAGGCCTCGCGGTAGATGTAGCTGCTCAGATATTCAGCGTCTGCAGCGGCGCGCGTGTGGAGTGAAAAGTCCTTGCGCCCCGAGAACGCGACATCTTCACCACCCTGATTGACGTAGGTGTTCGCCGTGGTCGTTTGGCCATTCGTGGTGGTGGTCGTTGCCTGGTAGAAGCCACGATCCAGCAGTCCGGAGTACCGCGCGCGAAGGAAATCGTTGTTGCGGCCCTGCATACGGAAGCTGGCGGACTGCTCCCAACCGCGCCGCGAGAAGTATTCCGCACCTACGGTCAGATCGGCGGAACGACCCAGCGTCATGTAGAACTGTTCACCGATCACGATTCCTTTCGTGGTCGAATTGCCAGCGATTGGAATCATGAAGCCGCTTTGGCGTTCTTCGCTGTCGGTGGGGTGCGTGGCGTAGGGCAGAAAGAACACCGGGATGTTGTACAGCCGGAAGATCGTGTTCTTTGCGCGTGCCTTGCCGTCCTGAACCAGAAAGTGTCCCGCGGCCAACTGCCAATCGGGGTGCGGCAACTGGCAACTGGTGACAGTGCCGTCGATAATCTCCATCTGCTGCGGTCCGGTGCGGATCACTTCGCGACCGGTGAACAGGAACGGATTTTCCGTGGTGTACGTGGTGCCGCGTGTCGACAGCTTCACGCCAATAGAGCCGGACACGTTGTACATGCGGCCGTTTTCCGTATGGATGTTCAACAGCGCGCGGGTGGCCTGCATGGTTTCTTTGCCGCCGTCCGCGACGATGTGTACATGGCCTTCGGCCTCCGCGTCGCCAGTGGTCTGGTCATAGCGGATGTGGTCGGCTTCCAGTCGATAGTCGCCGTAAGTGACGACGACATTGCCGTCCAGCAGCAGCATGTTGCCATTGCGGCTCTGGCGGTCGCTATCGATGATGATCTTTTTTGCCGAAGGCTCCGGCACAGGAATGGCTGTGGGAAACCGTTCCGTGCCCGGATCCTGCGGTAGATCGCGCGGTTGCGGCGTTGCGGCAGGGGATGTATCGGCAGGGGGTTCCTTGGCAGTTACCTGCTGTGCCGTCGCAGACACTCCAAACGCCGCCGCCAAAGTGATACACCAGCAAATACAGGCTTCGCGCACGGATGCGATGCCAGGCGGCAACACCCCGGAGCGCGTGCTGGATGTTCGCGTGACGTTCTTCCGGAAAATGGCGTTGCTGCTCACTGAAGTTTCTATTCTACGAAAGTGAGACGCCTTGAGCACCGCGAGCCCTCTCCCCCTGCAGCCGCTACCCGCTGGCACCGTTTCTGAAGAGGAAGCACGCGCCCTCAAGCGTGAGATTGCCAACCGCCTGGCCGAGCACCGCCAGCGTCGCGGTCGGACCGCGGAGACACAGTCCATGCTGCCTATGGAGACGCCCGCACCGCGCCATCGCGTTGCGGATTCCGTGGCGGCTCGCTTTGCCCGTTCCGTTTCCTATAGCGATTTTTTGAAGCAGGAGGCGGAAGCCGCCATCCGGCAGGCTGAGGCAGCCGCCGAGGTCGCCCGTCGCAATGCAGAGGCCATTGCGGCCGCGCAGATGCAGCTTCTGGAAGAGATTGAGCAGTGGAACGAACCGGTTGCGCCGCAGCCGGAAGCTCACGGACCTGCCGAAGTCATTACCTTTGCGGCGCCGGTGGAGACGGAATCGCCATTGGGAATCTCTGAGGCCGTCACCGAAGCCAGGATTGTCATGGCTAAGGAGCCTGTGAGCGTCGCAGAGCCGCCGATTTTGACCGTGCAGGCGGCAGAGCCAGCCGCGCCTGCCGTGGTGGAGGCTGTTGCCCCTGCACCTCCAGCTCGTCCTGACTTCGCGCAGGTGTTCACGGCTGCGGTCAATGAGATTCAGGAAAAGCCAGCAACGCTGGCAGAGCGTCTGGGACTGGCCACTGGGCCACTGGACTCAGCCGTGGCGCTGCCGACGAACCTGATTGAATTTCCGCGCCAGCTTGTGGCCGCACGCAAAGCTCGTCCGCGCTTGGCGGAGGGTCCTCTGCGTGACGAAGCAGATGCCGCGCCGGAGCGTGCACAGCTTCGTATCTTTGAAGTGGAAGCCAGCGCTGTTTCCACAGAGCCTATGGTGGAAAGCGTTCTGCCGGAGTGGCACACCATCCGTCTGGATGTGGACGCGCCGGTTCGGATGGCAGAGTCGCCGGATGCGCAGATCTCGTTTGCGATGCCGCTGTATGTGGCTCCGGGTAGCCAACGTATGATGGCGTTCCTGGTGGACGCATGCTGTGTGGTCACTGGATTCCTGATGGCGGTAACGGTGGCGGCCTATGCTTCGCCGGTTCTGCCCACGGGGCTGCCTGCGGTCCTGGCGTCTGTGGTGACGTTGTTTGCCTTTGCCATTGGCTACCAGACGCTGTTCTTCTCCCTCAGTGGCACCACACCGGGTATGCGTTATGCGCGCATCGGGCTATGCACCTTCAATGATGAAAATCCCACGCGCAAGGCCATGCTGCATCGCATCTTTGCACTGCTGCTGGCGGGTATGCCGCTAGGGCTGGGACTGCTGTGGGCCTGCATGGATGAAGAAAATCTCGGATGGCACGACCGCATTTCGCGCATGTATCCGCGCGGATATTAATGTGTTCACGATAGGCTGAAGGGGCATGGCATATGAGCTCACCCCTGCTCGCAACCGCAAATTCCTCGTGCTGCTGTGGCTGTTTTTCTATGCCACCTTCACGCTGATTGTTCCGCCACTGCTGGACGATGCCGATTCCGTCCATGCAGAAGTGGCGCGCGAGATGATTCAGCGCGGCGACCCCGTTACGCTCTACGCGAACGGCATCCGCTACCTGGAAAAAGCACCTGTTCTGTACTGGTCCATGGCGGCCAGCATGAAGGTATTTGGTGCGGCAACAGCCGCAGCGCGGTTGCCGCTGGCACTGTTTGCGCTGGCGCTTTTTCTGTTGACGGAAAGCTTTGCGCGCCGCGCCTTTCGCAGCACGCGCGCGGGTATCTATGCGGCAATGTTGTTGCTGCTGTGTTTCGGCATCTTCATCTTCACGCGCATCCTCATCCCGGATGCCATCGTGTGCCTTTGGCTTACGGCTTCGCTGTATTGCTTCTGGATCACGGAGCAGCAGGGCGAACAGCCGTGGCGTCTGCCGGCTCTCGGATTCGGTGCGGCATGTGCGCTGAATATCCTTACCAAGGGATTGATCGGCCTCGTCTTCCCCATCGGCACCATCGTGCTGTATCTGTTGCTGACGCGTGGCTTCATGGGAACACTGCGGCGCGTGTGGAAGCTTCATCCCATCTCGGCTCTGGTGATGTTCCTGCTGGTGGGTGCTCCGTGGCATATCGCTGCTGGCCGTGCGAATCCCACGGAAGGGCATCCCGCAGGGCTGACACATCCCGGCCACATCTTTCCGTTGTTCTGGAAGGGCTGGCAGGTAGGCGAGCCTTCCTACGGCAACGTGCATGGGTGGACGTGGTTCTACTTCATGAACGAACACCTGCTGCGCTACCTGAACCTTCGCGTGCCGCGTGACTATGACACCGTGCCGCTGCTGCTGTTCTGGGGCTTGGTGCTGGTGTGGATGATGCCGTGGAGTGCGTTCCTGTTTAAGGCAGTGGGCGCTGCGCCGTGGCGTGCCTTCCGTTCGCGCAGCACCGCGCTGTCACTGGATAGTGAGCAGAAAACGCTGCTGCTGCTGACCATTGCGGCGCTGTTGCCGCTTGTGTTCTTCTCGTTCTCCACGCGGCAGGAGTATTACGTTCTGCCATCGCTGCCGTTCTTTGCGATGCTGATCGGCCGCTGGCTCGATCGCGAAGCCACGGAAGCAGAGGGCGAAGTGATTCCGGCAACGCTGGGCCAAAGCGGGCAACGCATTGCCACTGTCTTGCTGGTGCTGGGCAGCCTTGCTTCTGTGGTGTGTGTGTTCTTTTTGATTCATGCGAAGGTGCCGCCACCAACCTTTGATCTGGCCACCATGCTGCAGCAAAACCCTGGTGAGTATGCGTTGTCCTTCGGTCACTTTCTCGATCTGAATGCAACTGCGATGGGAGCATTCCGCGATCCGTTGATATTGACTGCTGTTGCGCTTTTCGGTGGGACGCTGGCCGCGTGGTGGCTGCGAAAGAACTATCGTCCGCATCACGCCAACATTGTTCTTGGCGTTGCCACGGCAATGTTTCTTGTCGCCGCGCATAAGGGATTGCAGACTTTCGCTCCGGTGCTCAGCAGCGAACGGTTGGCACGAACCATTCAGCCTGATCTTCGCCCGGATGACCTGATCGTGATCAACGGCGAATATGAGTCAGGATCGACGCTCGGTTTCTATCTGCGTCGCGACAACATCCATATCTGGCATGGACGATCCTCGAACCTCTGGTACGGATCGTTTTTCACGGATGCGCCGGATATCTTTGAGACCGATGCATCCATGCGCCTGCGTTGGACAGGTGTACAGCGTGTCTTTGTGTGGACAGAGCCGGGTAAGCTGCCGGCTTTGCCGGGCAGAACTTACATCGTTGCCGAAGGCGGCGGAAAGCAGATCATCAGCAACCGCGACACCGTCTACTAACGTGAACGCGCACGTTCAATCGCGCGCACCACTGCCTTTGATTTATTCACGGTCTCTTCGTACTCGGTCTGTGGAACGGAGTCGGCGACCACGCCGCCGCCGGACTGAACGTAGCCGTCTTTGCCGTGCATAAAGAGCGTGCGGATGGCGATGCAGCTATCCAGGTTGCCGCTGAAGTCGGCATAGAAGATGCTGCCACCGTAGACGCCGCGGCGCGTAGGCTCCAGTTCTTCAATGATCTCCATGGCGCGAATCTTCGGTGCTCCGCTGAGCGTGCCCGCAGGGAAGCACGACTTGAACGCATCAATCGGTGCGAGATCAGGGCGCAACTTGCCCTCAAGCGCACTCACAAGATGCATCACGTGCGAGTAGCGCTCAATGAACATCAGCTTCTTCACTTCAACGGAACCGAACTGGCTGACGCGACCAAGATCGTTGCGGCCCAGATCGACCAGCATGACGTGTTCGGCAGTTTCTTTTACGTCCCGCAATAGGTCTTCTTCTAAACGACGATCGCTGGCTTCGTCATCGCCGCGCGGACGCGTTCCGGCAATGGGATGATATTCAATCTGTCCGCCGTGCACGCGAACAAGCAACTCCGGCGACGAACCCACAATGTGCGCTGGTGTTTCCGTCCTTGCGCCGGGCTTCTTCATGGGGAAGCGCAGGAAATACATGTACGGCGATGGGTTCACGATGCGCAGCGAACGATAAATTTCAAACGGATCGACGCCGGGCTGGCAGTCGAAACGCTGCGACAGCACGCACTGGAAGATGTCGCCTGCAGCTACATAATCCTTCACCTTGGCGACAGCCTTCATGTAATCGCGCTTGGCAGTGCGCGGCGTCAGTTGTAGCGGACCCAGCGGCTTGTGCTTTTTCGTTGCTGGCAGGGGCCCTGCAAGCTGCTTCTCCAGGCGATCCAGGCGGCGAACTGCCTTGGCATAGGCCTTTTCCGCATCCGGCTCGCGCTTCAGATCGGCTGTGAGGATGAGAAAGATTTCCTTCTTCACATGATCGAAGGCAAGCACTTCGTCAAAGAACATCAGGCATGCGTCGGGCACGCCGAGTTCGTCCTTCGCGGTTTCTGGAAGGCGCTCAATCTGCCGCACCACGTCATACGCAAAGAAACCTACGGCGCCTGCCGTAAACGGCGGCAGCCCCGGTAGCTTCGCGGGTTTGTGTTCGCTTAGCGCGGACTTCAGCTCGTGGAAGATGTCGCCTTCGTACTGGCGTGTCTTCTTGCCGTCGATTGCGGTGATGGAGCGGCCACGCGATTCCAGCTTGCGATACGGTCGGATGCCGATGAAGGTGTAGCGGCCAATACGCTCGCCGCCTTCAACTGACTCCAGCAAAAATGCTTCTGGCTCTTCTGCGGCAATGCGCAGGAAGGCGCTCACCGGCGTCTCCAGATCGGCAGTCACCGTGCGATAGACAGGGATGAGCGTGTGCTTCTTCTTCACAAGTGCGAGGAAGCTCTTCAGATCGGGCGTAGCGGAAATGGTACGTGGCATGGCGGCTGAACTAATGGTACTGGAGTGTTCGGATCGCCGTTCAGGGATTCGTGAAGAAGCCGTTGCGCGCCTGTACTCGCAGTGACTTATCTTTGGTTTTCAGTTCCAGCTTGTGGAATTGCCTGGGCTTGGTGTCTGCGGGCAGGTTATAGCCGATTTCGTATTGTGTGCGCAGTTCCTGGGCGATCTCCTCAAAGATATGTTTGAGTGTTCTCCCGGCGCTAACCTGATACACATGGCCACCGGAGGCAGAGGACCATGCCTGCAGATTCTCAAGCCCCGGATCGCCGCCTGAACGTCCAGGGGAGTTGGCGAAGGCGGACTGCGGAAGGCCGCTCCATGCGCTATAGGAAACAGCGTAGATGGGGACATTGTCGCGCTGCGCTTCGGCAATTGCATCGTCGCGTTTTGTAATGCTGCCGTTGTCGCCACCGTCGCTAATTAGGATGATGGCTTTGCGCCCACGAATCTTTGAAAGCACGTTCTTGCTGAGTGTGTAGATCGCATCATTCAGGCGAGTGGCGTTGGCTACCCTCTGGTCGTAGTGCAGCCCATACAGTGCCAGGTGCAGTTTGCCGGGATCGTTCGTCAGATCGCTGTGGGCCAGGACGTTGGCGTTTACCTCAATCAGTGCAGCGCGGTCCTGAGGACGTCCCAGCACCGTCTCGAAGAAGACATCGCAGGCGCGTTGCTCATCGTCAATGAAAGTCCGCTGGCTGCCGCTGGTGTCAATCATCACAATGAAGGTCAGCGGCAGGTCATCACCCTGTGAGAAGTACTGAATCGGCTGCTCTTTGCCATCCTGCTTCAGTAGGAAGTCGTCTTTGGTGAGGCCAGGGCGCGGTTCGCCGGTTTTGTCCGTAACGACTGCGGAGACTTCCACCAGACGCGATGTCACATGCAGTGTCTCCACCGGCGCTTCCTGCGCCAGTGAGGGCAGTGCGAGCAGCAGCACCGGGAAGAGCGTGAGAAAACGCATGGCGATTACACCGCGTGATTCAGAACCTGTGCGTAGAGTGTTGTGTCCACATTGCCGCCGCTGAGAATCACTGCGGCGGGGCCGGGTCTGCGTGCGGTATCCATCAGTAGTGCGGCAAGTCCCAGCGCACCAGCGCCTTCTGCAGCGTTATGCGTTGCAGCGAAGTACAGTCGCATGGCTTCCGCTACTTTTGCTTCCGGCACTTCTACAAAACGTGCCACGCCTTTGCGCATCGCTTCCACGGCTTCTGCATTGGGCTTGCGGCAGGTCACACCGTCGGCAATCTTCGCCGTTACGGGTGCCTCCACGACGTGTCCTGCGGTCACGCTCAGCACCGTTGCACGTGCCTCCGTGGAGGTGACCCCTACGATTTCTGTCGCCAGGCCAAGTCCATCACGCACGGCAATAGCACCGCAGATACTGGAGCCCATGCCCACAGGAACATAGAGTGTGGCAATCTCCGGTTGCGTTTCCAGCAGCTCCAGATGCAGTGTTGCAACGCCGGTGATCAGATCCCGATGCACGCCGGAAACCATGTGCCAACCGTGCTCGTTGGCAAGTGCAACCGCATGGTCCATCGCAGCCTGATAGTCATCGCCATGTTCAATCAGTTCCGCGCCTTGAGAACGCATGGCTGCGTTTTTCTCCACGCTGTTGCCATGAGGCACAACAATGACGGCGCGCAGACCATGTTTGCGTGCGGCAATGGCGATGGACTGGCCATGATTGCCGCGTGTTGCGGAGATCACTGTGTTGACTGAAGGTTCGCGGCGTCGCAGCGATTCCATGTATACCAAGCCGCCGCGCACTTTGAATGCGCCCACAGGCAGATGGTTCTCATGCTTCACCCACACCTGTGTCCCGGCAGCCGATTCAAGCTGCGGCCAGCGAATCTGCGGCGTGGGTGTCAACACGTCGTACACGTGGCGCGATGCTTCACGGATGGTGGCAAGATCGGGCAGCAGGGTTTGCTCAGGCATGGGTTGCAACCATCTCCTCCGTGGAAGGTGTGTCTATAGCACGTGAAACCTGCACATTGACTGCGTAAAACGTGGCTCCGCCGCCAATGTCGGTAACGCGTTCGCTGGTGAGCACGTTGACGCCGTTACCATCGTGCGACAGCTTGTTCCAGCCAAGCGATGTGGCAACTGTGCCTTTGACGACGCGACCTGTGAAGGCAACGCGCAGGTGAATGGAGCCGCGTTCATTGGCTACTTCCACTTCATCGCCTTCGTGCAGATCGCGTGCCGCAGCATCATCCGGATGCATCTCCACAATGTTCAAGCCGATGCGCGCGTCTTCCATGTCGCGATGTTTCGGCATGTTCGCAAAGGTGGAGTTCATCCAGTTGTCCGCTTTGCGCGCCAGCATGCGCAGCGGTTGTGTACTGTCTCTGCGCTCGGGTGCGACGACGTATGCCGGCAATGGGTCGAGCCCCTGTTCCTTAAGCGATTCGGAGTAGAACTCGCCTTTGCCGCTCGGTGTTCTGAACCATGAAGCATCGCTGAAGGGCATGAATTCGCAGCGTTCATTGCGCGGCAGCTTCAGCGGCATCATGTTGCCGTGTGCCTGTAGCGCTTCCATCGTGATGCCTTCGTGCCACGGGTGTTGCGTATCCAATGCTTGCCGGATGAGATCGTGTTCGGTGTCGTGGAAGCATGACTCATCGAATCCCATGCGCTGTGCAAGCTGGCCGAACAGCCACACATTGCTGCGTGCTTCACCCTGCGGCTGCATGGCGCGCAGAGATAACTGCGCAACGTAATGGCCGTATGCTCCTTGGACGTCATCCTGTTCCAGGAATGAGGGCGATGGCAGAACGATGTCTGCGTAGTCCGTGGTGTCTGTGAGGAAACAGTCGTGCACCACGGTAAAGAGATCGTCGCGACGCATGCCGCTCAATACCACATTCTGATTGGGTGCCACGGCTCCGGGATTCGAGTTGTAGACGAACAGCGCATGCACACGCGGTACATCCAGCTCAGTGAGCGCGTGGCCAAGTTGGCTCATGTTCACCATGCGCGCTTCGCGGTGCAGCGGACTCGCGAGCATTAACTCCGGCATCTGCAGCTTCGCGGAATTAAAGCTGAACGCATTCGACGAAGACAGCATCACGCCACCTCCATGATGCTTCCATGCACCTGTCAGCAACGGCAGCATCCCCACGGCGCGCGCGGCTGTGCCGCCATTGTCGGTGCGTTGAATGCCGTAGTTCATGCGGATGACCGCAGGCTTCGTCGTAGCGTAGCGGCGCGCCAGCGTGACGATGGTTTCCGCGTCGATGCCGCAGATTTTCGCTACATTTTCCGGCGCATATTCCGCAGTCATCACGCGTTCGCGCAGCTCTTCAAAGCCATGCGTGCATGCGGCGATGTAGTCGCGTTCTTCCAGGCCGTCGCGCAGAATCACATGCATCATGCTCATGGCCAGCGCGGTGTCTGTGCCCGGTGTGAGTGCAATGTGTTCATCCGCAAGCCTTGCGGTCTTTGTTTGATATGGATCAATCACGACAAGGCGTGCGCCGTTGCGTCGCGCCTCTTCCACAAAGGGCCACAGATGGATGCTGTTGCCGTGCAGGTTCGCACCCCACGCAAGGATGAGTTTTGCGTTTACAAAGCTCTGCGGCTCTGGCCCAATGCGCACGCCGTACACCGCATTCAGCGCCGCTGATCCAGCGCTGGCGCAGATGGTGCGGTCAAGCTGCGACGCACCCAGCCGATGAAAGAAGCGGCGATCCATAGAGCCATAGCCAAGCTGTCCGATGGTGCCTGCGTAGCTGTAGGGAAGCACTGACTCCGGGCCATGCTCGTCGCTGATGGCTTGCAGGCGTTGTGCAATGGTATCCAGCGCCTCGTCCCACGAGATGCGCTCGAATGCGGCAAACTCCTCGCCATGTTTCAGTGGGCCTTTTGGCACATCCGCTTTGCGCTTCATGGGATGCAGCAGACGATCGGGTGCGTACACGCGGTCGAGATATCGCGCAACCTTGCCACAGAGAAAACCACGTGTCACAGGATGTTGCGGATCACCGGTGATGCGGACGACGCGTTCCGTGGCGTTGTCAATCGTGGCGATGATGCCGCAACTGTCCGGACAGTCCAGCGAACAGGTCGCATGGACTGTGCGTGTTGCCGACGCGAGTTCGTTCCCGCTGCCCATGTGATGATTGTAGAAGTTCCTCGCGGTAAAAGAACGGCCAATCTGCAACGGAGGCTTCCGGCAATGCTTCGCATCGTCCGCAGTGTGGTTTTTGTAATCGCAGTGGCAAGCGCGCCGCTGTGTGCCATGGCGCAGCGTCCCGAAGGCGAGCAGATGAAGGTGCTCCCGCAGGCGGAACTGGATGTGGTGAAGGTGTTGCTTTCGCAGGAACGCGCGTGGAATGCGAGTGATATGGATGCGTTCCTCAGCAGTTATGAGAAGTCGAAAGAACTCATCGTGATCAGCAACGGCGTGGCCCACGGTTTTGAAGATGTGGAGGCCACGTATAAAAAGAATTACCCTGACCGCGCCAGCATGGGCACGCTGACTTTCAGCGACCTGGAACCGCACATTCTGGATGATCGTTTTGCCATGGCGACAGGCAGGTACTCGCTGGAACGCGTGAAGAACAAGGGCGGTAATGCGTCTGGCACGTTCTCACTGGTGTTGGAGAAAACTGCGCAGGGATGGAAGATCATTCTGGATCACACCACCTAATTTCCGCATGAGTTACGTGCCGCGAACAGCGCGGCGGGTGCATCCTAAAGACATGCGCGTTCACGAAGTGAAGACCTCCACCCTGAAGCTGGTGTTTGAAGAGGGTGGTCCGAAGAATGGCAGGCCGCTGATGCTGGTGCATGGCTGGCCAGATTCGCCGCGAACCTTTGACAAGCTGTTGCCCGCATTACATGGCGCGGGGTATCGCACTGTGGTGCCGTATCTGCGCGGCTACGGCCCCACGGAGTTCCGTTCGCCATTCATTGGCCGCAAACCGCGGCGTACAGGGCAGGCCGTTGCACTTGCACAGGATGTCCTTGAGTTGGCGGATGCGCTGAAGTGGAAGACGTTTGATTTCGTCGGTCACGATTGGGGCGCGCGCGTTGGCTATACGCTTGCAGCGCTGCATCCGAAGCGGTTGAATCGCATGGTTACGTTGGCGGTAGCGTTTCAACCCGGCTCACTGAAAGCTCCCAAGCTGTCGCAGTCGCAGGCTTACTGGTATCAGTGGTTCCTGTGCACGAAACCCGGCGAGGCCGCGTTCCGCGCCGATCCGCTGGCCTTCTGCAAACGTCAGTGGCAGACGTGGGGACCGGCGGATTGGTTCTCAGAGCAGGAACTGGCCGCTGCCGCGCAATGCTGGACGAACAAGGATTTTGTCGACGTTGCATTGCACTACTACCGCGTGCGTTGGGGCCATGCCGAAGCGGATCCGCAATATGCTGTGCAGCAAGCACGCTACGATGCAACGGTGACGCTGGATGTGCCAACGCTGCTGATTCACGGCATGGAGGATTACTGCGTGTTGCCCGAAACGACGGATGGCGCAGGCAGGCACTTCACCAACGGCTATCGCCGACTGCTGCTGGAGGGCGTGGGGCATTTCCCGCAGCGGGAACAGCCCGAGACGGTAGCCAACGCAATACTGCAACACTTGTGGGAGCCGAAGGGATGAGTGGAGAAGAAGGTTTGATCGTGCGGCATTACCAGGTGGAGGGCCGTGTGCAGGGCGTCGGCTTCCGCTGGTTTGTGCAGCGCGAAGCTGCGGAGATTGGCCTTCGAGGATGGGTGCGGAACTCCCCGCATGGCCATGTGGAAGCGGTCGCCGCGGGCTCACCGGAGCAGATAGCGGAATTGGAGGCCGCGATGAAGCGCGGAAGCCGTGGATCGCGTGTGGACCGCCTCCGTATTCACAATCTGGAAGACAGCGAAGCGGACGCACTCACTGAGTTCCATATTGAAGGTGCGGTTTAGGTCTTTTATCGGTTCCCGTTCGGCGAGAACGACAGTCTGCCATACATAGCAAGGGGGAGGTACCTGACCTACGCCTTGCGCCATTTATCCGGGCCGCCAGCATGCGTATGGCGAACGCGCTCCACATCCGGATGGTCAGCAGGATTCAGTTCTTTTACTTTTGTGATCGCCTCTTCCTGTGTGGCGAAAAGGGCGCTGGCACGTTCTGATCCCTTTGCTCGTACCGCAAACTGGCCGTCCTCATTCTTCTCCACGAAATAGTGTTTTTCCGTCGACATGGCAACACTCCTTTTTGGCTGAGATGCGAGAATGTCGGCCTATGTATCCCTGCCGGCTCGTTACAATAACCACATGTCCCACCTCATCAACTGCGAACCTCTGAAGGACCTCATCCGCACGGTCCCTGACTTTCCCAAGCCCGGCATTCTCTTTTACGACATCACCACGCTGCTAAAGGACAAAGCGGGCTTTGCGCAGATGATTGACGCCTTTGCGGCGTATTACATCGACAAGCAGATCGACCTTGTCCTGGGCATTGAGGCCCGCGGCTTCATCTTCGGACCGGCGATGGCGTATCGCTTGAATGCTGGCTTTGTGCCCGTTCGTAAGCCGAAGAAGCTGCCCGCACCCACCGCTCGCGTGACCTATGACCTGGAGTACGGTTCGGATTCGCTGGAGATCCATCTAGATGCCATCCAGCCCGGCCAGCGTGTGGTCATTGTGGACGACCTGTTGGCGACTGGCGGCACCATGCAGGCTACGGTGCAGCTGGTGAAGCAGCTTGGCGGCGAGATTGCCGGTGTGGCGTTTGCCGTGGAGCTGGACTTCCTGAAGGGGCGCCAGAAGTTCCCGGACGTCGATGTGTACTCGCTACTGCACTACAACGAGTAGAGTTCAGCATCGCTACACGGCTGTCATTCTGAGCGAAGCGAAGAATCCCGAAGCACTCTCAATCACTGAGAATGCTTCGGGATTCTTTCTTGAGAAATTTCAACTATTTCGTTGCTGCCTGCGCCGCCGGGATCCTTCGCTTCGCTCAGAATGACGGGTTATACGGCGGAATTATTAACCGAACAAGATGCAGCTTGGCGATTTCACTGCTGCGCCGGAGACTGTCGGTTGCAGGAATCCCGTGGCTTCATCAATGGGGAACACCAGCACTTCTTCGGTGAACTGGTTGGCACTCAGGAACCAGCGACCTGTGGGATCAATGGCAATGTGGCGCGATTCCTTGCCTGGGTTGGCCATGCGCTGCACTTCCAGCAGTCCGCCGGTTTCCGGGTGAATGGCGTACACCACAAAGTCTTCATGCACGCGGTTGGAGGCGTAGAGGAAACGCAGATCCTTGCCGAAGACGATTTCGCAGGCACGAACGTCCACCTTCGACACACCGGGCGGCAATGTGCGCACGGTGGACAGTGTCGTCAGCGTGCCCGCGGTGGCATCCCATGCAAGCTGGTCAATGGTGCATCCTATTTCGTTGATGTTGTAGACCCACACGCCGTTGGGATGGACGGCAACGTGACGCGGACCATCGCCGGGTGTAGCAAGCCATGCGCCGTGTGCGCTCAGCTTGCCGCTGGGCCGATCCACCTTCAGGATGCGGATGCGGTCACAGCCAAGGTCGTTGATGAAGACGAAGTTGCCGCAGGGCGAGAACGTGGCATCATGCGCGTAGCTGTGGTCCTGGCGCTTCGGATCGGGGCCGTGTTCTGCGGCATCAAAATTCGCCAGTGTCTCCGGTGTCAGCAGTCCGCCGAGCGAAAGCTGAAACGATGCAGCCGATCCGCTGATGTAATTCGCGGCGACGACGACACCATCCCGCTCGTCGAAAGCTACGGCGTTCTGGCCGCCGGTAGAGGCGCTGCTCTGCTGCGTGAGTTTGCCATCGGCGTTTACTGCAAAGGCGATGACTTCACCAAAAGCGCCATCACCCGATGGCTGTGATGTGGTCAGCAGGCTGCCATTTTCGGCAAAACGCAGCCAGCTTGGCTTGGGCACATCGGAAACCCGTTCCGGTTCGGTCAGCAGACCGCGCTCCGTATCGAAGGATGCTGTATAAATGCCGCGGCCACCGCTGCTGGTGCCAATGAAAACACGTTCCTGACTCATTGCTTCTCCTGCTTCTTATGATGCGATTTTTTCAGGCAAACAGCAGGCAGCTTGGCCCGGCAATCTGCACCTGCGATGTGCGCTCGCCCAGTTTTCCTGTCGCGGTGTCGACAGGGAAGACAGAAATGTCGCCGGAGAACTGGTTGGCGCTCAGGAACCACTTGCCGCTGGCGTCAATGGCCATGTGGCGCGATTCGTGGCCGGGGTTCATGCGTTCCTGGATCAACTTCAAGTTGCCGGTTGCAGGATCAATCGCAAAGACAGCGAAGCTTTCGTGGATGCGGTTGGATGCGTACAGGAAGCGGAAGTCTTTCGAGAAACACATCTCGCACGAGCGCGACTGGTCTTTGCCCGGTGCGCCGTTCGGAATCGTGCTCCATGTTCCCTTGGTGGTCAGCACACCGTGCGTTGGATTCCACAAAAGCTGGTCCACGCTCGATCCCATTTCGTTGATGTTGTAGATCCACTTGCCATTGGGGTGAAACGCAAGATGGCGCGGACCCGCGCCTGCCGTGCCTTCCCAGTGGTCTGGCTTGTGCGGCAGCAGTTTTGCTGTTGCGTGATCGAGACGGAAGACGTGGATGCGATCGCAGCCCAGGTCATTCACGAAAACAAAATCACCATCTGGCGACGTGAGTGCGGAATGAGCATGCGCGCTCATCTGTCGGTCTTTGTCTGGCCCATGTTCGCTGGCAGGGAATTGGATGAAGCTTGCTTCGCTCAGCTTGCCGGTCGCATCCACCAGGAACGACGAAACGTTGCCGGGGCCGTAGTTCGCAATGAAAGCTGCACGCGCATCTTTCGATACGCCAATGTGGCATCCGCCACCATCCTGCGAAAACGCACGGCCGATCTCGGAGATAGCATGGCCGCTGCCGATGCGATAACTCACCGCCACGGAGACGCGCTTGCCTGCCGCATTGGGCGCTGTAGCTTGCGCGAAAAGCATGCCCTTCGCAGTGGCAAGAAATCCGGGACTGTCGATCTTTGCGACCAACTCCGGCTGGGTAAGTTTGCCATCGACAAACTGTGCGGCGAAGATGCCGGGCGCAATACCAGAGCCATCGCGCGCGGTGTTGGCGGTGCCAATGAACAACCGCTGTCCTTTTGCCTGTGCTGCCGCGCCACGCAACATCATGCTTGCGCCCACTGCTACTGATCCCGCCAGAAACTCACGCCGTGTCTGCACCCGCTTCACTCCTTTTCAGCGAAGCCTCATTCAGACACTTCGCTCACACGCAGTTTTTCGTCCTTACCAAGATAGCCCTTGCGGCGCAGCCAGTCCTCCATGCGGTCGTGCAGTAGATCCAGTGGCACGCGCAATCCTGCTTCCATCAGGCCATCAGCGAGCGGAAGCGTGTCGTCAAATATCGCGTCGTTGGTGAAGTTGCGCATGGCGAAGCTATCCAGTCC
Source organism: Terriglobus sp. ADX1 (assembly GCF_036877645.1). NCBI lineage: Bacteria > Pseudomonadati > Acidobacteriota > Terriglobia > Terriglobales > Acidobacteriaceae > Terriglobus > Terriglobus sp. ADX1. The sequence continues at coordinate 132,071 of NZ_JAEDXV010000002.1, forward strand.
TTTCAGGGGGACAGGACAGGTGGTGCCGTCTTCATGCACTACATGCAGCGCAATCTGGCGTACGAACATGAGAGAGATGGTAGTGCATTCCTGCTAAGCCCAAAGAACATAGCATGCACCCGGCAGCTTGATGCTGCTCACCTGCGCGCTCAGCAAGCCGGTCTTGGGATCGCGCGGCAAGACAGACACATCGTTGCTTCGCTGGTTCGCTGCAATCAGCCAGCGTCCAGTGGAGTCCAGCGTGATGCAGCGGTTCTCCACGCCTTGCGACGGCAGGAACTGGATGCGCCGCAGGGTTCCGTCCGGCTGTACCGCATACGTGACGAAGCTTTCCAGCGTGCGCACGCTGCAGTAAAGAAAGCGACTGTCCGCTGACAGCGCCATGTCTGCGGTGCGGCATTTTGGCGGCGCGTCTAGCGGAAGGGTACTCACGCTTTCGCGGAACTTCAACGTGCCGCGCTTCGCGTCCCAATCCAGCAGGTCCACCGTATTGCTGAGTTCGTTGTTGCAGTAAATCCACTTGCCATTGGGATGAAACACAAGATGCCGCGGCGCAGAGCCGGGCGCTGCTGTGTAGAACGGGGGATCGTGCGGCGTAAGCTTTGCTGTCTCCGCGTTGAATGCATAGACGTAAATGCGGTCGCACCCAAAGTCGTTCACCAGCACAAAGCGGCCACCGGGTGCGGTCAGAATGGAGTGGCTACGGCTGTGCGGTTGCGCAGGCTGTGGTCCGTGGTGGTCCGCGCCGTATTCAATGTGCTCAACATACGGCGAGAGTTCGCCGTTGCGATCAATGCGATAGGTGCTCACGTCGCCGCTGCCCCAGTCGGCCACCATTGCCATGCGTCCACTGGGGTCAATGGAAACAAAGTTTGGGATGCTGCCCTTGGCAGTCTGCTGATTGATGGGGCGCAGAGGCTGTTCTGCATTGCCGGTGATTTCGAATCCCTGCACGGCTGCAATGCCATTCACCACGGTTGTGCTGTAAAGGCGATTGCGCTGGCGCGGGTTCAGCGTCATGGAGTCGTTGCCGGGAAGCTTTGCGGCCATATCCGGTGGTGCAAAGGTGCCGGTCTTCGCGTCGAACGACGTCTGAAAGATGCCCTGCGCTTCCTTGCCCGTGGTGCCGATGAAAGCGGCTTTGCGATGGAGCGACAGCGCGGGCTGGATGGCAAATGAGCGTAAGGCAAAGGCAGTAGCAGGCAGGCCAAAGGCGAAGTGTCGACGATTCATTGCGGGCAGCTCCGGGGATGCGCCACCAGCATACGCTCTTGGGCCGTTTGCCAGGTTTGCTCTGTCATTCTTCGCTTCGCTCAGAATGACAGGCATAGCAAACAGTGAAGGAGCGCCAAGGCGCTCCTTCCGTATCCACTGAATTCAGAAAGCGATTTACAGAGCGCCGCCATCCGCGGGCAGATGTCCGGCGTACTCTTCCGGCTTGATGTTGTCATCGATCACCGGCAGTGCAGGCAGTTTTGCTGTCGATCCGGCTTCGTTGACGACAGCTTTCACGTTGGTCAGTACTTCGTCCACCGTCATGGTGTACATCTCGCGGCCGTTGTCGTAGCCGTTCTGGATGATGGTCTTCAGATACTTGCCTGCAGCCTGCGCTGCGGCGTAATCGGTAATGACGAAGCCAGTGGCGCGCTTCATCTGCACCCAGGCAACGTTCGGCATCGCAATCCATACCGGGCGTCCGCTGACGTCAAAGCGAATGTCCGTGGCGTCCGCATGGCGCGTGGCAATGGCGACAACCGTGCCCTTCCAGACGCAGTGCAACTTTTCTCCGGTCCACTTGTCTTCGACGGTGAAATCCTCGTACATCAGCAGGGGTCCTCTCGCAGCGGGTGCTCCCTTCCAGACTAAGGATTCCTACCCCGATGGGCAAGCTGTGGCGGCCCGGATTGCCGAGATAAATGACATATAGATGACATCTCATTCATCTGGCGGCCTGAAACAAAGAATTTGGCAAAAAAGGGCCTTCTCGGACTGGAAGCGTCCGATGGGGTGCGGGTTAGCGTAGCGAGAGAACCAGAACAGCTCCCTCACCGCTGTCTGATCTGAAGGAGCTTCTTGACGCAACCTCGCAGATGGAATCGGCGCGAATTCATGATGGCCACGGGTGCGGCTGTGTGTCTGGGGGCGCTGGATTCCCATGCGCAGGAAACACCGGATTACACGGTCACCATTGATGCCTGCACCGTGGAGGCTTCGCCGAAGCATATTGTGCGCACCGTGGGATACAACGGCCAGGTTCCCGGGCCACTGCTGCGCCTACGCGAAGGGCGAGCCAGCACGATTCGCATGGTGAATCGCACCAAGTCTGAGGAGATTGTGCATTGGCACGGCCTGCACCTTCCCCCTGCGATTGACGGCGCTATGGAAGAGGGAACGCCCATGGTGGCGCCGGGCGCCACGGTGCAGTTCCAGATGACACCGCAACCGGCGGGGTTTCGCTGGTATCACACGCATACCTTTGCCGGGAACGATTTGAGGAAGGCACAGTACAGCGGCCAGCACGGATTCCTCTACGTGGAATCGGCGAATGAGCCGGGCAACTATGACGCGGAACATTTCCTGGCGCTGCATGACTGGAACGGATATCTGACCGGCGGCGACGACGGTTCCATGAATCCCACGTATGACATCAGCACGGTGAACGGCCGGATGCTCGGCTATGGCGAACCCATCCGCGTAAAGCAGGGGCAGCGTGTTCTGTTCCACATCCTGAACTCATCGCCCACTGAGGTTCACTGGGTCGCGCTGGCAGGGCATACGTTTCATGTCATTGCGCTGGACGGCAATCCGGTCGCCACGCCTTCTTCCGCTGCGATGCTCCGGCTTGCGCCTGCGGAGCGTGTTTCCGCCTGGGTTGAGATGGATCATCCCGGCGTGTGGGTGCTGGGCGAGGTGCGCAAACACATTCAGGCTTCTGGCATGGGCGCGGTCATTGAATATGCCGGAAGCTCGAAGAAACCCGCGTGGCTGCAACCTGCGTCGCTGGAGTGGGATTATGCGCAGTTCGGAGCCGCAGACCCCGACGCGGCGGCTTCCTCAGAAGTAGAAGAGATACCACTCGTTCTTGAGAGCCGTTTCAAAGGGCACGGCGCGCAGGAACGTTGGATGATCAACGGCAAGTCGTATCCCGATACCGACATGCCTGTGCTGGTGCAGGGACGTCGCTACCGTCTGTTCTTTCAGAACAAGAGCATGGACGACCACCCAATGCATCTGCATCGTCACACATTTGAGTTGAGGGAATTGGCTGGCGGGAAGCGAACGCGCGGTGTCATGAAAGACACGGTGCTGGTGCCCGCCGGAGCAGAGACAGCGGTGGAATTTACCGCGTCCAATCCCGGCCTCTCGCTGCTGCATTGTCACCAGCAAAACCACATGGATATGGGTTTCATGATGGTGTTTCGCTATGCCTGAGAGAACAGCACACTGGCGGATGAACGTGCGTGGCTGGTTGCTGATGGCAATGGCGATGGCTGGACTGTGTGCCGCGCATAACGTCATGGCCCAGGGGAATTACGAGATCCAGGTCTATGGCTCGGACACGGTGCCTCGTGGCAACACCATGGTGGAACTGCACTCGAATTTCACTGCAAAGGGCCAGCGGTATGAGTTGCAGGGCGTTTACCCCACCAACCATCAGCAGCACGAAACCATAGAGATTACGCAGGGGCTGAACGACTGGTCGGAGGTGGGGTTTTACATCTTCACCAGCGAGCAGGACGGACATGGCCTGCAGTGGGTGGGCGACCACATTCGTCCGCGCGTTCGTGTGCCGGATGGCTGGCATTGGCCTATCGGTGTCAGCCTGTCCACGGAAGTTGGTTATCAACGCGCGGTCTACTCCCCGGATACGTGGACATGGGAGATCCGACCGATTCTCGATAAGTCGGTGGGCCGCTGGTATTTCGCGGTGAATCCGGCGCTGGAACGTACATGGCACGGACCGGATGTGAATCAGGGGCTGGGGTTTGCGCCGGGAGTAAAGGTCAGCTACGACGTGAACCGTGCAATCAGCATTGGACCGGAATATTACGCGGATTACGGACGCCTGTGGCGATTCGACACTCTGCACAATCAGCAGCAACAGATCTTCCTGGTGACGGATCTGAACGTGTCGCCGAAATGGGAGATCAACTTTGGCGCGGGACTCGGCGCTACGGCAGCCACGGACCACCTTATTGTGAAGTTCATCCTTGGTCGCCGGTTTTCCTGGAAGAAGCCGTCTGAGGTTGAGTAGGGCAGTCTGCTAACCTTACCTTTGGTGCTGTTGCGCCGACCGATTCGCGTTCCGGCTCCGGAGAGGGCCGCCGCATGCCAAAGGATTCAGACTCTTGGACACACCCACCCGCACCCGCACCTCGCCGCTGCCCGTTCACCATGGTCCGCTGGCTGTAAACACCAACTCCAGCAGCACGGCATTCTTTGACCGGATTGCCAATGACCGCAAGCTTGCACTGAACCTGGCCATCGCTGTGGTGGTTGTTGTCATTGCTGTGGTGGCGGGCATTCTGGTGTACAACCACCGCTCGGCTGTGGCTGCGGATCAGCTTTCCGCTGCCATGCAGACTTACGCGGCGCCGATCCGTTCTGCGGAGAACCCGGTTCCCGCCAGCATGCGCAGCTTTGGCTCCACGGATGAGCGTGCGAAGGCCGCGAATGTTGAATTCAAAGCGATTGCCGACACCTACGGCATGACCGATGCGGGACGCAATGCGCTGTATCTGGAAGGCCTGACCGCGCTGCAGACGGGCCAGAACAGCACCGCCGAGGAGCTGCTGAAGAAATCCGCTGGAAGCTGGAACCGCGACATCTCGAACCTGTCGGGATTGGCGCTGGCCGGTCTTTACCACCAGACGGGCCGCACCAGCGACGCTGTGGCAGAGTACAACCGCATCATCGCGAAGCCTTCGAATGTGGTCCCCGCTGGTCTGGCGAAGTTGCAGCTTGCAGAGATGTACGACTCCGATGGCAAGTCCGCTGACGCGAAGAAGATTTACGCGGAGATCAAGGACAAGGACCCAAAGAGCGCCGCTGCCGAAGTGGCCAGCGAAAAGCTGAACGGCCCCGCAGCACGCTAAGTTACACCGTAAAAAGGAACACCGCATGGCGGCTCCCGAGAAACCACCGGCAACACTGGCAGAGTTGATTCGTCGACGCTCCAGCGCCGGAAGGTCAAAGGAGCCGCCATCGCCGTCTGCGGCAAAGCCTCCGGTGGCGGATCGGCTGGGGCAGTTTGGACTGCTCTTTGCCGAGCCTGAGGAAGAAGTCGTTGCCCAAACCGATGAGCCGGAGACACTCCTCGAACCGGAAGAGGTGAAGACTCCGGAACGCAGGTTTTGGTCTGTGGCGGAACTGGTTTCTGCATTGCGCTTTCGCGTGGAGCGCGAATATGCGGATGTGTGGGTGGAGGGTGAAATCTCCAACTGCCGCCCCGCGCCCTCGGGTCATTTGTATTTCACCTTGAAAGACGGCGATGCGCAGTTGCCGGTGGTGTTGTTTCGCCGCGAAGCTGCGCTGCTGAAGTTCAAGCCATCGGACGGTCTGAGTGTGCTGGCGCGTGGGCGTGTCAGCGTGTTTGAAAGCCGCGGCCAGTTGCAGTTGATTGCCAATTCGCTGGAACCGCGCGGCGCAGGCGCTTTGCAGCTTGCCTTTGAGCAGTTGAAGGCGAAGCTGCGTGCGGAAGGGCTGTTTGATGAAGATCGCAGGCGTCCGCTGCCGCCGTTCCCACGCACCGTAGGCGTCATCACCAGCACGCAGGGTGCGGTGCTGCGCGACATTGCCACGGTAGTGCGGCGACGTCATGCACGGTTGAATCTGTTAGTGTTTCCAGCGACTGTGCAGGGGCCGACGTGCGCTGCAGATGTCATGCGCGGTCTGCGGTATTTCAATGACGCACCGGAAGCGCATCGCGTGGATGTGATCGTCATTGCCCGCGGTGGCGGTTCTGCAGAAGACCTGAGCGGATTCAACGACGAGGCACTGGCGCGTGCTATTGCCAGCAGCGACATTCCCGTGGTGTCTGCGATTGGTCACGAGACCGACTTCACCATTGCCGATTTCGTTGCCGATCTGCGCGCTCCCACGCCTTCTGCCGCTGCGGAGATTGTGACTGCGGCGCAGCATCGCATTGAGGAGCGCGTGCAGTCCCTGGAAGCGCGTCTGCTGCGGGCTGTCCGTTTCCAGCAGATGCACGCGCGGCAGCGTTTTCTGCGTGCGTCTGCGGAGGGCGCATTTGCGCGCTTGCGTGACAGCATTAACCGGCGTCATCAACGAGTAGACAGTGCGCGTTTTCGGCTGGAGACGCTTTCGCAGAGGCTTCTGCAAACGCGTTCCACACAGCTTCGGCAGCTATCGGATCGTTTGCATCGGCAGGACGTCCATCGCCGCGTGTTGCTCGCGGTGGCGCGACAACAGCATTTGCAGCAGCGTCTGGAACGCACGGCGGCGGGGCTTGCAGAGCGCTCCCGGCAGCGGTTGGACCGTGCAGAGGCGCGTTTGTACGCACTTTCGCCTACGGCCATCCTGGAACGCGGTTACGCGCTGGTATATCGCGAAGACGGTACGCTTCTTCGTGATGCGTCCAATGTGCACGAGGGCGACACGATTACGGCTCAGGTGGCGCACGGAACCGTCCGCGCCATCGTTAACGGGCGTAATCCTTAAGATTTTCGGCAGGTTTTCGCAAATCCCGCGCCTAGAATAGATACGGCAGGAATGACATACGAATGAGAAAGCTCTTCGGAACAGACGGCATTCGCGCCGTTGCAGGACAGGCCCCTCTCGACCCTCGCACCATCCACGCCGTTGGCGTTGCACTGGCGCACCATATTGCTGCGCCAGGCGTGCAGCCGAAGGTCATTCTTGGCATGGACACGCGCGAGTCCAGCGAATGGATAGCCGCAGCCATCACCGAAGGACTGCGCGATGGTGGCGCCGTGGTGGAGTCCGCGGGTGTTATCACCACGCCTGCCGTGGCGTTTCTCACGCGTGCGCATGGCTTTGCCGCGGGTGTAGTCATCTCTGCTTCGCACAATCCCTGGCAGGACAACGGCATTAAGGTCTTCGGCCCGGATGGCTACAAGCTCCCGGATGAAACAGAGCTTGCTATTGAGGAAGAGATCTTTCGCCAGTTGGAGTCCAACTCGAACCACTCCACGATTCACACTGCTGCACCAGCCGTAGAAGAGTCGGATCGTGCGGAGTATGTGCGTTCGCTGCTGGCGGCTGTGCCAGGGCTCTCGCTGGATGGCAAGCGTCTCGTCGTTGATTGTGCGAATGGCGCGGCATCCTCCGTTGCTGCGCAGTTGTTCGCCGGACTTGGAGGCGAGGTTCGCATTCGCAATGCCAGCCCTGATGGTCGCAACATTAACGTCGACTGCGGCGCGACCAAGCCCGAGGTTGTGGCGAAGTATGTGCTGGAAGACAAGGCGGACATCGGCATCACGTTTGATGGCGATGCAGACCGTGCCATGTTTGCTGACGAAAACGGCCGCGTGATCAATGGCGATGCGGTAATGCTGTTGGCGGCACGTGATTTGCAAGAGCGTGGATTGTTGCATGACAACACCGTTGTTGCCACGACGATGAGCAACATGGGATTGGAAGCGGCGTTGAAGCGCAGCGGCATCCGCATGCTGCGTGCGCCTGTGGGCGATAAGTATGTGCTGGAGCAGATGAAGAAGACCGGCGCATCGCTGGGCGGGGAACAGAGCGGTCACATCCTCTTTACAGGCAGATCCACCACGGGGGACGGTCTGCTGACAGCGCTGTTGCTGCTGGATATTGTGCATCGCAGTGGAAGTTCGTTAGCCAAACTGACGGAAGACCTGAAGACTTTTCCGCAGGTCATCGTGAATGTAAAGGTGCGCGAAAAGAAGCCGCTGGAGGGCATTCCGTCTGTTGCGGAAAAGATCCGCGATGCGGAAAACGCACTTGCCGATACGGGGCGCGTGGTGATCCGTTACAGCGGCACAGAGGCGCTGGCACGCGTGATGATTGAAGCCGAAGAAGAAGAGGCCATGAAGCATCATGCCGAAGCGATTGCATCCGCCATTCGCAGCGAACTTGGCGTGTAATTTCTTTCTTGAAAAATCGCAAAGCTGAAGTAGAGTGCAGGGACGGAGCTACTGATACCTTCCCATGCGAATCTTCGCACCTGCACTCATACTGCTTCTCTCTGCGCCCATGGCAGCCCAGCAGCAAACATCCGGCGCAACCCTTTCCGGTACTGTCTTCTGCGAAGATACCGGGCGTCCGGCGCGTTTTGCGCGGGTATTCATCACGGCCGTGGAACCCAGTCATGCTGGCGAGGACTTTCTGCAGCAGATGCAGAAGCTAGGGCAGCAATCCGCAAAGAAGAACGGCAAGCTGTACACACCGCCCAACGAAGAACAAAAGAAGCAGCAGGCACAGGCCGCGCGCCAACTGGATGCCGTAGCCTCGATGCTGAATGCTACCAATGCCGGGATGGACGGCACGTATCGTGCTACGGATTTGAAGCCGGGAACCTATTACGTGCATGCGCTTGTGCCCGGGTATGTTGATCCGTACGCGCAGTTTTCACCGGAAGATTTTCAAAGCTCTGACCCTGAGGTACGTTCCCAGATTGCGGCGTTGCCCACGGTGCGCATCGGGAGTGACGCAGAGAGTCAGACGCTGAACCTGCGTTTGCAGCGCGGCGCCGCTCTGAATGGTCGCGTGGTGTATGACGATGGATCGCCTGCCGTGGGATGGAATGTGTGGGCCCTGCGCGTTGGAACAAACTTTGAGGTGAACGCTGCGCTGTCCCCATCACTGCAGCGGCAGGCCGCAGAGGAGATGGGCCAGCCCGTCTCCGTGACCGACGATCGGGGCAACTATCGCATTACGGGATTGACCGACGGTCAGTACACGCTTCGGGTTGACATGGGAGCCCTAGGCAGCGGTACGGTTGCACGCAATGCCACCCGAAGCGGTTCCGGCATACGCATCGCGGTGTATTCGGGAAACGTGCTTCATCCTTCTGAGGCGAAGGTACTCAGGGTCCGCCAAGGCGAAGAGGAAAGCATGGCGGACATGGTGGTTCCTATGAAAAGTCTGCACACCCTCTCCGGCAAGGTGACGGCGAACAGTGACGGTCATGCTCTGAACAAGGGGACGGTCACGCTTTCCACCAAAGCCGATCCGCAGATCCATGGCCGCGCCATGGTGCAGAGTGACGGTAGCTTTGTATTTGAAGCGTTACCGGGCAATACCACTTATACGCTCACACTGAACGACGCAGGCGACGCCACTTACAAGGAGAGCAAAGCTGCTTTCCTGGGCGTTTCCATCCCGGATGTGGATGTGCAGAAGAGCTACGCGCACGCCGAGCAGGATGTGATGCTGGGCGACGCCGACAATACGGGTGTCCACTTTGGCCTGGATGCCGTGGAAAAGCCTGCTGCGGATGAACCGAAGGCTACGCCACCACCATCCGCGGAACCCGGTCGCTAATGCCGCACAGGACTTCATAGACGCTGGTGCCCGCGATACGCGCCTGTTCGTTGGCTCCTACAAATTCAGCGCCCATGCTGCCCACCAGCACTACCTCATCACCGATCGTGGTTTGTGGAAGATGTGTCACGTCCACCACGGTCAGGTCCATGGACACGCGGCCCAGAATTGCCGCGCGCATGCCATGCAGCAATACAAATCCACCGGCATCTTCGGTAGAAGATGAAAGCCCACGTCGGAAGCCATCTGCGTAACCCACGGGCAGTAAAGCCAACCGCATCGGCCTGGTCGCAACGAAAGTCGAGTTGTAGCCGATGGTTGTCCCTGCGGCAATGTCGCGCAGACTCACCACACGCGTCTTCCACGTCATCACCGGGTGCAGCGAACAGCCAACGTGCGCTTCAGGGAATCCACCTTCCATGCAGAGTTCCAACGGCAGCGTGTAGCCGTACAGCGCAAGGCCTGCGCGTGTCATTGCCTGCGCTCCCAGCATGGTTGCTAACGAAGGAATCGCTGCGGGCATGTAACCGCTATCGGTAGCTGATGTATTGCCCGCATGGACGTATGCAGGCTTCAGTCCTGCTGCGGCTACTTGTTCCAACGCAAGCGTGAAGTCGCGCATCTGGCGGCGGTCTTGCGGGTCGTCGGCGATTTCCGTGGATGCAAGATGCGTCATCACGCCATCCAGCAGCAACGGTGAGTCCGCAATGAATCGCGACAGCAATTGCTCCAACAGCGCACCGGGAGCCACGCCCTGCCGCGACATGCCTGTATCAATCTCCACATGTACCGCGAGTGATTGCGCCGGAAGCCCACGGCGTTTCGCTTCTGCTTCCAGCAGGTCGAGATGATAAGTCTCCCAGACGACTGGCGTAAGAGCGTAGTCAAGAACTTTGGCTTCTTCACCAAACCACAGGCTGCACATCACCAGCAGTCGTGGTTGCGGCATGCCCTGCGGCAGAATGCCCAGCGACTGGCGCACAGCAACGCCTTCTTCCACGGAGGTCACACCAAGCCATTTCGCACCGGCAGCGGCGAGAATCGGAGCGCACTCTGTGGCTCCGTGACCATAGGCATTTGCTTTGATGACGGCCAGCATTTCCACTTGCGGCCCCGCGGCGGCCTGCAGTGCTCGGTAGTTGGCGACAAGGCGCGACGCAGAGATTTCCGCCCAGATGGGGCGCGTGTGGCTGGGAAGTACAGATCGCATACGGCTGCTCTGATGCTAACGTTCTGCGAATGCACAGTACAGGTCAGTCTGGCTTCGGCTTCGAGATTGCGTCGATCACCAGCGTGTCCGCGGGTGCCTTTACAGGCTGCAACTTCAGCCCGGCTTGCGACTGGATCGCCGTGAACAGGCCCGGCGGTGCGTCTGCAGCGTCACTGGGTGGAGCATCGTCCGGCGCCCATTCCAGCTTCAGGTCGTAACGTCCCTTCAGCCCTGTCTGGTCCACGATGGGGCGGTTCACGTGGAACTGCAGGATCAGCACAAGCTCGGACATGGCCGTGTTCGTGAGATTCTCCACGCGAAGCCCGGCCGCCTGGCTGTTTCTCTGGTCCATCGGACCATCGGGCTTACTCGTGTTTTCGATCATCTTCGAGCCACCCTTTGCCACGGTCAACGCGAACACCGGCATCTCCCGCTGTTCGTGGTGCAGTTGCAGCCCGAAGCGCTCCGCCAGAATCTTCCGCATCAGCGTCTGCACCTGCGTCAGGCTGGGAGCACCTTCCGTGTCCGGGACGCCGGCCACGTCCCAGCGCTGTGTCTCGGCCCATCCCGGCAAATTGGCGATCTGCACCTTTTGCATGCCATAGCCAATCAGCAGAAGTTGTTGCACGGTGCTTCCCAGCAGTAGCACACGCCTGCCATCCATGTTGATGTGTTGGCCGCGCGTTTCAGTGGGGTCGGTGGCTTTCACGGATGCGACTTCCCAGTCGGGATCAGCATTTGCGGGCATCGGCTTCTGTCCGAGTGCAGCGGAAGGAACAATGCTGCAGAACATCAGCGAGGATGTGAGCATGACAGGCGAGGCCCAACGCCGGATACGAGACAGAGTTTTCTTCATACCGGGTATACGTGCGATCTCTGCCGATGTTCCTTTGCAGGACGAACCGAGGTGATTCGGTGCAGGCGCCGATTGCATCCAATAAGGCATCCATGAGCACGCATCGCAGTTTTGACCTGACCACGCTTCCACTTTCTGACACGTACAAGCTGCTGGCTTCTACCGTCACGCCGCGGCCTATTGCATGGATTACTACGCTGGATCAGGAAGGCCGGGCGAATGCAGCGCCGTTCTCGTTTTTCAATGTGATCAGCTCCGATCCGCCGTTGTTCTGCGTGGGGTTTTCAGCGGCGCCGGACCGCGAGGGCAAAGATACGCTGGCGAACATCCGCGCTTCCGGCGAATTGGTCATCAACCTTGTCTCGGAAGAACTGGCAGAGGCCATGAACATTACGGCTACGAACGCGCCGCGCGGGTTGGATGAGCTGGTGATTGCAGGACTGGAGATTGCGCCCAGCGAAACGGTGCTGCCGCCGCGCATTGCGGCCTCGCCGGTGTCTATTGAATGCCGGACATTCCAGTGGATTGAAACAGGCGGGTCGTCCACTGTGTTGATCGCGCGCGGCGAACGTTTGCACATTCGCCGCGACGTGTTTTCGAACGAGGAGAAGCTTTACATCGACAACGCGAAGCTGGACCTCATTGGTCGTATGGGTGGGGCAGGGGACTACATGCGAACCCGCGATACCTTCACCATTACGCGTATTGCCTGGAAGGACTTTCCGCAGAAGTAGCTTTGGACGCCGTTACTTCACTGGGGTGGCTTTGAATTCGCCGTCCACGCTGTATTCAATGACATTCACGGTGCCGGTGATGGTGCCGTCGCCATTCAGCTTTCCGTTGAATTTCAGCGATGCCTGATCGCCCTTGGCCTGCCAGGTGACGTTGCTGCCATCCACGGAGCCGGAAAATTCCGTCATGTCGCTGCAGCCGCCGTTCAGTTTCTTGTCTTCCTGCGTCCATTTGCAGGAGAAGTCGCGTTCGTTGCCCATCACATCAATGTGGACGTTCCACTGTCCGCTCACGCTGGGAGCCTGCGCCAGGGCTGCGGTCGAAAGGGCGCAAAGAAAGGCGGCTGCAATTCGGGTGTACATGGGGTCTTTCCTCCGTGGAGCAAACGAAACATGCAACCGGGTGACATCCGTATCGCATGCTGGATGCAATACGGATGAAGTCCGCCAGAATGTTCCGTTCGTTTTTTAAACTCCCTGGATTCCGACACCGTGTCGCGAACCGTGCAGCCGCCTTTTTCTCTCGCAGTTGTTGTTATGGCTTACGCATCTTTGCTTTGGACTGTTCGTCTACACTCTTCTCGATCTGATCGATCGTGAAGCTTGCCGGGATCTGACTCGGCGGATAGTCGACAAATGTCTGAAGGAACGCAGCAGCCTTGCTGATGCCATAGGCAGAAAGGTATGCGTTCTTCGTCGTCCAGTCGTAGTACTGGTCAGAGACAATGTCGGCCCGCTCGTACGGATCCATTCGCAGGTTGTAGATTTTGGGGGCTCGCAGGCACGTCAGGGGATTGTTCCATACGGCGAATCCACCCGGCGCGCGCTGTTCACACCACACGAACTTCCAGTCGTCGATACGTGATGCCACCATGTCACCGTCGTCGTCGAAATAGTGGAATTCGTGTCGTGCACTGTGCGGTTGTTGTCCAGTCAGGTAAGGAAGTTGGTTATATCCATCCAGATGGACCTTGAAGGTTTTACCGCCAATACTGCCGCCCTTCAGGAGTGTCTCCTTAATGTTGGTGTCGCCTGCTGCTGCAAGCAGCGTGGGGAACCAGTCCATTCCTGAAAACATCTCGCGAGAGATCGATCCAGCCTTGATGTGTCCGGGCCAACGCGCAAGCGCTGGAACACGGAACGCGCCTTCCCAGTTAGAGTCCTTTTCGCTGCGGAACGGTGTCGTGGCTGCATCGGGCCATGAGAACTGGTTAGGCCCGTTATCTGTTGTGTACACCACGATGGTGTTGTCAGAAATCTTCAACTGGTCCAGCAGGTCCAGCAGTTTGCCTACGTCCTTGTCGTGCTGCACCATGGCGTCGGCATATTCATTGCCCGGCATGCCGCTCTGTCCGCGTTCCGCATCGGTAACGTGGGTGTACACGTGCATGTGCGTGAAGCACATCCATGTGAAGAACGGCTTGTCGGCGGCAACCTGCTTTTTGATGAAGGTTTCGGCGGCCTGCTCAAAGTCCTCGTCCGTCGTCTCCATGCGCTTGGCAGTCAGCGGACCGGTGTCCTCAATCTTGCCATCCGCATAGCTATGGATCACGCCACGCGGCGAGTAAATCTTCTTGAAGTTCGGGTCGACCTCATTGATTGAGTTCCAGTATGGCCGCTCTGGCTCTTCCTCGGCGTTCAGGTGATACAGATTGCCGTAGAACTCGTCGAAGCCGTGGTTGGTAGGCAGAAACTCATCCCGGTCTCCCAGATGGTTCTTACCAAATTGCGCAGTCGCGTAACCGAGAGGCTTCAACGCCTGTGCAATCGTAATGTCTCTCGGCTGGATGCCGGCAGTTGCTCCAGGAAGTCCGACCTTGGACAATCCTGTTCGCTTTGGCGACTGTCCGGTGATAAAGCTCGAACGTCCCGCGGTGCAGCTATTCTCCGCGTAATAGTCGGTAAACTTGATGCCTTCCTTGGCGATGCGGTCAATGTTGGGTGTCTCATAGCCAACCACGCCAAGGCCATAGGCACTGATATTTGTTTGTCCAACGTCATCGCCGAAGATGACGAGGATGTTTGGTTTTTTGGCCTGCGCCGACGCCGCCTGCGAGAATGCCAGGGCAGCGACGATCAGGGTGCAGATAGTGACGATAGCGCATCTGCGGAATCGGTCCATAAACCATCTCCATTCGCTTGTCTTTGGTCATGGGGTTGTGCAGTTACGCCCTGCAGGCACACCCTCGTGATTCTGGTTCGTACAGTAGGCCGACCCTGCATCCGCCAAAACTGCCAGTTCTGACAGTTCGTTCCCGGAGCAGCAAATGCGCGCATCCGATAAAATCAACCCCGTTGCGCACATCGCGCCGTAGAGGAACAAAACGATGGCATCTCAGATGGCAAATATCCCCGCGCTGAAAGATCTGCACGGACAGCTCAGCACCCGCATGACCAAGGCTGTGGAAGATTTCCGCACCAACCTGCTGGCAGTACGCACCGGTCGCGCCAGCGTGCATATGCTGGACAACATCCGCGTGGATTATTACGGCAGCGAAATGCCCATCAACCAGCTGGCGCAGTTGTCCGCGCCGGAACCGCAGCAGATTGTGGTGCAGCCGTTCGATGTGGGTACGGTAGGCCTGATTGAAAAGGCCATCCGCACCAGCGGTCAGGGCTTTAACCCCATGCACGACGGCAAGATCATCCGCGTGCCGATTCCACCCATGACGGAAGAGCGTCGTCGCGATGCCGTGAAGCAGCTTTCCGGCATCCTGGAAGACCACAAGACGGCCATCCGCAACATCCGCCGCGACGGGAACGACAGCGTGAAGAAGTCCGCCAAGGACAAACTCATCAGCGCCGACGATGAAAAGCGCGCCACGGAAGAGATCCAGCAGATGACCGACGCGCAGATCAAGCAGTTGGACGACATGTTCAAGGTAAAGGAAAAGGAACTGATGACGGTCTGATCCGTCGCCAGTTCCAAGCAGCAGAAAGGCCGTTATCTCTCAGAGATAACGGCCTTTTTCATCACTTCCCGCAGCTATTCTTCCAGCCGGTAGGTGTATTCCTCAATCACGGGGTTGGTCAGCACTTCATTGGCAATGCGCTCCACCTCGGCCTTTGCGGCGTCGCCGGTCAGGCTGTCAGCCAGGGTCAGGACAAAGTATTTGCCCTGGCGGACGGACTCCACCTGCGGATGGTGCAGGCGGCGGAGGGCATTGGCAATCGTCTGCCCCTGGGCATCGAGAACCGTGGTCTTCAACGTGACGTAAACATGGGCGCGCATGCCCGGATTATAGCGATTTCGGCCTCCTGACGCGTCCCGGCCCCTGAGGAATGACCGGCTTGGAGGATATGTAGGCTGGCGGGTACACTGTTCTGGAGTTGCCGAAGCTCCTCCCCGGGGCGTATTGTTCCCCGGCAACCACACCTTCTCGACAAAGAGACCCGAAAGAGCCTTATGCCGAACTATTTGAAGTTGCCAGTTGGCGCCAAAGCGCCGGAAGTCGTAAACGCGGTGATTGAAATCCCTTACCAGGGCCGCATGAAGTTTGAGTACGACAAGCAACTGGAAGTCTTCCGGCTGGACCGCAATCTGTACAGCCCGGTGCATTACCCCGGCGATTACGGCTTCCTGCCCTCCACGCTGGGCGATGACGGCGATCCGCTGGACGTGTTGGTGCTGGTGGATGAGCCCAGCTTCCCTGGCTGCCTGCAGGAAGTGCGCCCAATCGGCCTGATGGAAATGATTGACGGCGGCGAAGGCGACGAGAAGATTCTTGCTGTGGGCTGCGCGAACCCCCGCTTCTTTGACATCACCAGCTATGAGCAGATTCATCCGCACAAGCTGAAGGAGATCGTCCACTTCTTCTCTACGTACAAGGATCTTGAGGGCAAGACGGTGAAGATCGAAGGCTGGAAGCCGGTCGATTACGCACACGAAGTCATTGAGAAGTCCATCAAGGCTTACGCGGACAAGAACGCGAAGTAAGACCAAAGGAAAACCCGATATGCGATTGGCCGCACTTGCCCTGATCTTTGCCGCAAGTGCGGCCTTTCTGTCTCTGGAAGCGCAACAGGCTCCGAAAGCACCTGTTCCCGTGATTCTGTCTACAGATACGGGGAATGAGGTGGATGACCAGTGGGTGATCCTTTATCTGCTGACCGACCCGGCGTTTGATGTGCGTGGCCTCCTCTCGGCGCAGGCGCCCACACTGCCTGATCCCTCCGCGCATTGGACATTGGGCGTTCTCCGCGACGAGGTGGAGAACCACATGGGCCTCACGGTGCATCCGCCGCTGGTGGAGGGTGCCAGCACGCCCATGCAGGACGCCTCCACACCGCAGCCCAGTGATGCGGCGCGTTTTCTGGTAGAGCAGTCGAAGGGATTTTCGTCCACCAACCGGCTTACTGTACTCACTATCGGAGCAGCCACCGATACCGCTTCTGCGCTGCTGTTGGACCCGACCCTCGCAGACCGCATCCGCATTGTTGCCATGGGATTTACCAATCTGCAGGCGGATGGCGCTGAGGAATTTAATGTGCTGAACGATCCGCATGCGTGGCAGACGATTCTGACATCGCGCGTGCCTGTCGTAATTGGCACGGGTGAAGTATGCCGCCACGACTTGTCTATGGGGTACGCGCAGGCGCAGCAAATGCTGGCAAATCACGGCCCCATTGGCGCCTGGCTGTGGGATGAATATCAGATGTGGTACTTCTCGCACGTCAAACCCCGTCGCGTTGCGGATTTCACGAACAAACACGTGATCTGGGACATCATTACGGCGGCGTATGCACGCGGCCTGGTAACGACGCAGACTGTGCCTCGACCGTCGCTGACTGATCACACGCGTTTTGCTGCCGGGCAGAGCGGAGCGATGTGGGAGACCATCACGCATGTCGATACCGTAACGCTGTGGAAGGATTTCTTCGCGGATCTGGATCACTTCACCGCAACCCATTCGTTGCCGCCCTATCAGCCGCGTTAAAAGGCTGCGCAGTGACGCTGAAGAAACTAACATAGAGAGATGAAGCCTCGATCTCCGCTCTATGTCACCTCGCTGATCGCGGGTGCGTTCTTCATGGAGAACCTGGACGGCACCGTAATTGCCACGGCGCTGCCACAGATGGCGAAGAGTTTCCATGCCACCGCCGTCAGCCTGAACATTGGCATGACCGCGTATATGCTCACGCTGGCCGTGCTGATTCCTATCAGTGGATGGGTGGCAGACCGCTTTGGATCGCGTTCGGTGTTTGCCACGGCGGTGGGCATTTTCACGGTGGCGTCGCTGCTGTGCGCAGTCTCGCAAAATCTCACGCAATTCACGCTGATGCGTATTTTGCAGGGCGTGGGTGGCGCCATGATGGTGCCAGTGGGACGTTTGATCGTGTTGCGCGAAACACCGAAAGACAAGCTGGCGCAGGCGATTGCATACATCTCGTGGCCGGGACTCACAGCGTTAGTGCTGGGGCCTCCGCTGGGGGGATTCATTACCACTTATGCAAGCTGGCACTGGATCTTTCTGATGAATGTGCCGCTTGGCATTGCCGCCCTCATTCTCGCCATGTTGTGGATTGAAAATGTTCGCACCGACGAGCGGCATCCGTTTGATTGGGGCACGTTTGCATTGGCTGGCATTGCTTCTGCGGGCAGCGTCTATGCCATGGAACTGCTGGGTGGTGGAGAAACGCGCTGGCCTGTTCCGGTAACCATGCTTGTGTTGAGCCTGCTGTGTGGTGTGCTGGCCATTGTGTATGCGCGGCGCAGGCAGGAGACATCGCTCATTGATTTCGAATCGATGCGGCGCAAGACGTATTCGCTTTCCATCTACGGTGCCAGTGCGTTTCGTCTTGCCGTTTCTGTGCTGCCATTTCTACTGCCGCTCATGTTTCAGATTGCCTTCGGTCTGAATGCATTCCGAAGCGGCCTGTATCTACTGGCGCTTTTCGCCGGCGATCTCAGCATGAAGTCGATTGTGTTGCCGTTGCTGCGGCGGTTCGGCTTCCGTCGCATCCTCATCGTGAACGGTATTCTCACGGCGCTATCGATGGTAGTCTGCGCATTCCTGTCGCCCTCCACTCCAGTAATGCTGCTTCTGCTGGTTCTGTTTGTACACGGCGCATGCCGCTCCATGGAATTTACGTGTCTCACCACGCTGGCTTATTCGGAGATACCGCCAGAACGCATGAGTCGCGCGAATGGATTCCTGAGCGCCATCATGCAGTTGAGTGTGGGCATGGGAGTTGCCGTGGGCGCAGTAACACTGCGTTCCGTGGCACACGTACGCGGACATTCAGCAGCCACACCGCATCTTGCAGATTTCCGCTGGGCGATTCTTCTGATGTCCATTGTCGCGCTGGGCCCGGTTTTTGACAGCCTTGCTCTGCCGCACGATGCAGGCGCAGATACCAGCGGCCATCAGTCGGGGATTGCCGAGGCGGAATCCGCATTGGTCTAAAAGCAAAGAGGGCACAGCAAAGGCCGTGCCCTCATTTTCATTCGTTAGCTTACCTAACCGTTAGGGCGAGCTGCGACCATACGTTCATTGAAGGTGCGGAAAAAGTTTGCATAATCGCCACCTTCCGCTGCAAAACGCAGCGGCTTCACACGGTCGATGATTACTTCTTCCACTTCCGGCTGCTCACGCAAAACGGCGAACGTTTCACGCAGATAATCCGCCAAAGGCATCGCTGCAGGGTCGTTCTTCTGACGATCACCCATCAACTCCGTTTGCACATACGGCGGAATGATCTCGATCACCTGAACGCCCGTGCCTTTCAACTGAAAGCGCAATGACTGGGTGTAGCTGTGAATTGCAGCTTTTGTAGCGCAGTAAGTCGGAGTCATCGCGAGTGGCACATAGGCCAAACCGCTGGTGACAGTCATTACGGTCGCAGATGGCTGCTGCAACAAGTGAGGCAGCAGGGCAGAGTTCAAACGGATCGGCCCAAGCAGATTGGTAGCAATCGTGGCTTCTGCATCTTCGGTGTTGCCGTCCGCCAGCTTTTCGTTTCGCATGACACCGGCGTTATGCATGACCGCATTCAGCTTTGGGTACTTCGCAATCAGATCACGCGCGAATGCCCTGATAGCCTCAGCGCTATCAATGTCCAGAACTTCTGCGCTCATGCCGGGGTTCGCTGCGACGACCTCATCCAGAACAGACTTGCGACGTCCTGCAATGATGACGTGATTGCCTTCCTTGTGAAACGCCTCGGCCAGTCCGCGGCCAATGCCGCTGCCGCCGCCAGTAATCAGGATGGTGTTGTCTTTGATCTGCATGGTGTCTTCTCCTGCGGGAAAATGCTATGCAAGATTATCCGCCATTGTCGGTTCCGTTCTCGTGAACACAAAAAAAGGGGCAGTGTTTCAAGCTGCCCTCTTGCCAAAATTAAACGATGTCGCGGCGATTCCCGAGCGAACGAGTGGCGCTGGATCAGCCTGCAGATCGTAGACGATTTATGAGAGTTGCGAGTGCTGGGCTCTGCATGCGGCACATCTTCTCTTCCAGCGCTTGGGTCACAAAGTGGTTAAGAGAGATTCCTTGTTGCCGCGCAAGTTCTTCGGCCTGTTGCCGAAGAGAGAGCGCAATTCGAACCGGTATGTTTTCGTGCCTTAGGGAGTCCATAAGTGCCTCAAAGAGAAACCAACGCAGAAATAAGCCGCAATGAAAGTCTTCTTATCTTAGGTGCGGCGGTGCAAAAAACACACTGACAAATAAAAAGTTTAGAGCCTATCCCAATTTGGGAATTAATGTGTACCGCTTACTTATGCTGCAGGCAAGCGAATTGTTTCGTACGGAATCAAGCTCTTCTGTTTCAGCAAGCCAAAGAATTTTTCTTTTTCCACTGGCCTGCTGTAGAGAAAGCCTTGTGCAATGCGACATCCAAAACCGAGTAGTGTCTTCGCTTCAAACTCTGTTTCTACACCTTCCACTGAGACGCTCATGTCGAGTGCTTCACTCATGCCAAGAATGAACTGAATGATCTTGCCGTTGACGGGCGAATCAATGAGGGAGCGAACAAAACTCTGATCAATTTTCAGCGTGTCAACAGGGAACTTCTGAATGTAGCTCAGAGATGAGTATCCTGTGCCGAAATCGTCAAAGGCGATCTTGATGCCGAGAGCGCGAATCCTCTGTAGAAGCGGACCCATTAATGCGGGTTCACTCATAAGAATGCTCTCTGTGATCTCAAGTTGTAACTGGCTCGCGGGCATGCCGGTTTCCTCCAGCGTCCGCGTAAGAAGATCGAAATATCCAGGCAGTTCCAATTGCTTCGAGGAAACATTGAGCGAGAGCAAAAGCGGCTTGGATGACTTTTCCTGAAACTTATAGAAATCGCTGCATGCTTTGCGGAGAACCCAGTTCCCAATTTCGATGATGTGACCGGTCTCTTCAGCAAGGCGAATGAAGGTGTAAGGGCCCAGCAATCCCCTTACCGGATGTTGCCAACGAATCAATGCCTCCGAGCCATAAATGGAGCCGTCGCGCATATCCACCAAAGGCTGATACCACAACACAAACTCCTCTTCCTCAATGGCGCGCTTCAACTCCTTACGATCTTCAATGCCGCGAAGCATGTTGGTATACATCTCTTGCACAAAGACAGTGACACGTGCGCCACCTTCGCGCTTGGCGCTATACATCGCCAGATCCGCGTCACGAACTACCAGATCCGGATCGGAATAATTGGCATCGATCGTACACAGGCCAATAGAAGCTGAAAGATGGAATGAGTTCCCTGCAATCTCAAGGGGGCGCTCCAGCGCAGTCAGCGCCTGGTGGGCAAATCGCTGCGCACAGCCGGCGTCTGATGCGCAGTTGAGCAGCATGGCGAATTCATCTCCGCCAAGTCGTACCACCACATCTTCCTCTGTTGCCAGATTCCGCAGACGCTTTGCCACTTCCTTTAGCAATGCGTCGCCCTGCGCATGCCCAAGCATGTCATTGGCAGATTTGAAATTGTCCAGGTCAATGTAAAGCAGCGCGTGATAGGCGTAGGTTCGAGCACCTTTCTTTTGAAGCAGTGTTCGCAAACGATCATTCAGGTAACTACGGTTATGCAGGTTGGTTACCGGGTCAGTAAATGCAAATGCCGCCAACTTCGCTTCAGCCCGCTTGCGCTCTCGAATCTCCTCCAAGAGCGTTTCGTTCTGCATGCGCATAGCTCTTTGCTCTGCCAGTGCTTTTGCAATTTCCTTTTCGTGTTCGGCTTCTGCCAGCCCGCGGCTCCATCGAATGCTGCGCCAGTAGAGAAACAATCCTGCATGCGCAACACACAGCAACAACACTGCAATACCCATGGCAAGCGGCACAGCGAATGGTGGCAGCTGCAATTGCGTGGATTGGGAATCCAGAAAGAAGCGTTGAGGAGATGGCGCATTGCGACCCCACATGCCTATCAGGTATGTCACTGCGGTTGCGGCTAGAACGCTCGCAACTGGATAGACAAACCGCGTACCGCGCCAGGGTTTTGCTGCCCTGCGCAGGAGAATCGCGACCAAAAACTGCGAAGAGAAACAAAACGCCGTGGCAAGGAAGAAAGTGATAGCGAACTTGAGGGGACGTATGGGATAGCGGAAGTGCGATGCGCCTAACAGCAACAGTTGTGAACTCAGAATCGCCGTTGCTTCCACAAGGCTGGACGGCAAGAGTAAACGCAGCCGAACATCTTGGCGGATGATATTCCGGAAGACGAATGTTCTGCTGCCTACGGTTACCAGTAGTGCAAGCGCAAACAGTAAAAGATCAAACGACGTACCCTGCGGGACCTGGAACAGGGAAAGAAAGCAAAGCTGGACACAGAAGCGGCAATAGCCCGCAATTGCACCAGCTCCAAGCGTCCATATGCCTCTGTGTGCTTCCTCAAGAGATGCAAGGGCCTCAGCAAATCGGAATGAGCTGAACATCGTAAGCAGCATCAACAGGAAGACTGCAGCCACACCATGTGGCTGATGAGTCATCGTCAGTTGCAATCCCTGACCTTCAAACGCTGGATACAAGTTACAGCTTCCTTTCTGGCTATCTTTCTGCACTTATCGGCATATCGCTGGTTCAAGTGACTGCGCATGCGGTCGATAAAAGCTCTTAGACAGCACTGCAGAATCTTGTGTGTATTGTCCTTTTGTAACTGGCAAATGGCTTGCGTTGCTCTCGCACTTTAGTGGCGATATCACTGCTGATATCAAAACGGAGATTTTTCGAATTCCGGTAACTCATTCTGGTGACCAAAATTCATTTCTGGTTGCAAGATAGTGAAACGGTTCCTCTGAGTTTCGAGTTTGTGTAAGCAAAACGACGGACAAGATGCACAGAGGCACAGCACACTACGTATCACCGTTTCAAGGAGAGCAACATGACGCTTCGCATCTGGAAAGATCTCGTACAGGACGAATCAGGACAGGACCTCATCGAATACGCACTGGTCGCAGGACTCGTTGGCGCAGCCTGCGTCGCAACGCTGCAAGGTTTCGCCACCGCCATTCAAGGTGTTTTCACCACCATCCAAGGTCATTTCGCCTCCGTCACCTAAACCGCAGCATCAGCACTATTTTCTTTTTTGGCTTCTATGCCTTTGTTTCGTATTTCTGCCAGGAGGTAAAACGGCGATGACATCGCATGCAATCGTATTGCAGTCGTACACCGTTGCAGTGGCACTTTTCGCCGCTGTTATGGATGTGCGGTCGCGCCGCATTCCGAATTGGTTCACCCTTCCAACGCTTGCTGGAGCACTTCTACTGCAGGTAACCATCGGAGGCCTGCATGCACTGGCGCTATCGTTCGTAGCGTCATTGCTTGCAGGCTCTCTCTTCCTCGTGCTGTTTCTCGCAGGAGGAATGGGCGGAGGAGATGTGAAGCTTATCGCTGCGATTGCAGCGGGTATTGGTCTCTCTAATACCGGCGCGCTCCTCGCACTTACTGCATTATGCGGTGGCGTTATGGCCCTCGTTGTCATTGTGTGGCATGGGCATGTGCGGCAGTCCATACGGAATGTTGGCCACATCGCGGTACACCACTATGAGAACGGCCTGGAACCACATCCTGAATTGAATGTTCGCAACAAACGCAATCTTCGTCTGCCATATGCCCTGGCCATCACGGCTGGTACGTTGCTGACAATCTCTCTTGAGAAGGTGGGGCAATAACATCATGCAGCCACGCCGAATTCTCATTGCACTTACAGTTGCGCTCGTTGTATCAGGTGCGTTTACGCTTTGGCTTGGCGCCCGGTTGTCGCATCAATCCAGTCCCTACGGACGCCTTAGTTATGTCGCTCCTGCTAAAAATCTCGAGCCAGGCGAGGTCATCAGCGCCAAAGATCTGAAGCAGGTTCCGTGGCCAGTTGAAACGCCTTTGGCTGGGGCCTTTGTCCGCAACGATGAGGTTATTGGTAAGTCAGTGCTATACCCCTTGCAGGAAGGCGAACCGCTAACAGCGCACCAGCTTGCAACCAGTGGCGGTCTCTCTGCGCGCATTCCTGCCGGCATGCGTGCCATTTCACTCAAGTCCAATGAGGTGGTGGGTGTTGCCGGATATCTTTTGCCCGGTACTCATGTCGATGTGCTGGTAACAGTGCGCGCTGCTTCTTCTGCAGATCCGGTCACGTCTATCGTGCTGCAAGACGCACAGGTACTTACTGCAGGCGAAAAGATGCAGCCCGATCCAGATGGTCATGCCAGCAAAGTCGATGTGGTCACACTCCTGGTATCGCCCGAGGATGCAGAGAAGATTGTCCTCGCCAGCACCCAGGGAACAGTCCACTTTGTTCTGAGAAATGGCGGAGATCATGTCGTCGCAACCAATGTTCCGATGAATCTTTCCGCATTGGGTGTACAGGCATCTTCGCCAGTAGCGCCTGCCGCTGCTTCTCATACACCTGCACCCACGCGGCCTCAGCCGGCGCACACCAAACCGACTCCCGCTACCTACAGCATCCAGGTTCGCCGCGGCGATAAGGATTCCGTGGAGACCTTTTAATGCATCGCCTGAATGCTTTCTTTGATCGCTCGATCTTCTGCATGGCCCTTGCAGCAACACTCGCGCAGGTGGCTGTTTATGCGGACGCCCGCAGCCACACGCCTCTACGGCGTCCACTGAAACAGATAAGAATAATCCGACCGCGACGCAGCCTGTATCAAACGCAAGCGACAGCGTGAATACTTCAAAGCAAGTGATTGCCTCGCGCATGGAAAGCGCAGTGCTGTCCGACGCGCCGACCCATTTGCTCATTGGTCACTCGGCATACGTCACATCACAGAAACGTCTCTCGCGTGTGTACATAACAAATCCTGCTGTGTTGTCCGCGTACACGGCCACTCCCAATGAAGTATTGGTTACGGCGAAAGAACCAGGCGTAAGCTCGCTCATGATCTGGGATGAAAATGGGGAAACGCACACTTACTTCTATTCGTCCGATGTAGAGACCACGCTGTTGGACAGCGTACTGAAGTCTGCGCTGCCCAATGAAAACATTACAGTGCGGTCTGAGGGCTCACGTGTTCTGCTCTCTGGCACGGTCGGTAGCGCCACGTCGTATCAGACGGCGGAAAAACTCGCTGCTCAATATTCCAAGGATGTCTCTAACGCCATCGTAGTGAATCCTGCCACTGCGCGTCAGGTTCGTCTGCATGTTCGCATCGTGGAAGTGGATCGGACCAAGCTGGAACAGTTGGGCTTCAACCTCTTCAGCACAGGCGGTAATACGCTTGGGCAAAGTACTACCTCGCAGTTTCCCTCAAGCCTAACCACCACGACCGGCAGTACCAGCAGTAGCAGCACCGGGAACACTTCCACCGTAGGCGGAAAAACTGTCTCTGTTACCAATCCGTTAAATTTCCTGCTCTATAGCGCCGATCTGAATATCGGTGCCATGATCCAGGATTTGGAACAGCGGAATGTTCTACAGATTCTTGCAGAGCCAAATATCACCACATTAAGCGGAGAAAAGGCTAACTTCCTTGCGGGTGGCGAATTTCCTTTTCCTGTAGTGCAGGGAGGCGTCAGCGGTCTTACTTCCATCACGGTCCAATTTCGTCCCTATGGTGTGAAGCTCGAGTTTCTTCCGCAAGTAAATACTGATGGCTCCATTGCATTGCAGGTCGCGCCAGAAGTTAGCGCGCTGGATTACACCAATGCTGTACAGATCAGTGGTTACACCATCCCAGCCATCTCAAGCCGCCGTGCAGATACGCAAGTGGTGCTGCACGATGGACAGACGTTTGCGATCTCCGGACTACTGGATCAACGCACAACGGACCAGCTTGGACGTACGCCCGGTATCGCAAGCATTCCGATTCTTGGAAATCTGTTTAAGAGCAAAAACGTCAATCATTCCACCTCAGAGCTATTGGTCTTAGTTACACCAGAAATCGTTGACCCATCGAAGGAGCAACAGATCAAAGAACCCGCGCTCGCTGTGAAGATGTTGGACCGTACTAACTTTGACGACAAGATGCAGAAGCCACAAAAACACTAAAAAGACACGCCAGACAGAGGTGTCAGGAGGGACGCAGGAATGTATCAGTTAAACGGAAATCTCGATGTAATTGTGCTCACGATCGGGACAGAAGAGCGCGTCACCCGCGAACTTTTGGAAGTGGTGAATATGCGCAATTGGTCGAGCAGTGCATTTCACTTTGATCGCTATCTCACATCGCTCCGGCACCCATCCATCGGGCAATACATCTCATCCGCGCACGGCTGTATTGCCTTTGTTGACTATGACCGCAATCCCGACGAGGCAGCGGAAACGGCGCAGTATCTTTCAAAAGTCTTTCCCGGAAAAGTTCTCATCGTCGCTGTAGGAAAGCGTCCCACCTCAGCTGTCATCTTGGCTGCCATGCGCGCGGGGTGCAGCGAGTACTTTACCAAGTTCTCCGCGCAGCAGGAACTGGATGTGATTCTCGATCGCTTTCAGGAATCCTGCTTCACAGAGATGGAGAGCCACGCAACGAATGGTTCCGTCCTTTCCATTCTTGGGGCGAAGGGGGGCGTGGGCGCCACCAGTGTTGCAGTGCATCTTGCCGCATTTCTCGCTCAATACCATCAGCGGAAAACACTGCTTATTGATCAGCAGCAGATGCTGGGGCATGCCTGCGTGTATCTCGGAGTTGACGGAGAACACCACACGCTTGCCGAAGTCGTGCGCAATCTAAAACGCATGGATAGCGAACTGCTTCGTGGCTTCGTTGCGCATCATCCCAGTGGACTCCATGTTTTGTCTTCGCCGGATGCGTCCATCAGTCATGAACCCGTTGATGCCCAGGAATTCGCACGCACCGTTGAGTTCCTACGCGGAGAGTATGACTACATCATCATGGATTGCGATCGTAGGCAACCAGACCTGTGGCCTAGTATCGCGAATGCTTCCTCCGAGATTTTGATGGTGACCACGCCAGAAGTCGCTGCAGTGCGTGATCTATCTCGTATCGCCGATGGTCTTGTAGTGACAGAAGGTACATCGTCAAAGCTAAAAGTCATTCTCAATCGCTACACAGCGCCACATGCCGTTGCTGCGGAGCAGATTGAAAAAGTCTTGAAGCTTCCCATCGCACTCAAGCTGCCGGATAGTCCTGGCGAAATGGTGCACGCCTCCAATTCGGGCAACACGCTGAAGTTTCCAGGGCCAAGCCAGCTTGCAACGGCTCTGCATGGATGGAGCAGCAAGCTTGCCGACATCAATGCAAAACCCGCGCCGGCACGTAAGGAAGAAAAGACTGCTTCGCGCTGGCGACAACTCATGCCTGCCTGGTAAACGCAGAACTGCACAAAGAGGAACGTAGAAGCCAATGGCTGTTAACAGCATGATCACGGTCGATGAAGGGGAAATAGCAATGCCCATTCGTCATAGCATCTCGGAGGCCACCCAGCAGGAGGTGAAGTCGGCGGTGCATCGTGAGCTGTTGAAGAGGCTCGATCTTGAGCGTTTGGCTGAGTTCAATGAGACACGTTCCAGTCAGCAACAGCTCTTCGGCATCATCCACCGCATCGTCACGGAACAAAGCATTCCGTTTAGTGCTTCAGAGCGGGATCGCCTGACACAAGAGGTTTTGAACGAGGTCTTTGGCCTTGGTCCTATCGAACCGTTGCTCCACGATCCTACAGTGAGCGACATCCTCGTCAATACATGGAACTCAGTCTATGTAGAGCGCCGCGGGATTTTGGAGAAGACCAACATCGTCTTCAAAGACAACCGCCACCTCATGCACATCATTGAGAAGATTGTGTCTGCAGTGGGCAGGCGAGTGGACGAAATGTCGCCTATGGTGGATGCTCGCTTGCCGGATGGTTCGCGCGTCAATGCCGTAATCCCGCCGCTTGCGATTGATGGACCAATTCTGTCGATTCGTCGCTTCGGCAATACACCACTTACTGCAGAGGATCTCATCCGGTCAAAAATGCTCGCGCCTTCCATGCTTGAGGTCCTTCGCATTGCGGTGGAAGCGCGGCTGAATATTGTGGTTTCTGGCGGCACTGGCGCAGGTAAAACAACTCTGCTGAATGTGTTGTCCGGATTTATCTCTGAGCGCGAGCGCATTGTCACAGTGGAAGATTCTGCCGAACTCCTGCTCCGTCAGGAACATGTCGTACGGCTTGAAACACGACCGCCAAATCTGGAAGGACAGGGGGCTATTCGGCAACGCGAACTCATCATCAATGCGTTGCGTATGCGTCCTGATCGCATTGTGGTGGGTGAAGTTCGCGGCGAAGAAACGCTGGATATGTTGCAGGCCATGAATACAGGCCATGACGGCTCTCTTACGACTATCCATGCGAACTCACCGCGCGATGCCGTTGCTCGTCTTGAAACCATGGCGATGATGGCCAACGTCGGCCTCCCGGAGAAAGCTATTCGCAACCAGATCGCATCAGCAGTACACCTTATTGTGCAGGTGGCGCGCATGAGTGATGGTTCGCGTCGCATCACCCACATTGCAGAGGTGGTAGGAACACAGGCAGAAATCGTTGCGTTGAATGATCTTTATCTCTTTGAACGCAAAAGCACGGGAGCCAGCGGTAAGGTGGCCGGACGCTTTTACTCACCGGGCATTCTTCCGCGGTTTGCAGGCAGGCTACATGACACGTCGCCTCAAGCCCTTGCAGAACTTCTAAACGTGAGCATGGAGGTCTAACGACATGTGGATTCTCCTCTGCTTCATTCTGCTCGCGTCGATCCTTTTCGCTGCAATGATGTATGGCACCAAGCCGTCGAAGGTCGCTACGGAAGCAGAGTTGCGTCTGCAGACGCTCGTCGTCTTTACAAAGACGTCGCAACCAAAGACGCCACAGACCAGTCTGGAGAAGAAGGTGCCAGGCTCGTTCTTCTGGTTAGAGAAGCGTCTGGAGGGAACTCGTCTACTAGAAAGTATTCGTATCTTGCTTCTGCAATCCCGAAGTAACTGGAGCGCAGGTGGAGTCATCCTCACGGTCTTCGGTTTAGCTATTGCATCGCCTTTGCTGATGTATCTCATCACAAGCAACGTCATCCTGACAGCAATTGCGTTTGCGTGTTCTTTCTCGCCTGTTCTGTGGCTTCGTATCAAGCGGCAGCGTCGCATCAAGGAATTTGAATCTGCACTGCCACAAACACTGGAGATGTTTGCGCGTTCGCTGCGTGCAGGCCATGCGATCTCGGTTGCGATTGGTGTGCTTGCAGAAGAAGCTCCGCTCGCAGTTCGTCAGGATTTTGCAGAAGTGCATCGCGATCAGAATTACGGTCTGCCTATTCGTGATGCATTCTCTGCAATGCTCGAACGCATTCCCTCACGTGACCTGCGCGTCTTCATTACGGGGCTTCTCATTCAGAAAGATACCGGCGGAAATCTTCCTGATGTGATGGATCGCATTGTGGCAGTTATTCGCGACCGTGTCCGTATTAAGGGAGAGGTGCGAACACATACTGCACAAGGCCGCCTTACAGGATGGATCCTTTGCTTGTTGCCCGTGGTATTGATGC
This sequence comes from Terriglobus sp. ADX1, assembly GCF_036877645.1. Classification (NCBI taxonomy): domain Bacteria; kingdom Pseudomonadati; phylum Acidobacteriota; class Terriglobia; order Terriglobales; family Acidobacteriaceae; genus Terriglobus; species Terriglobus sp. ADX1. The sequence goes on from NZ_JAEDXV010000002.1 coordinate 161,265, forward strand.
TCGTTATCAACGTCATGAACCCAGGATATTCACGCATCCTGTTTGACGATCCGGTGGGTCGGAAGCTTCTCTACACGGGTTTTGTCCTTTTATGCCTCGGCGTGTTGACCATCCGCCATATCATCCGCGGGATTGAAGTGTGATCACATGAATCTTCTTCTTATATGTTCTGCCGGATTCACGATCTTCGCAGCCATCCTGCTTGTAGCTATGCCTATGTTGTTGAAAGAGTCCGCCAGCGCGGATCGTCTTCAACAACTGGTACAGCCAAAGGCTATCGTCGTACAACCATCGTCTACACGGTTGAAGGTTGTCATGGCGCGCTGGACTGCCATGCTTCGCCCACGCTCCGGTACGCGTCAGAGCGAACAGTCTAGAGAAAAGCTGGAAGCGGCCGGCCTTCGGACCTCCATGCAGATGGATACCTATGCTTTGGTACAAGGGGTCGCGCCTTTGGTCGGATTATTTGCCGGTACCTTTGTCCCGGGCAATAAGCTGCTGGCATGCGTGACACTGGCTGCCGCGGGCTATCTTGGGCCGGATATCTGGTTGCGGCGGCGTATTCGCTTGTACAAGGAGAGAATTCTCCAATCCCTTCCAGATGCGCTTGATCTGCTGAACATTTGTGTGGAGGCAGGACTTGGCTTGGACCAAGCCATGCTTCGTGTTTCGGAAGAGCTGGCACTGAGTCATCCGGAATTGCATACAGAGTTTCAACGTGTGCAGTTGGAGCAGCGTGTAGGCGGTGGAAGGATGGACGCCTGGAAACGGTTTGCGGAGCGGTCAGACGTAGAAGCAGTTCGATCGTTTGTTGGCATGCTCATTCAGTCAGAGCGATTTGGAACTCCCATCTCGCGCTCACTTAGTCGGTTTGCAGACGACCTGCGCATGCAGCGCAAGCAAGGCGCGGAAGAGGCGGCTGCAAAAACCCGCGTCAAGATTGTTTTCCCTCTGGTTTTCTTCATCTTCCCCTGCCTGTTCCTGGTATTGCTGGCGCCGGCAATTATTAGTTTGTTCGGAATTTTTAAAGACCTCAACTAACTCAGGTTGAGGCGCGACATAAATCGATTTGATCTAGGCGAAGTAGATAAACATAAGGAGATATTTCTAATGGACATGACCACAGTGATTCGCGTCGTAGCCGGTGTTCTGGCGGTATTGATTCTTGGCGTAATTGTGTATCGCCGTCGTAGACAGGCTTAACCATGCGGCCCAGGCGTGTAGTTTCCGTCTCCTCTCTTGCGGGAGATATCGTCCTGGCCTCAAACGTTGTGGTGGCAGATACATCACTTCGTCGTGCAGTGGGCTTGCTGGGGTGTGCGCATCTTCAACGCGAAGAGGGGATCTGGATCAAGCCTTCTTCTGGCGTACACACCATCGGCATGCGCTTTCCCATTGACGTGATTGGCCTGGACAAACAACTTCGCGTCGTGCGCCTCTGGCCTTCACTTAAACCGTATCGCATTACAGCCATCGTGCCGTCGATACGTACCGTCCTTGAACTTGCCGCAGGAAGGATTGTCCAATCCGGACTGCGGCTGGGGGACCAACTTCGCATCCAGGAGTCCGCGCTGTTAGATGAGGCGTCTATTCCAACTTCGTGACGACAGCGGCCAGGTGTTGATCATCACCGCTTTATGCATGGTCGTGCTGATTGGGTTTCTTGGCATGGCCGTGGATATCGGATCCGTCCGTTATGAGCAGCGTCGTCTGCAGAATGCCGCAGATGCGGCTGCGCTCGCCGGTGCGCTGGAAGTGCGCGTCTGCGGCGGCACGCCGAACTGTGCCGCCATTCAGACCGCTGCGCAGAATGCGCTAGTAGAAAACGGTTACAGCAAAGCTGCTCTCCTCACAGACTGCACTATTACACCCGGTACTGGGCTTACCCTCATAGTGACTAACCCCACCTGCATTGTTAAAAACTGGGTCGATGCAGGCCATACACAAGAACGCCTCAACTATGTGGAGACGCAGGTTTCTGAAACAGCGCCGCTGTATTTCTCGCGCATCTTCGGCTTCACCGGCTTCAGTCTCAAAGCGCGTGCGCAGGCCGCACGAGGTATAGGCGGACCGTGTATCTATGCATTGGACCCCAGCGCATCCGGGGCGCTCAATGTGGGCATCGGTGTCGGCTTTAAATCGAATTGTGGTGTTGTCGTTGAGTCCAGTAGCCCCACTTCTGTTAACTGCCTTGTAGGGCTTGGCGTTACTGCGCCGTATGTCCAGGTTTCACCAACAGGGGGCGGTGCCAGTCTTCTGTGTCTCGGAAGCACCCATGTCAACAAGGCACCGGTTCCGGTTCCTGCAGATCCGCTGGCCTATCTTCCGGCTCCGCCGAATGCAAATGATCCTTGCGGTACCCGAAGTGGCAACGTGTTTAACGGCTCGCCGCGTGCGGTGGACCCGACATTACTCGTTGGAAACGTCACCTTTAATCCTGGTGTTTACTGCGGTGGTATCGCCATTACGGCCGCCTTGCTGTCCAATATAACGTTCAATCCTGGTACATATGTCCTTCGCAATGGCCCCGTGTATCTTCTTGGTCTTCCCGTCGGTACCTCAAGTGGCTTCACCATTACCGTTAGTGCCCTGAGCAGCATTGTTGGAAACGGCGTTACGTTTTATAACGAGGGCGACGCCGGAAGCTTTTCGCTAACGGCCAGTTCTTTGCCGTTACAGCTTTCCAATTTCCAACTCACCGCGCCCACGACTGGCAATTACGGGGGCATCCTCTTTTACCAGGCTCATGGCATTACGAATACAGGAACGTTTCTGGTGAACCTGTTACAGGGATCCCGCATGGACGGCGTGATTTATATGCCGGACGCGCTTGTTACCTACGGTGTCGGCGCTGTTGCGGGAGCTTCTCATTACAACGGCATCGTCGCAGATCAGGTACAGTTCACTGCGCAGATCCTCAGTCTCATAGCCAACGATTATTCCTCTCTACAAAGCGGCTCACCTTTAGGTGGAGATCACTCGGAGCTTGTGCAATGAAACTGCATACTTCGCGTCGCCATTTCGTGAAACGATCTGCTGCCTTCGCGCGACGACAGGACGGCAACAGTCTTATTGAAACGGCTTTCGTCCTTCCCGTGTTGCTCCTTTTGCTTGCGGGAGCAGTGGACATTGGCCGTGCCTTTCGTGCTGCCATGATCGTGAACCAAGCGGCAAGCACGGGCGCTGCGTATGGTATTCAGAACCCCTCAGATACTGCGGGCATGCAGCTTGCAGCGAAGACGGATACATCCACACTTGTAACGGTGGTGCCCGCCGCAACATACGGATGCGAATGTCCAGATGGAACCAGTATTTCCTGTTCACCTCAAGCATCGTGTCCTTCGTCGATGAACAGCGTGTATTACGTTGAGGTGGATACCACGGCTACTTACACGCCTATGCTCCCATGGCCAGGTATATCCTCAACCATTCCTCTTTCGGCGAAGGTGAGGCTTCGTGCATCGCGTTAAACAGCTTCGAACAGGCGAAGTTTTATGCGAGGAAACTGGCAGCACTCTGCTGGAGTCAGCACTGTGTCTGAGCCTTGTACTGCTGGTCAGTATCGGTATTATGATGTGTTCCCTGGCTGTCTATACAGAGCACTATGTTGAATCGGCTGCATCCAGTGGCGCACGCTATGCCACCGTACGCGGTTCCACATATAGCGGAACGTCATGTGCCGCGGCTGCTTCCTATTATTGTGAGGCGGGAACCAGTGGCATTCTGAACTACATTCAGACAAATGCTGCGCCAGGCATTAAGGTATCCAACATATCCGTTACAGCATCATGGCCGGGAACAACTGGAGCCGGTGGTGCATGCAATACCGCGCAGGGAAATGATAGCCCAGGCTGTCTTGTCACGGTAACTGTGAGTTATCCCTTCACCTTCACCCTGCCAGGTTTATCGAAACAAAGTATTACCTTCCATGCCAGCCGTTCGACCATCATTTCCCAATAAGTTCAGCTTGGATTAAGGTCGCTGTGCTTGCAATAAAGGATGCAACATGTCTAGTAAGCGGTACCGCACGCTTGACGGCTATCTTTAGATAGCCTGAACCGCCATGTTCACGAAGAAATACATGTAAGTCAGAAGCGGCGCGAGAGTGGGGTCTGCATCGACAAGCTGGAGGACGCGGTCTTACCTTGCTGTCTTAGCCAGCTCTCGTGCTCCATGCGGCTTATCTTTTCTGCCACAGCCAGGCTAATAAAGTGATTGAGCGAGATACCTTCCAGTCGCGCAAGATCTGTAGCTTGCATGCGTACCGACGGACTCAGACGCAGAGGGAAACTTAATACTTTCTTCTGTTCCATAGACCCTTTTCACGTTGCACACTCACGGCGAAATAAGCAAGCCTGGTGTGCGTTTTCATATCGTTTCATCTTTATCGAAGATGTGACGATGTTGATTTGTGTTGAAGCAATTCCACCTGTAAGTACAAGGATGTTGGCGCGAACGAGCTTCATGATTGCACAACCGATAAACCATGAATTATCCAGTATCCGACACTTTCTTGAGATTGGCGCTACGGAGTTCCATTAGAGGAGATATCGGTAAAAATCTTAACTTCATCTCCGGAAATTCCTTTCAGTGAACAAGATTGTGCCCTTTTTCTGCCTGCGCGCTAGCAAGAATGAAGATGACGCGAAAAAGCTTCCTGTCGCTTGAATCGAGTAGTTCCAAAATGGAACCGCTCGCCAACTGACTTACAAAGTTTCTTGCACGCTTCCTTGCAAAGTTGCTGCTTGGTTAGAACTATGCACCATCTCTTACTAAAGACGTACACCCCTGATATTCCCAGTGATATCAAAACTTTGGAATATGATTCCGACCCCATTTTTAGGGGTTTTTCTCAATTTATGGTTGCTTTCGACGATAGGAGCATGAGCGTTGCCGACGGCTGCGCCATCCCCTGCGCAAATCTCCCAAGAACGCTGTTGGAGGAACCATGCTTGATCTTCTGCCCAGTAAAAGAAAACCAGCGGAGGCTTTCTACGGAAAGCTGCTCTTAGCTCATCTCGTCGTATTTCTTATGTGTTTTGTCATGGCAGGCTGCGGTGGTGGTTACGCCGGCGGCGTTGTTCCCAGCCTGGTAACTTCAAAAGTCACCATTGATAGCGGTCAAAGCTTTATGGCGGTGGCCAACAATCCCTCAAATCTTCCCCTTAGCTGGTCACTTTCCGGCACAGCATGCTCCGGCCAGACATGTGGCACGTTGAGTGATAGTTCTGCGCTGGGATCAACTTATGTTGCTCCCTCTGTGACGCAGCAGACGACGATAACGCTTACAAGCACAGTTACAGGAACCCAGTCTGCCAGCACCACGACTATTGTCGTCAATCCGGCTCCACAGATCAGCGGTACTGCGCCGGACGCCACTGTGGGCACGGCGTACAGCACGACATTCGCTCTCACGGGTGGCACGCCTGCATTGAAGTGGCTCGCCGTGAAGGGCACGTTGCCCGCGGGCCTCAGCTTTAACACCACAACCGGAATCCTGTCCGGCACGCCAACGGCTGCCGGCACCAGCACGTTTACGCTTCAAGCGGTAGACTCCAGCGACGTGCCATTCACGGTGACTTCCACCATCACCCTGAAGGTGAGCGCCAGCTCTTCCAATTCTGCACTTCAGGCGGTAGGCACTACGCCCGATGGCACAGTGAATGTGCCTTATGTTTCCGTATTGCAGGCCAGCGGTGGAACCAGCCCGTACAACTGGAGCATTACAAGCGGTACGCTTCCGGCGGGGCTCAGCCTTTCTGCCACCGGTGTTCTTTCTGGCACACCGACGGCTGCAGGCACATCTACCTTCACCGCACAGGTGCAGGATGCTGCGAACGCAACCGCAACGCTGAACCTGACACTGAAGATCAACGCAGCATCGTCGGGTGGATCACTCACGATTGCCACTTCCACACTGCCAAGCGGCACTGTGCAGATTGCCTATGCCGCCAGCATCACCATCACTGGTGGAACAGCTCCCTACACTTGCTCGGTTGATTCCGGTTCGCTTCCTGCAGGTCTCACGTTGGGTAGCAACTGCGCCGTTACTGGCATTCCAACAACTGCAGGCACCAGCACATTCACCGTGCACGCTACGGATGCCAGCAGCCCATCCAACTCTGGAACAGGTCTGATCACCATCGTCATCAACCCTGCGCCGGCAGTGCTCGTACTCTCATCGCCGCCGCCGGCAACCGTTGGGGTGCCTTATAGTGGCGCTGTTTCGGTTACGGGTGGTACCGCACCGTATCACTGCGTGCTTGCGTCGGGCGCTATGCCTGCCGGTCTCACGCTCGGTTCGGATTGCGTCATCAACGGTACACCGCTGGTCGCGGGCACCACGTCCATCGGCGTCACGGCAACCGATTCCACAAACCCGGCAAACATCACCACGGCCACTGTTACGGTCACAGTGCAGGCTCCGATTATCACGCTCACCATCACGGCTCCTCCGGTTGCAGTGGTTGGTGTGCCGTATGTCGGAACCATCGGTGTGGTAGGAGGCACTGCACCGTATCAGTGCACGCTTGTCTCGGGAACGTTACCCAATGGCCTCACCATGGGCTCCGACTGCGTGATTACCGGAACGCCGCAAACGCCGGGTGTTTCTACGGTAGGCATCACGGTCATTGACTCCGCGAACCCGCCAAATACCAAGACCACCACCGTCAACATCACTGTGATCGGAAGCCTGCTCACACTTACCATCACCTCACCTCCGGTGGCAGTGGTAAATGTGCCGTACGTCGGTCTGATCACGGTTGTGGGCGGCGTCGCTCCCTACACCTGCACGGTGGCTTCCGGTACATTGCCTGCCGGTCTGACCCTGAACTCCAACTGCGTCATCACCGGTACACCTACCGCGCCCGGCGTATCCACGGTCAGCATCACGGCCACGGACTCCGCCAACCCTGCAAACACCAAGACGTCTCCGGTCACCATCACGGTGCAGGGTACGTTGATTACCCTCACGCTTACGGCACCTCCTGTGGGTGTAGTGAACGTGCCCTACGTCGGCGTCATCCTGGTACTGGGTGGAACACCGCCGTACACCTGCTCCGTGTCTTCCGGCACGTTGCCTCCTGGCATCACGTTGCACAGCGACTGCACGCTTACGGGCACGCCGACCTCGGCAGGCACGTTCTCGGTCAATGTCTCTGTCCACGACTCTGCCAGCCCGGTCAACTCCACAACAGCCGCTGTGCCAATCACCATCCTTGGCGCAACGTCGTCACTCACCCTTACTGGCCCGGCAAACGCTACGGTTAGCAAGCCCTATAGCGGAGCCATTGGTGTCACGGGCGGAACTGCCCCGTATACCTGCGTGATCAACAGTGGCAGCCTGCCCGCAGGCCTGACGATGGCTGCAAACTGCTCCATCACAGGCACGCCCACCGCGGCTGGTACGTCCACCTTCAATGTCACGGCAACCGACTCGGGCAGCCCGGCTAAAACCGGCACCGCGAACATTGTCATGACCGTCAACCCGATTAGCCCGCTGTCGCTGACAGGCGGCCTGCCTAACGCAACGCTCGGTGTGGCTTACACCCAGACCCTGCAAGCAACGGGCGGACTTCCGCCGTACACCTACACGGTCACCTCCGGATCGCTGCCTGCGGGTCTCTCGCTCTCAAGCGCCGGTGTGGTCAGCGGAACACCAACCGCGGTCGGCGCAAGCAGCTTCACCATCACCGCAACGGATAGCCAGGCAACGCCGCAGCAGGCCAGCCTCCCGCTGACCATGCAGGTGCTCTACCCCAGCACACCGTCTGACGCACTGCTGAAGGGACCCTACGCGTTCCTCTTCCAGGGCTATGACGATGTCGTGGCAGGCGTGCTCGCCTACCAGACCGCAACCATCGGCAGCATCACCGCAGACGGTAACGGCCTGCTCACGGCTGGCGAATTGGATAGCAACCACCAGTCCTCCAACCCAACCGGCAACACCATTGCTACGAACGCCCTGCTGGGCACGTACACCATCGGTACGGATGGACGCGGCACCCTTGCCGTAACCACCATAAACGCGGATGGTACGGCAGGTCACACCACGCTCTACTCACTCGTGCTGAAGTTGCCGACGGCTCCGGCCACGGCATCCTCCAGTGGAAGCATGATCGAGTCGGATGGAGACATCCTGCTTGCAACCAAGGGCTCCGGAACACTGCTGGCACAGAACACCTCTGCATACAGCAATGGGCTGACTGGCAACTATGCCTTCGGCGTCTCCGGTGACACACCTTGCATCCCCACCTGCACCATCGGCCTCATCGCCGGTCCTGTAGCCACAGTCGGTCAGTTCACTGCCAATGGTGGAACGATCACCGGTATCAGTGACGCCAATGTGGCCAGCACAAACTACGCCAGCTCCACACTCTCAGGCGCCAGCTCCGCTGCGGATACCAACGGTCGCATCGGTCTGACGCTGGACAGCGCGAAGCTCGCTGGTCTGGCTTACCCAACTCACTACGCTGTGTACCTGGTGGATGCGACCCACGCGTTCCTCATGTCTACAGACAAGCACTCGTCCTATGTGCTGCAAGCTGGTACTGCCACAGCACAATCCACCACCACCTTCAGCAACGCATCGCTGAATGGTCCCTTCGTCGGCTATGAGAACGCAGCAATCAACCCGGGCATCATCGGCAAGACGCTCGATAGCGTACTCAACCTGTCCTCGGCAAACGTTATCCGTGGCACGGGCAACAACAACGGTACCTGCACCACCACCAATGCGGATTCAGCCGGTCTTACGGGCCTGGTCAACACACTGACTGGTCTCGGTGGCAACAACAACCTGCTGAACTATGTGCTCGGCACATATCAGTCGCTGGGCAACAGCAACTGCGCTGTCGCCAGCAACGGACGTGTTGTCTTCAACTATCCCGCCCCCGATCCATCACTCCTGACACCGATTCTTCAGTTGTTGGGTCTGACGGGTAACCCCCCGGCGCCACGTGTGGTTTACCTCACGGGCAACAATGCGGGTTACTTCCTGGAGACGGGCTATGCAGGTCTCGGTCACCTGGAAGCACAGGCAGCCGGTCCGTTCACCCTGTCCAATCTGAATGGCACCTATACCTATGGCACGGTCCCGGCATCCAGCCTGGCCACCATCGACGGTGACGGTACCTTCACTGCGGACGGTGCAGGAAACCTCACCTATACGACGGATACCAATGTCGGTGTGGGCAACCTGAACATCCTGCAACTGGGTGTCGGTGGTAGCGCAACCTACAGCGTTACGGATGCAACCGGAGGACGCTATCTGCTGAACGACGGAAGTGTGGTCTACGCTCTGTCGCCAGGCCGGTTCGTGGTACTGAAGGGTGGCTTGCTTAGCACCGCTCCGTACACGGCAATCCTCTACTAACGCACCGGAATGGAGTGAGGTCCTGAGCGACCTCACTCCACCTCCGGAGGTTTCCAAGGTCCTCGTTCAGAAAAGGGATTTTTATGACTCGCATCATGTCTGTGCTTCTCGTTGCATCCATTGCATCTCCCCTGGCCCTTGCGCAAGCCAGCCCCAGCGGTGCTGACTGGTCTGCTCCTCGTACGACGCTTTCCGTTGGTTATGCCAATGTGCGCTCCAATGCACCTCCAGGCCAATGCAACTGCTTCGGTGCTAATGGTGGATATGTCTCCGCTGCGTACTCTCTTCTTCCGTGGTTCCGCATTGCCGGTGAAGTGACCGGTAGCCATGCGAATCACATTGGATCCCTCGGCCAGGATCTGACGTTGATGACTTATACCGCCGGGCCGCAGATTGTTGTGCCTGCAGGACGCTTTGAGTTCTTTGGTCATGGACTCTTCGGCGCTGCGCATGGCAGCGATTCTTATTTCCCATCGGGCAATACGGTCAGCAGTTCTGCCACCAGCTTTGCCATCAGTACCGGTGGCGGTATCGACATTGGCCTAACGCGTCACATCGGTGTTCGCGCAGCCCAGGTGGAATATTTGCGCACGAGTTTCCCCAACGCTGGAAACAACAACCAGAACCACACAATCTTCAGTGCAGGTCTTCTTCTGCGATTTGGTCATGCTGGTAGTCGCGTGGATGCTGACCGCAATCAGGCGTACAAAGTGCAGCGCGACATGGAGAAGCAGGCGCATGAAGCAAAGCCGGAGGCACCGGTTGCAGCTGCGGCGCCGCCTCCTCCGCCACCACCCCCAACTTCCACCACCATCAAGGCTCCAGCAGCGACAGATGCCGATTTCGACCACAGCGTAGATAGCGCGTTCTTCGATTACGACAGCTATGAGCTTCGTCCAGATGCTCTGGCTGCAGTGCTGAAGAATGCAACCTATCTCAAGGCACATCCTGATCTGGAGATTGTTGTAGCCGGATATGCGGATGAGCGCGGAACGGCAGAGTACAACCTTGCGCTGGGGCAGAAACGTGCACAGGCTGTGCGCGATCAGCTCATCGCAGATGGTGTATCACCCGCCAAACTGGACGTTGTCAGCTATGGCAAAGAAAAGCCTTTGTGCAGCGAAGATAACGAGGCGTGTTTCCAAAAGAACCGTCGTGCGTCTCTAGAGAATCACTCTCGATGAAAACTGATGCTTTTGAAGTATTGCGTCTGTGCAACGAAGGGTAGAGAGTCGAATCCTATTGACTCCAGCCTGGAAAGGATGAAGATTGGGGGAGCTGCGACGCAGCTCTCTGTCTTCTTTTGAATATGTACCTTGACGCGCCCGATTATGCCTTGGCTGAAGCACCGCGGCGGCCTGCTGTGCTTAAATTTCCTTCCAGGCCCGTGGTATTTAGCGAGCTGGTTGCAGCACTGACGTATGCCTTCGATCTGGGCTCGAGCGAACACTCAGGGCACACCCTGCGTACGTGTGTTCTGGGTATGAATCTGGGAGGGGCTATCTGTCCTTCGCAGGAATGGATGAGCGAGCTCTACTACGCCTTGCTGCTTAAGGATGTGGGGGCGACGAGTAACACCGTTGACATCTGCGAACGCATGGGGATGGAGGAACAACTCTGCCGCCTTGCGCTTCGCGTCTTCGATTGGACAAAGCTCACATGGCCACAGATACGCTTTGTGTTTCGGCATGCTTTCCGTGGCAAATCATTCCCCTCAAGGCTGAAGCACATCCTGCGCCTCCTGCAGAACCGGCGTCTTGTGTGGCAGTCCGCCCGTCAGCGCGCTGTCACCAGTGAACTCATCGCACGTAAGTTTGGTCGCTCAGAAGCTACGATCGACGCCATACGTTGTGTTGATGAGCGGTGGGATGGCTCAGGTGGCCCTGCGGGTATGAAGGAGAGTGAGATTCCATTGATGGCGCAGACCTGTGCCATTGCGCAGACTCTTGAATCGCTGGATACCATTCTGGGACGCGATGAAGCCGTCCGCATTATTGAAGATCGTGCAGGTACGTGGTTTGACCCTGGGTTAGTCGCCCTCGTCGTCATCATGCATCAGGAAGGCACTCTTTGGAACGGAGCGGATACTCCTGACCTTATGCAGGAAGTGCTTTCACGCGATCCAGAACCAGGAAAGATTGCCTGCGGCTATGACGTATTTGAGAACATCTGTTCCGCGTTTGCTGACATGATTGATGCCAAGTCGCACTACACGTTCATGCACTCGCAGAACGTTGCTGTGTTCACAGAGGCGATTGCACGGCAAATGCATCTCTCGGAAGAGAAGATCACCTCGCTGCGCCGCGCGGCACTTCTGCACGATATCGGCATGCTTGGCATCTCGAATTCCATCCTGGATAAAGAAGGCCCGCTCACAGAACAGCAATGGGTCGCGGTGCGCGAACATCCCCGACACACCTACGACCTTTTGCGCAAAGTGCGTGGCTTTGAGGATGTCGCACGGATCGCACGCGATCATCATGAACGTCTGGATGGCTCCGGTTATCCGCAAGGACTGACAGCGGAGGACATTGATCTGCCCACACGCATTCTCAGTGTGGCCGACGTGTATGACGCCGTCTGTTCACCCCGCGCCTATCGCAATAACCTGGAGCCGGAGACGGTCCTGCAAATCATGGAGAAACTGACGCCGCATCAACTGGACGTCGATTGCGTCGCAGCTCTCAAGCGAATTCTGGAGCAGGCAAAGCATTACAGCATCGCACCCTGAAGCAAATTGTCTGAGGAAGAAGATGGCATCTGACTTCCGCAGCAGCCACGGCTGGACAGCCACCGATGCTTGCGCTGAAAGATATGGAAAGGAATGGTAGGCACGAATGGATTCGAACCATCGACCTCTACCGTGTCAAGGTAGCGCTCTAACCAACTGAGCTACGCGCCTGCGTTTGAAAGGGGATTGCTCCCCGGCTGCCCGGGCGGGCTGCCGACTCCTTTCAGTGTAACTCTCGTTATCCCTCGTGGCAAACGCTTGCCTCGTGTGCGGGCCTACTGGGAAGAGGCTGCGCGCCCTGTTTGAGGTCGCAATTTGCGGGTGATTAACCGCTGCATATGTCCCGCTTGATCATCTGTCAGGCACCGGATCGGCAGTGCGGAAAAGCCTCCCTCGTACAGAAACACGACCACGCGATTACCTCTCCTCGTTTCAGTGAGGCTCGTCCATGGCGACAGTGAAGGCTCTGCCTGCGCATTGAGATTGATTCCAGAAGTTGCGTCTTCATGTTGGGGAACGCGGAAGCACCACCCGCTTTCCTGCAGGATGGCTTCGCACTCACCCGTCGGAATCGGAGCCGCGGTGGCTTTACGGCGCTGACGTTTCCAGGCCATCCCTGCGATCCAAAGAATGACGCAGAGACCCACCAATCCCAGCAAAAGCGGTATCACGATACCTGTACCGACCAATGCACCTTCCCGCCGCAGACTCAGCAGTCCACTGAGAGATGCGCCCACCAATGGGATAAGGATCACTGCAAACGTGGTGCCCGGAATGCCCCCGCTACGCCGCTGTCGTTCCGTAGCCAGCCGCACTGCTTCGTCCCATTCTCTCTGCGTCCAGTGGTAGACAATGCGCATCGTGCCGAATCCTTCCATCGGACTATATCGGCTCCCCGGCTGGAAAGGGCGGCAGGGAGTGCCACAGAAGTCATAAGACCGGTATCTCCAAGACAGTCTCTGCGACGCAGCCTTCGCCGCATATGATGAAGTTATTCCTTCATCGGGACAGTATGACCTCTCTCCTTCGACAGCTCCGTGCCGCGCCAAACCTGCTGACGCTTCTGCGTCTGCTGGCCGTGCCGTTTCTGGTGGAAGCGATTCTGGCGCAGCATGAGGAGATTGCGCTGCTGATCTTCGTCGTGGCGGGTGCCACCGACGCGGTAGATGGTCGCCTGGCCCGCAGACTGAACCAAACCACGCGCCTCGGGCAGTATCTGGATCCCATTGCGGATAAGCTGATGCTCTCCACGCTTTTCCTGACCGTTACGTGGGTGGGATTGGTGCCTAAATATGTGACGGTGCTGGTGTTTGCTCGCGATATCGGCATTCTTTGCATCAGTATTTTGTTGTTTTTCACGGGTACCATGCGGGACTTTCGCCCATCGGCCATCGGCAAGCTCAACACACTGGTGCAGATCTTCACCATGCTGCTGGTCCTGTTGACGGCCGTAAAAACCACCGCAACATTGAGCGAACTGCGGCATTGGCTGTTGGTGGGCATCGCCTGGTTGGCGCCGCTTTCCGCCGCGCAATATGCCTGGATGGTCTTCCACCGCATCGCGACGGACCCGCTCGAGAGCCTGGCCTGATACATCGGGGACAAAGTTTAATAATTATTCTTAAAGAACATGGTTTTGCCATTGCCACCCGGTTTCCACAGGCCTACACTGGAAACATGCCCGTGGTGTATCTACCCACAGGCCTTTGACCTCTTATGCTGCGGTTGACCAAAAAAGCGGATTACGGCCTGATGGCCCTGAAGTATCTTGCCGAGCAGGCTGTTCTGACGGGCAAGACAGGACCGGCTAGTGCCCAGTCCGCCAAGGACATTGCGGAGGCGTACCATATCCCGCCGCAGCTCCTTGCCAAGATTCTTCAGACGTTAACCCGGCAGGGCATTCTTGTTTCGCACGCTGGAACCAATGGCGGCTACGCGCTGGCGCGTACAGCTGCTGAAATCAGCGCGTTTGAGGTGATCCGAGCCATTGACGGCCCGCTGTTTATCACCTCTTGCATCACCATTCACGGCACCTGCGACCTGGCCGGTCACTGCACCATCAAAGAACCGCTGCGCAAGGTGAATGACAGCATCAAGGAGCTGCTCAGCGGCATTACTATTGCCGATCTGGCAGAACCGCAGGACACCGCCGAACCAGCCAACACGCTGGGCGGGGGCCTTGTCTCCATCGCTCTTTAGAACCCATAAACAATAGGCACGCGCAGCAAATTTGCACCACTTGCTCGGAAACGGATCAGGAGAAGAAACAAGTCATGAGCCTCGCCACGGAAATCGAATTGCTGGAGTCCACACCCGCGCACAAGGGCGTCCAGTTGCCCATCTACATGGACAACCATGCCACCACCGCGCTTGATCCGCGCGTGCTGGAAGCCATGCTGCCGTACATGACCAAGATTTACGGCAACGCTGCCAGCCGCAACCACCAGTTTGGCTGGGAAGCTGAGCAGGGCGTCGACAAGGCGCGCGAACAGATCGCCAAGCTGATCAACGCCACGCCGAAGGAAATCATCTTCACCTCCGGTGCCACCGAAGGCAACAACCTTGCCATCAAGGGCGTTGCGGAGATGTACCGCGAAAAGGGCAACCACATCATCACCCAGGTGACCGAGCACAAGGCTGTCCTTGACACCTGTAAGCACCTGGAAAAGCGCGGCTACAAGGTCACCTACCTGCCGGTTGAGGCAGACGGCCTGGTTGACGTGAAGAAGATCGCGGAAGCCATCACGCCGGAGACCATCCTCGTTTCCATCATGTACGCCAACAACGAAATCGGCGTCATCAACCCCATCGCAGAAATCGGCAAGCTGTGCCATGAGAAGGGTGTGCTCTTCCACGTGGACGGCGTGCAGGCTGTGGGCAAGATTCCGGTAGACGTGCAGAAGGACAACATTGATCTGCTCTCCATCTCCGGCCACAAGATTTATGGGCCGAAGGGTGTGGGCGCTCTGTACGTTCGTCGCCGCAGCCCGCGTGTCCAGCTCGTCTCGCAGATTGACGGTGGCGGCCACGAGCGCGGCATGCGTTCCGGTACGCTCAACGTCCCCGGCATCGTTGGTCTCGGTAAGGCCTGCGAGCTTTGCGGCGAAGAGATGGAAGCAGAGACCAAGCGCCTGACTGAACTTCGCGACTATATGAAGGCAAAGTTTGAAGCTGCTCTGGACTACGTTCACGTCAACGGCAACATGGATCACCACCTGCCCGGCAACCTGAACATGAGCTTCGTCTACGTCGAAGGCGAGAGCCTGCTGATGGGCATCAACGACATCGCGGTCTCGTCGGGTTCGGCCTGCACCTCGGCCACCCTGGAGCCCAGCTACGTGCTCAAGGCCCTCGGCCTCGGCGACGACGTTGCGCACTCGTCCATCCGCTTCGGCCTGGGCCGCTTCAACACCAAGGAAGAAGTGGACTACGTCAGCGACAAACTCATCGACACGGTGCTGAAGCTCCGTGAACTGAGCCCGCTGTACGAGATGGTCAAGGAAGGCATCGATCTCGACAAGGTAGAGTGGACCGCCCACTAAGGAGTTTTCCTGTGGAACAGAAAATTGATTTTCGCCAACAACGCGCACGAGCGATCCAGGTGTTAGTTCCCATTCTGGTGAGCGTTTCGGTGGTTGATCTTCTGTTCCACCAGTCCTTATCTTTCTGGTTGGCGTCGGTGTTATCACCAGTGTTTGGGGGGCTGATTGTGCTTTGGCCAATGTATTACTGGCAGAAGCACGCAGAATCCATCAAGTGACAGGAGCAATTCGTTGAAGGAGCCGTCCGGCAAAACTTGGCTCAAGACCATGTTGCTCACATGGCTCTCCAGCATGGCCGCCGGCTACTTCTTCCACACGCCACTCACCTGGCGTGAGGCGTTTAAAACATTTGACTACGCCATCGCGTTTGCGACCGTGGTCTGGCTCATCGCCCTGGCCCGTTGGCACAGGGGAATTATCAAGGGGTAGCATCCGGCGGGGATTTGCACTGAAATCTGACCGGAAGGCATCTAATTAACGTATTCGCTCAACAGGAGACGAACATGGCATACAGCGATAAGGTAGTCGATCACTACGAGAATCCGCGCAACGTCGGAACGCTCGACAAGAACTCCGCCGAAGTGGGCACGGGCCTGGTTGGCGCGCCGGAGTGCGGCGACGTCATGCGCCTCCAGATCAAGGTCAATCCCGAAACGCAGGTTATTGAAGACGCAAAGTTTAAGACCTTCGGCTGCGGTTCGGCCATTGCCTCCTCCTCGCTCGCGACGGAGTGGGTTAAGGGCAAGACCATTGACGAAGCTCTCGCCATCTCCAACACGGAGATCGTGAAGGAACTGGCCCTGCCGCCGGTTAAGATTCACTGCTCGGTGCTGGCGGAAGACGCCATCCGCGCGGCGATCGGCGACTGGAAGAAGAAGAACCACGCAGCAGAGCCGGAACTGGCCGCAGCAGCAAACTAAGCACTCGATTCGGCGGGACAGGCAGGCAGCCTGTTCCGCTGCGTCACTCTGCGGTAACCGGGCTGATGGTTTCCTTGATCGGCTCCACGGAGTCAGCGGGAAAACCGCCCAGGCGAGCGTGTTCGCGGATCAATTCCGCGTTCGGTGCCACGTAGACGCAGTAGATTTTGTTGGGCGTCACGAACGACTCAATCCACTGAATCTGTGGTCCCAGACTGCGCAACACAGAGCAGGATGTCTGTGAGATAACTTTTAGCTGCTCAGCCGTCAGGTCGCCAGCGCCCGGTAGAGTTCTTTCAATCAGAAACTTCGGCATGCGAAACTCCTTTCACCACTCGCTGCCAACATAGCAGCGCACGTTGACGGGTGTCGCAACAGAAATGCAGCTTCGACCGCCAAAATTCGTGATTCCTAAGACCTGGTACGCCGGTCTCTGTGCCGCGTTCCTTGTCCTTCTGGCGTCAAGCATGTTCGCACAGCAGGTCGTTCAGCGTGGCACCTTCGGCCATCCTGGTGCAGTGTTTGACGAAACCGAGCAATGGACCACTCCGCTGGCGCTCGCGGAAGATCATGATGTCGTCATCTACATGCCGGACACGTCCACGCCGCAGTGGCTGCAGCGCAACTACAACAGCTACTTGAACAAGGGCACATACGTGCTTTCGCTGTTCACGTTCTATCGCACGCCCGCAGCCTGCCGTGCCAACCAGATTGCATGGGGCCTTGGCGACGCAGCACACCTGAACGCCTGTCTGGATATTGCGTATCGTGTGCGTCGAGCGCTGATTGACCCGGTTTCCAAGTCTGTCACGTTAGAGGCAGCGGCTATGGTCGACCAGAATGGCAACATTCAGCCCTCCAGCGTGCAGGAAGACCGCGTCTTTCGCACCTGGGATCAGCTCGACACCAATACGCAGACCGCGCTCAAGAAGGCCGATGAACTGATTAGTCGTCAAATGAAGATCTACGATGCGCGCCAGCAGAGCCTGCGCTAGTAAAGGAATACCCATATGTCCGTAGTAGGAATCAGCAGCACCACAAGCAACGAGATGAGCGCACCCGCCCCGCAGGCAGGCGCAGCTCCTGTGTACTCCAGCCCTATCGTTCCGCCTATCTCCGCGCCGCCGGACAATGCGAAGGCGCAGAACATCCAGGTGACGGAGAAGGCGTTGAAGCGCATCCGCTCCGCTATGCAGAAGGAAGGCGTTTCCGCCGAACAGGGTGGTTTGCGTGTGGGCATCACCGGCGGTGGCTGCAGCGGCCTCTCGTACAACATCCGCTTCGATTCGCAGGCCCGCGAGCGTGACCGCGTGTATATCTACGAGCAGGATGGCGACAAGGTGCAGATCTTCGTTGACCCCAAGAGCTTTCTCTATCTCAGCGGCATGACGCTCGATTTCGAAGAGACGCTCATGCGCCAGGGCTTCAACTTCATCAATCCGCACAGCACCAAGAGCTGCGGCTGCGGTTCGTCGTTCACAGCGTAAGGCATGCAATGAATCGCAGAGGCTGTGCCATTGGTGCAGCCTCTTTGCTTTCCGGACAAATGCAACTCGACTACATCCATACCACCGAACATCCCGTCTGTCGCGTGCCTGCGCGTTACTACCGCATGATGAATGCGGCAGGCGAGCATATCGGCAACATTAATCTCCGCCTGGACACCACGGAAGCCATCACCCGTTACGCAGGCCACATCGGCTACGAAGTGTTCCCGGAACATCGTGGATATCGTTACGCCGCGAGGGCTGTGCGGTCGCTGATTCCTGTCGCAAGAGAACACGGGATTGGAACCCTCTGGATCACCTGCGACCCCGAAAACACCGCCTCTCGCCGCACCCTTGAACTCGCCGGCGCTGAGTACGTGGAGACAGTGAACGTGCTCTACAACCACGCCATATTCCTCGCAGGCCATCCACGCAAATGCCGTTATCGGCTGGCTACTTCACCTGAAACGGATGCGCCGCAGATACCATCAGAAGAGACGCTATGACCTATTTCGAAGTCTTCAGCCTGCCCACGAAACTCGCACTCGATACTGCATCGCTTGAGAAGAGCTTTTACAAGCTGTCGCGTGAGTTCCACCCGGATCGCTTCGCCTCCAAATCTGCGGAGGAGCAGGCTGAGGCCACGGAGAAATCCTCTCTGCTGAACGATGCCTATCGTACGTTGCGCGATCCCATCCGGCGCACGGAATATCTGCTGGAGCTGGAAGGCGTCGAGCTGGAAGAGCAGTCGGTGAAGGCCACGGAGTCCGCGCGTGCTTCAGGCACGGAGAAGAAGCAGATTGTTCCGCCGGATCTTCTGGAAGAGGCCTTTGAGCTGAACATGCAGTTGGAAGAGATGAAGATGGCAAAGAAGATGGGTGACGATGATCCCCAGCTTCGCAAAGATCTTGAAGTGGCAAAGTCCAATTTCACCGCCATGCTTGACGATTCGCAGAAGCAGTTGGAAGCTCTTTGGACGAAGTGGGACGCAGGTGTAGACGCCGACGATGCCAATGCCAAGTCCGCAGCGAAGGATGCGATGGTGGCTTTGCTCAATCGCCGCAGCTATCTGCGAAACCTTGTGCGTGACGTGAACGCTGCACTGGAATAGCGAGTGCGCATCGCCCGAAGGTGATACGCACGCAAGCTGAATCTGAAATCAGGTGAGAAACGCGAAGCATTCCTGTTCCGTGAAGAAAAGAAATTTAAGCGCCCAGAGCCAATAGAACGCAGCCGGCAAGCCCTCCACCCAGAAGCGGTCCCAGCACGGGAACCCACGCATAAGCCCAGTCGCTTGGGCCTTTGCCTGCGATAGGCAATAGTGCATGTGCGAGTCGAGGTCCGAAATCGCGTGCTGGATTGATGGCGTAACCGGTGGTTGCACCGAGCGACAGGCCAATCGACCAGATAAGAAGGCTAACTAACAGCGGGCTAAGCCCAGCCGCTGCGCCGGTTGTCAGTACCAGCTTGCTGCTCATGCCGCCTGCAACTATCACCAGTACAAACGAAGCCAGTGCTTCGCAGAACAGCGCCCATCCATAGTTGCGCACAGCAGGGCTGGTTGCGAAGACGCCCAGCTTTGCATCCTGTGCTTCGGTCAATCCCCACAGAGGCAGATAGAACAACCAGGTCGCAGCCGCGCCGCAGAATGCTCCCGCTACCTGTGCCAACACGTAAGGAATCAGGTGGCCATACGCATGGCCCTTGATCGCAAAAGCCAGCGTGAATGCGGGATTCATGTGCGCATCGGGGGAGCCGAACAGCTGCGATACGAAGATGCCGCACAGCACGGCGAAAGCCCATCCTGCGGCGACGACCATCCATCCTGCGTCTTGCGCCTTGCTGCGCTTCAGTGTCACTGCTGCGCACACGCCGTTACCCAGCAGCAGCAGCACAAATGTTCCCATAAACTCGCCCAGCACCGGGCTGCGTGCAATCACAAACATCTCCTTCGGAACGCAACCACTCTACTGCGGCAGATACTGCTGTGCCAATGTTGTAAACGCACTCACCTGCGCTTGCTGCCATGCTTCGTCGTGACCCAGTTCCGCGGCCATTAACTGTGCAACGCGCGGCGCCATGGCAATGGCCGCTTTTGCATTCAGTAGCAACGCACGCGTCCTGCGCGACAGTACATCCTCAACGGTAATGGCCATCTCCTCGCGCGCGGCCCAAATGACTTCTGCCGCAAGATAGGGAAGCGCCGGATGCAGTTGCTGCGCAAGCTCTGGCGACGAAGCGGCCAGTGCACGAATTTGCGCCGCATCGCTGCCGTACACCTGCAGATGCCCCAGGTCTGTTGCATCGCTCCATCCATGCACATGCAGATCAGCCGTCGTGCAGGTCACATCGGGCAGATGCCCCAGTGTTGCCGCATGATTCACCGTGTCTTCAGCCATGTGGCGGTACGTCGTCCACTTGCCGCCAACGATGGTCAGCAGGCCACTGCTATCAATGTGAATCGTATGGTCGCGGGATAGAGCACTTGTCTTCGATCCGTCACTGCCAGCGGCCTTCACCAGCGGCCGAATGCCGACGTAGATGGCCAGAATGTCATCGCGCGTGGGTTTACGCGAAAGATATTCGCCCGCAGTCTCCAGTACAAACTCAATCTCTTCTTCCAGCGGCTTCGGCTCGTAGCTGGGATGATCAATCGGCGTATCTGTCGTGCCAACGACAGTGTGCTCATGCCACGGAATGGCGAAGAGCACGCGGCCATCGCTGGTGCGTGGCACCATGATGGCTGTATCTGCGCGAAGAAAGCTCTTCTCAAATACAAGATGAATGCCTTGCGATGGCGACACCATCGTCTGCACATCGGGCTCGGCCATGCGTCGCACTTCGTCGGTGAAGATACCGGTCGCATTCACTACAACCTTTGCTTGAACGTCAAAACGTTCGTCAATGACGCGGTCTTCCAGCGTTACACCATGTAGAAATCCATCATCGCCACGCAACAGGCCGACCGCTCCGCAGTAGTTCAATACGGTCGCGCCATGGTCCGCTGCAGTCATCACCAGATGCGTGAGCAATCGTGTGTCATCGAACTGGCCATCGTGATAGACAACGCCACCACGCAGACCCTCATGCGAGATCGTCGGCAGGCGTTCCAGTGTTTCTTCGCGCGAAAGAATCTTCGACTTGCCAAACGAATACTTCGTCGCCAGCAGGTCATAAATCTTCATGCCGATGCCATAGAACGGAGCTTCCCACCACTCATAGTTCGGCACCACGAACGGCAGATCGTGGACAAGATGTGGAGCGTTCTGTCGCAGCAAACCGCGTTCTTTCAATGCCTCCATCACCAGGGAGATATTGCCCTGCTCCAGATAACGCACACCGCCATGCACCAGCTTGGTGCTGCGGCTGGATGTGCCTTTTCCGAAGTCCTCTCGTTCGACAAGAAGTGTTTTATAGCCACGAACAGCAGCATCTACCGCAACACCCACGCCTGTAGCGCCGCCGCCGATTATCACCACATCCCACGCGGTATTGCCGTGTGTCTTTACGGCATCAAGCATCGCTGTACGATTCATGCGTTCCATCCCTTCGCGCGTTCCACGGCTTCTTTCCAGCGCGCGTATAAGGCATCGTAATCCCGCTGCGGCGTGAACAGCGTGCCTTCGCCCTGCACGCGCTGAATCTCGTCGGTGCTGTTCCAGAAGCCAACGGCAAGCCCTGCAAGAAACGCCGCGCCCAGTGCTGTGGTCTCCAGATTTGCGGGGCGATGTACGGGTACACCCAGTAGATCTGCCTGAAACTGCATCAGTGTGTCGTTCGCCGTTGCACCACCATCGACGCGCAATTCGCGCAGTGGCACGCCCGTGTCTGCATTCATGGCACGCATCAGATCCGTCGTCTGCAGCGCAATGCTCTCAAGCGCGGCGCGCGCAATGTGTCCCTTCGTTGTGCCGCGACCAATGCCAATGATGGTTCCGCTGGCATACGGATCCCAGTGCGGTGCGCCAAGCCCTGTAAACGCGGGCACAAACAGAACACCGCCGTTGTCCGGGACGCTTTGCGCAAGCTGTTCCACTTCGCTGCTGGATGCAATGATTCCCAGTCCATCGCGCAGCCACTGCACCACTGCGCCGCCAATAAATACGGAGCCTTCCAGCGCATATTCCGGTTTGCGATTCGTGGAGCAGGCAAGCGTCGTCAGCAGACGATTCTGGCTCTCACGAAATTCGTTGCCAATGTGCTGAAGCAGGAAACATCCGGTGCCATAAGTGTTTTTCGCATCGCCGGGCTTTGTGCACATCTGTCCGAAGAGAGCCGACTGCTGATCGCCCGCAATACCTGCGATCTCCACACCTTCAAGCCCCAGCGTGGTGCTTACAGGGCCAAGCTTTTCGCTGGACCACACCACCTCCGGCATCATGCTGCGCGGCACACGCAACAGCCGCAGCATTTCGTCATCCCACTTGTCTTCAACGATGTTGTAGAGCAATGTGCGCGATGCATTGGTGCGATCGGTGAGGTGTTTCTTGCCGCTGGTCAGGTTCCACACCAGCCAGCTATCCACGGTGCCAAACGCCAGTTCACCACGCTCTGCTTTCTCGCGCGCACCGGCAACATTGTCCAGAATCCACGAGACCTTCGTGCCACTGAAATAAGGATCCAGCCGCAATCCGGTACGGCGACGAACATCTTCTTCCACGCCTTCGTTGCGAAGCTGTTCACACATGGATGCCGTGCGGCGGTCCTGCCAAACAATGGCGTTGTAGACAGGCTTGCCCGTCGCGCGCTCCCAAACTACGGTGGTTTCGCGTTGATTCGTAATGCCGAGCGATGCTACATCGCGGGGACGCACACCGGCGCGCCCCAGCACTTCCACGGCTGAGGTCAACTGGCTGGTGAGAATCTCAAATGGATCATGCTCCACCCAACCTGCTTTACCCTCAGGGAAAATCTGCGTGAACTCATGCTGCGCTGTGCCTGCAATCGCGCCTGCATGGTCTACCAGAATCGCGCGCGAACTGGTCGTCCCCTGATCCAGCGCCAGAACATACTTCGCCATAAACCGCCTCACCACACGCCGCGAAAGCTTCAGCAGCGCAACGGAGCCACCATATCACCGCGCGGTTACGGATTCCACCGGCGCTAAAGCCTTGGTACAGCGGGGACATGGCGAATACGCGTACACTTTTCTTAAGGGGTTTCGCTGATGGTCTTCGTTCTGGACAACTACGATTCGTTCACCTACAACCTGGTGCAGTATATGGGCGAGCTGGGCGCGGAGATGGTCATCCGCCGGAACGACGAGCTGACGCCGGAAGAGATTGAAGCGCTGAACCCGGACCATATCCTGATTTCGCCCGGCCCCTGCACGCCGCAGGAGGCTGGTGTCTCCATCGATCTGATTAAGCACTATGCCGCGAAGGGAAAGCGCACGCCGATCCTGGGTGTCTGCCTTGGCCATCAGGCGTTGGGTGCGGCCTTCGGTGGCAATGTGGTTCGCGCGGCACGCCTGATGCACGGCAAGACCAGCCGCGTGCAGCATGATGGACGCACACTGTTCGAAGGCATTGATCAGGACATGACCTGCACACGCTACCACTCGCTGGTGGTCAGCCCGGAAGGTCTGCCAAAGGAGCTGGAAGTTTCTGCGCGCACGCAGGACCCCGAGGGCGAAGTCATCATGGCATTGCGCCATCGTGAACTACCCATTGAGGGCGTGCAATTCCACCCGGAAAGCGTCCTCACGCAAAACGGAAAACGTTTGATTGAAAACTTCCTGAAGATGTAAATCGTATGCGCCGCTCCTTCGTTTTCTCTGCAGCTCTCGTGTGTGCGATTCATGGCAATGCGCAGCAACCGCTGGGCTCCGTGAAGACGCAGGGTAACGAAGTCAGCGGCCTGGTGCGTGTGAGCAATGGCAACGCGGTGATTGGCAACAGCGCTGCTGTGGCTGCCGGTGTGCAGCCTGCTGAAGTCACTTTGAGCCGTGGCGGCTCGGTGAAGATTTGTTCCGGATCAGCGGCGCATCTGGCTCAGACGACCATCGCCGTGGCCAAACCTCCCATGGTGATGGCGGTGGACCGCGGGGCAATTGAAATTCGCACGGCAGCGGAGAAGACCGACAGTATCCTTACGCCGGACCTGCGGTTCGAGCTGTCCGATGCAGCGCCATTGGATTTGCGTATCCGCATTGTGCCCAACGGCGATACCTGCGTGGACAATGCGGGCAAGAATGCCCCGATTCTGCATGTAACGGAGACGTTTGGTGACGGCACGTACTTCGTCCGGCCGGGCCAGCGCGTGTTGTTTGAACATGGCAGCCTGCGCGAGGTCGTAGACCACGAAAGCTCATCCTGTGGGTGCCCGCGCCCTGACGATCTTGTTCTGGCAGGCAAGGGCAAGCTTGGCGATGGCAAGATTACAGACGAAGCGAAGGCGCATCCATTCCCTGAGGCTGTAAGCCAGGGATTGCAGCAGCCCGAACCTCCGCAGCCCGCGCCCGTGGGCGAGACACACACTCGTGTGAACAGCACGCTGGCTTACAGCGGCACCACCAACACCGTCGTCGGGCCGCCGGGAGAGAGTACAACGGCTGCGGATATTGCAGCCCCTGTAGCCGCAGCCCCGGCAGCGCCTGTTGTTGCGCCTCCGGCTGCAGTGCCCGCAACGGATGTGCATGTGGCATCCACAAAGCCGCCGGAAGAAGGCCCGCATCCATTCCGGGCCATCGGCAACTTCTTCAGAAAGCTATTTGGCGTACACGATTAGCCGATAGGGCAGGCGTTACTCCTCAGGAGGTACGCTCTCTTCAAGATCGCGCTCAATCGACTCTGCCTTCGCTGCATCTTCCGGGAACAGCTTTCGGAGACCCAGCAACAATGCCTCGGGCGAGTAGGTTTCCACGTGCAGGTCGACGGACGTGTTCACATTGGTCCTGTTGCCGGTTAGCACGCGTTTGACGGTGGGGTGAGATATCTCGATATAGCGCAGCAGCCTTTCGGCGTTGCCATCGCTATGCCCATTTACAACGCAGGCATGCACGTTTGGGAAGAGTTCCAGCGTGGCACGCGCTTCCGCATAGGAATACGCGGTGATGACGTTGAACTTGGCAGTCTCCAGCACCAGCTTGCGGGTGGAAATGCTGCCCGCGAACTCGTGATCGACAACCAGAAAGCAAGGACGAAGAAACATGGTGCCTCCAAACGGAGGTCACTCAGAGGTTATTTCTGAGCGACGGCAATCCGTTGGATGCCTTGCAGGTCTGATACCCAGCCCACATTTGTCATGTTTTCTAACAACTCGTCGACGATCGCAGTCCGTCCAGCGGTTTCCAGCAACAGCCAGCCGCCGGGGCTCAGAGCTGCAAACGCCTGAGGAATAAGGCTACGCAGAACATCGTGCCCGTCTGCACCACCAAACAACGCCAGATGTGGTTCGTACTCGCGCACCTGCGCGTGCAGCGTGTTCTTCTCAGTGAGAGGAATGTACGGCGGATTCGACACGATCAGGTCAAAGGTTTCGCCGGTTACTGCCGTCAACAGGTCTGACTGCAGAATCCGCGTACGGCTCAGCGTTCCCAGGCGAGCAGCGTTGTCCTGCGCCACTGCCAGTGCATCCGGCGAGATATCCAGCGCAGCCACGAGGCTTTGAGGGTATTCCAGCGCCAATGTCACAGCCAGAATGCCGCTGCCCGTGCCCACATCCGCAATCTTCAGCGGAGTCTTGCGGTCCGGGAACAGACGCAGCACCTCTTCCACAATGTGTTCGGTTTCAGGGCGGGGAATCAGCACATCCGGCGACACGGCAAACTCGCGTCCAAAGAACTCCTGCGAACCACGCAGATGCTGAATCGGCACAGCATGGCGACGTTGCGCCAGCATGCCCTGGAACGATCCGGCTTCCTCTTCCTTCAGTGGGCGGTCCGGCTGCGCCATCATCTGTACACGTGTCAGGCCGGTGGCGATTTCCAGGATCTGCTGCGCATCGCGTGCTGCGTTTTCACGCAGGTCCTCACGCATAGACAGGCGCATGGTGCCAAAGCGCAGTGCGTCGTCTACCGTGCAACCTTTGATCTTCAGCGGTTCGTGCGGCTGCAACTCCTGCGGCATTACGCAGCAACCTCGGCTTCCGCCTTGAGGCGTTCGCTGGTGTCGTGCGCAATCAGCGCATCAATTACCGGCTGCAGCTTGCCTTCCATCACATATTCCAACTGGTGCAGCGTCAGCCCAATGCGATGATCCGTCAGGCGGTTCTGCGGGAAGTTGTACGTGCGAATCTTTTCGCTACGATCGCCGCTGCCCACCTGCGATTTGCGCGCACTGGCCTGTGCCGCGTGCTGCTTCTCCATCTCCACTTCGTACAGGCGCGAACGCAGAACGCGCATCGCCTTTTCGCGGTTCTTGATCTGCGACTTTTCGTCCTGGCAGCTTACAACCGTGTTCGTGGGCAGATGCGTAATACGGATGGCGGAATATGTGGTGTTTACGCTCTGTCCGCCAGGGCCAGATGAGCAGAACGTATCAATGCGCAGGTCCTTCTGCTCAATCTTGATGTCTACTTCTTCCGCTTCAGGCAGAACTGCAACTGTGATGGCAGAGGTATGCACGCGGCCCTGTGTTTCCGTCGCCGGAACGCGCTGCACGCGATGTACACCGCTCTCATACTTCAGCGACGAATACACGCGGTCACCTTCGATCATCGCGGTAACTTCCTTCAATCCTCCGACAGAGGACTCTGTCTCAGAGAGCACTTCTACCTTCCAGCGATGGAGTTCGGCATAGCGCAGGTACATGCGGAAGACCTCTGATGCGAAGAGCGAAGCCTCGTCACCGCCAGTAGCCGCGCGGATTTCCAGCACTACGTTCTTTTCGTCGTTCGGATCCTTGGGCAACAGCATGATCTTGAGCTGCTCTTCAATCTCGGGCAGACGGCCTTCCAGAACAGTCAGTTCTTCCTGCGCCATAGCCTTGATGTCGGGATCGCTCTCGGTCAGCATCAGCTTCGCGTCGGCAATGCCATCGCGTACGCCCTTGTATTCGCGGAAGCGCTCAATGACTGGCTCCATGTCGCGGTGCTGCTTGGCGGTCTTTTGAAAGCGCTGCTGGTCGGTCACCAGCGATGGGTCGGCAAGCTCGCGTTCAAGCTCCTTGAAGCGTTGTTCGAGCTGTTCCAGACGGTCAAACATGGGCAATCTTCTCCTCCTGCGTACACGCAGGGTTCAGCAATATGGGGAAACGGGAAAAGGGTCGCGTGAAACGCGAAAAGCCGCGGCAAACGCAGCTAGGCAAAGCCAAGGCGTGCCGCGGCATGTCGGGAAGCACCAGCCGGATTGTACAGAGCGCGCAGCATCGCTTATTTGATGATAGCGCGACGACCGCGATGCACAGGCCAGATACTGCAGGGAGGCTAGATGGCGCGCAGAACACGCGCCGGCAGGAAGATGATGGCGGAAACCAGTTCCAGTGCTCCATCCACGGCAATGCCCACCAGCCGGAACGGCAGCAGAAACAGCCAGACCAGCGGATACAGCACGATCGCGAGCAGAGCCAGCGGCCAGCACATGACGAAAAGAAGGCAGAACAGCAGCAGCTTCAACATGGGTTTATCCCCCCTTGCATGACATACGCCAACTGCACGAAAAGGTTCCGCCGAATGCTTACTTCGCGTCGTTGTACTCTTCCAGCCACGCCATCTGGATGGCTTCCAGAATGCCCTCGTTGGACTTCGCCGCGTCGCCGGTAAAGCCGGGCAGGCCGGTGATCATCTTATGCATGTCCGTAAAGCGCACCGAAAGCGGATCGGTGTCCGGAAACTTCTCCTGCAACTGGATGCCGATCTCCTCGGCATCTTCCCAACCAAACTCAAAGGGCATGGGGTGCTTAATCCTTCTGCGCCGTAACGGCGGCGGGCTTGCCTTCCTGCACGTAGTTGCGGTTCCACGCAGGAATCTCCACAACGTAGGTTCCGGGCTGGGTAATGACGGCCTGGCAGCCCAGGCGCGAGTTCGTCTGTGGTCCTGCAGCCAGGTCCACGCGGTCCAACTCATCGTCTTCCGGATCGCTCAGTCCCGGCGCGCCTTCCTTCACATACAGATGGCAGGTGGTGCAGGCGCACACGCCGCCGCAGGCGTGGTCCAGGAAGATGCCGTAGTTTTCTGCGACATCCAGAAAGCTCATCGGCTGGCCGTGGCCGTCGTAGGGCAACGTGCCGAAGGGGAACTCCACGGTCTTGCCTTCCGGCTGAAACGTCACGCGGACAATGCCCTCGGCGGGCGGCTTGGAAAGATCAATTTCGGGCAGTTCAACGTGATGTTCTGACATGATATTTGCTCTGTTGTTCATTCTATCGAACGGGCATGTCTGCGCAGAGCAATCTCCATGACAACCGTGTTGATTGTGAAGCCAATCCAGAAGGCAAAGCCGAAGAACTGGTGCGGAGTCCACCCGGTGAGTCGCGCCGTGGCAAAGAAGATGCCCATAACGGGGCGGGTCGTGGCGATGCCCAGCACAATGGCCGTGGCCCGCAGCGTCCAGCGCCGATCCGCACTGGCATCTCCGGCGCGCCAGGCACGAAAGCTCTGCGCCAGAGAGAAAAGAAAGAGCAGGTTGAAGACGACTACCGCTGCCCCTTCAACGCTCCCACCCACCGGGTGCGCCGCCATGCCGAAGGCCGTAAGTCCGACAATCAGCCCCAGTATGTAAAACGCCGCCCGTACCGGTTGCCGCAGCCGTGTCCGGTTCCAGTACACCAGCGGCAGAACGCACACAAAGACCAGCGCGACGACGATGTGCGCATAGGTCAACGAAGCATGGGAGCGGAAGAACTGATCCAGCCTCTGCAAATCAGGCGGTTCCGCGGAGGAAGGCGTTGTCCCGAGTGCCAGCAAGCGCCGCATCCCCGCGGCAATAGCCACCAGGACACATAGCCAGAAACCAACCCGAAGCGCTGAAGGTAATGGCGTTAGTTCATGTGGTCGGGAATGGTGTGTCTGTGCCATGGAGCCCCTATTGAGCTAAACGAGAGAACCTGCCCCCTGGTTCCGCAATGGGCTTCGCTTCTGATCAAAAAACATGTTCATAAAAGTCCGACGATGGCACGGAAGTTGCACCGCCGGGATGCGCCTGCCTTGGGGACTGGTCGGGGTCTCCGATGTATCCTCAACCTCAGAAGGCGCCAATGCTCTGCAGCGGAGGGTTTCATCGTGCATAACGTTTTGGTTGGGGTCGGCTTCGTACTGCTTATCCTCATCCCGTGCCTTGTGGCCGTCTTCAGTTCGTCCAAGGAAGGTCATTCCGGTAATACGGGTGAGCACGAAATCCCGAAGGAACCCACGCGTCCTCGCGGTCACAGCCCATCCCGTATCCGTGAAGCCGCCGCTGCCATGACAGCGCGCAAAGAAGCAAAGGCTGCTGCCGAAGAAGCTGCCGCACGCGGCGAACGGCCGTCACGCATCCGTCAGGTAGCAGCGGCTGCATTCACGCGGCCTGAGGCGAACAGCGCAGGCGAGCGTCCATCTCGCATTCGCAACGTTGCTGCTGCAATCAAAGCGCGCCCGCCAAAAGACGTTCCCATGGCGTCTGGCGATCCCGGAGCGGTAAAGCCGAGCATCCGGGAACTGCGCGCAAAGCACGCAGCCCCCAAGCCGCCTCGTAGTTAGTTGTCTTTCTTCGTTTCGTCGATCTGCGCCGGTGCAAACGGGTGCGGAGCGGCCGGGCCATCGCCGATGTTTTCACCCGCCGCGTCCATCGTCTTGCCGGTCATGGCCTGCTGTAGCGTGGTGTCCATCATCAGTTCCGCAAAGCGGCGCGTTGCCTTATCCAAACGGTCAATGGCAGCGCGGATGTCCTTGTAGTCCTGCTTCTGGATCGTGTCGTCAAGATTCGCCTGCGCTGCGTCCACTTCGGCAATTTCATCCGGCGTTAGCTGCTGCCAGGCGGCATGATTGCGGCCCTTCGCCACGGCTTCGCGAATGGTGTTCGCCTCGTTCGTGGCTTCAATCAACTGGCGCTGTTCCAAGTCCTCTTCCGCGTGATCGAACGAGGCCAGGATCATCTCTTCCACCTGGTCGTCTGACAGGCCGTAGGTTGGCTTCACTTCAATCTCGGACGCCTTGCCGCTGCGTTGTTCCTTCGCGCTCACCTGCAGAATGCCGTTCGCGTCGATCAGGAACTTCACCTCAATGCGCGGCAGGCCTGCCGTCATCGGCGGAATGCCCTTCAGATCAAATCGTGCCAGCGAACGGCAATCCTTCGCCAGTTCGCGTTCGCCCTGTACCACGTGAATGGCGACGTTCGTCTGGCCATCCACGCCTGTGGTGAAGTGTTCCGTAGCGCTCGCGGGAATGGTGCTGTTGCGCTGAATGATCTTTGCCGCCACGCCGCCCAGAGCCTCAATACCCAGTGAGAGCGGAGTCACATCCAGCAGGAGCAATTCGCTGGTGGC
The DNA here is from genome assembly GCF_036877645.1 of Terriglobus sp. ADX1. NCBI lineage: Bacteria > Pseudomonadati > Acidobacteriota > Terriglobia > Terriglobales > Acidobacteriaceae > Terriglobus > Terriglobus sp. ADX1. The sequence goes on from NZ_JAEDXV010000002.1 coordinate 191,723, forward strand.
GGCAGAGCCACCGGCCAGAATGTCCGCCTGCACCGCCGCGCCCATAGCGACGACTTCATCCGGATTCAGCTCCGTATGCGCCTTCTTGCCGCGTGCCGAAAGCTGGAAGACCTCGTCCACCAGTGCACGCACCGCGGGAATGCGTGTCGATCCACCGACCAGGACAACTTCGTCAATCTGCGCAGGCTCAAGCCCCGCATCCTTCAGCGCCTGCCGCGCCGGTGCCGCAGTACGTGCAATCACCGGCTGGATCAGCCCTTCAAACTGCTCGCGCGTAATCTCGCGCTGATACTTCTTGCCATTCGCCAGCGCGATATCGAACTTTGCAGCTTCATCCGCTGACAGCGCGATCTTTACATCAATCACGGCCTTGCGAACGGTCTGCACCACCTCGGGCGTGGGGGCAATGCCAAGCTCGTGCTGAATCTCATCCAGCGCAATGCGTAGCAACAGATGATCAATGTCGTCGCCACCCAAATGCGTGTCGCCGTTGGTGGCGATCACTTCAAAGATGCCGTCGTGCAGCTTCAGAATCGACACGTCAAAGGTGCCGCCGCCAAAGTCATACACGGCCACGGTGCCCACCTTCGCACGATCCAGACCATAGGCCAGCGCGGCTGCGGTTGGCTCATTGACCAGTCGCAGTACATCCAGCCCGGCGATGCGTCCTGCATCTTTCGTAGCCTGACGCTGCGCATCGTTGAAGTACGCGGGAACGGTGATGACGGCCCTGGTGATAGAAGTGCCAAAATAACGCTCGGCATTTTTCTTCAACTGCTCCAGCACCAGCGCGGAGATCTGCGGCGGCGTCAGCACGCGGTCGCCCACGTGCAGCTTCAGCACTTCGTCATCCTTCTGATCGTCGGCAATGCGGAAGGGAAACAGCGAAAGCTCGTCGCGCACATCATCCATGCCGCGACCCATCAGGCGTTTTGCGCTGTAGACAGCATTCGCGGGCGAAGACAAGAGCGTACCGCGCGCGCCATTGCCCACCGTCACCGTGCCGTTTTCAATGGCCACCACCGAAGGCACCAGGTTTGACCCGTCTTCGCCGGGAATGACAACCGGAACGCCATTCTCAAGAAAGGCGACAAGTGAGTTGGTAGTGCCAAGATCGATGCCGACGACGCGTGTCTGTTCTGCCATACCGTTCCTATTCCAGATGCGCCTCTGTGCAGTAAAGACGCACAAAAGCCCGACTCTTCATTGTCGCATTCCATGCGATTTTCAAGGAAATCAGACTGTTACAAAGCGGCGGCGCGACGTTTCTGCGGCCAAATGCGTCTGAAAATACATGCGTCGCTTTGTATCCCTCGTCCTCCTTGCAGTCGGACCTGCGCTTTCGGCGCAGACGGCGCGCATGGAGGCGATTGTGCCCACTGCTCCCGCCGTCGTCGCAAACCGCAAGAATCACGCCACGGTTACGATTGACGCGACGAAGGGGTGGATTGATACCGGCATCCCGCTGGTGGCGGGGGATAGCTTGACCGTGAAAGCGGACGGCACACTCACCCTGGCGAACGGACAGACCATTACGCCAGAAGGCAAGGAACACTTCTGGCGCGATCTTCTGCGGCAATATCCTTTGCCCACCGCGCAAACCGGCGCATTAATTGGCCGCATTGGCGATAACGATGCCGCATGGCCCTTCAGCATTGGCGTGGGTGGAACCATCCCGGTGCGCTCCACCGGCAATCTTTTTCTGCGGGCAAATCTCAGCGAAGACCTCACTGCCACCGGTAGCTACAAGGTTTCGGTGAACCTTGCACCTGCACCGCGTGCTTCTACCGCATCTGCATTGAACCTGTCGCAACTGCTGCAGCCTGCAATCTTTGATACATTTCCACGTCGCGATGACGATGGTCAGGGCAACGACGGTGACGCCGTGAACTTTGCGCTCATCGGTTCGGAGCAGCAGGTGCAGGACGCGTTTCTCCGTAGTGGATGGTTCACGGTGGACGCGGATCGCAACACCGCCATCCTGCACGGACTACTGGCCACGCTGTCCAAAGAACCCTACCGAGAAGTGCCTATGAGTTCGCTCTATCTCTTTGGCCGTCCGCAGGATATGAGTTTCGCGCGGGGTGACACATTGCGTGTGGCTGCGGAGCGTCATCATCTGCGCATCTGGAAGACAACCCAAACGGTTAATGGCCAACCGCTTTGGGTGGGTTCTGCGACGTATGACAACGGCTTTGCTCGCGACAGCCGCAATGGCCAGGTGACTCACAGCATTGCGCCAGCCATCGATACGGAACGCGATTTTCTGCGCGACAGCTTCACTTCCACAGGCGCCGTTGCTGCTGCAGCTTATGTCACACCGTCAAATCCGATACGCGAGGCAAAGACCGCGACTGGCGCTAGTTTTCATTCCGACGGACGGATTCTCGTGATGTTGTTGCAGTAAGATAGGCCCGCAAACGGAGGTCTTCCCATGAGCACCGTGAATGTTATCTCTGCCATCCGCTATCGCGATTGCAACCGCATGATTGAGTGGTTGAAGCAGGCCTTTGATTTCGCGGAATACGCTGTCTATCGCGGTGACGATGGCGTAGTGCAACATGCGGAACTTACACTCGGCAACGGCATGATTATGCTCGGAACAGTCGGTGCAAATCCTGCGACCGCAGGGTGGTATCTGCAGCCGGACGAAGCAGGAAATCGTGTGACCTCGTCGATCTACCTGATTGTGAAAGACTGCGCCGCAGCGTGGGAGAAAGCGAAGGCCGCGGGAGCCACCGTACTGATGCCTCTTGAAACAAAGGATTACGGCGGCAGCGGCTTCAGCGTGCGCGATCCCGAAGGACAGATATGGAGCGTCGGCGACTACGATCCGTGGACAGCGCCGAAGAGCTGAGAGTGTCGCCTTCTAAACCGTCTGTTCCTCGCAGTTGTAACAGGTGAATTGATCGCGTCCGCCTTTTTTGGAGCGGTAGAGAGCTGCGTCAGCATTGTCCACCAGGTCGTCGGACGACCAGTTGTCGGTCCAGACCGCGATACCCATGCTGATGGTGACGGGTTCTTTCTCCCAGTGGAAGGCGTGCATCGCTTCGCGAATCCGGCCGGCCAGGGCGACGGCTCCCTGCGCGTCGGTCCTCGGCATCAGCACCGCAAACTCTTCTCCACCAAAGCGACACGCTGCTTCATCTGCGCGATTGGTGCGGTTCAGAATCGTTGCTACGTTGCGTAAGACTTCATCGCCGTAGGGATGACCAAAGCGGTCATTAACGCGCTTGAAATGGTCCACATCCAGCAACATCAGCGCCAGCGGCTCTTTGCTTCGTTGCGCAGCAATTACGGCTGTCTCCAGCCGGGAGTCAAAGGCACGACGATTCCACAATCCGGTAAGAGCGTCGGTAAGCGCCAGTGAACTTAGCTTGCGGTTCGCCTCTTCGAGCTCTTCCTGGACGTCGCGCAGGTGCTGTTCGCGCTCACGTTGTTCCGTCAGATCAACGGAACAGCAAGCCAGCACCGGATCGCCATTGGAGTCGCGACATGGTGCTTTGGTAGTTCTCCAGTAACTTTGCCTGCCATCCGCTTCCTTCAGATCCAGGAATGTTTCCTGTGGCTTGCCCGACTGCAGAGCCGCCCGGTCTTCCTGAAAAACGCGCTCGGCTGTCTCTTCATCCCATAAATCGCGGCTTGTCTTGCCCAGCCATGCTGTTTCGTTGATGGCAAAGCGATCCGCCAGTTTGCGGTTATAAAAGCGGAGCCTGCCATCCTCATCTTTCAAATAGATCTCAGCCGGAACGTTATTCAGGATGGTCACAAACATTTCACGGGCACGTTCTCGTTCCTCCAGCAAATCTGCCATGGAGCGCGCCCGTTCACGCAACTGGATACGATTGCTGAGCTGCCGTCCGAGCACTTCCAGTGCACGAAGCTGCTGTGGGGTCAGCGCCGACGGCGCAGTGTCCATCACGCACAACGCTCCTACTGCCGTGCCGTCAATGGTGGTGAGCGGCGTGCCTGCGTAGAAACGAATCCCGCCACCCACAGGCCCGCCAAACCGCGCATCTTCCACGGTGTCTTCCACTACCAGAAGCTGCTTGCTTTGTATGGTGTACTGGCAAATCGACTCACGCACGGGCATCGTTCTGGCCCCTTGAAAGCCCATGCGCGCCTTGATGAGTTGGGTCTCCTCATCCAGCAGCGTCATCGCGCTCAGTGCCTTGCCGCACAGAGCTGCAGCAAGTTCCACCAATTCGTCGAACTCCCGCTCATCCACCTCTTCCATCAGCCCAAGCTGGCGGAGAATCTCACTCCGCCTACGGGCTGCCTGTAGCAAAGCTGTGTCGGTCTGGGCAATCGGCAACTCGGTTTAACCTCCAGGGGCGATCGGAGCGGAAGCCATAAGCCTCTCCGTCGAACACATTTTTAATCTTTCACGACGACGCTGCGTCCCGTCGAGTCCTTTTGCAGGTGTGTCATACATCGGCGGTGATCGTGTGGAAAAAAGATTAACCAGTCCTCGGGTATCGCCCTGGAATAGAAGCGCTTGCGCTCCTCAATGGTCCGCAACGGATCCAGATCAAATCCCATCACCCATCCCAGATCCAGGTGTGCGCTTGTGGGAATTAGATCGCTGACAAAGCACCCATGCTCACCACCGCTTTCAATGTGGACGGCCATGCATTGCCGCGTATGTCCGGGGTAGCACTCCAGCGTGATGCCGGGGATCACTTCGGCATGCGTACCTTCCACCAGCCGCATCTGGCCAGTGGCAATCATTGGCTCGTAGTTGTCTGCCACATAGCTGACGCGGTCGCGCTCCCACTGATGGCGTCCATGTTCCACTTCGCCGCGATGCGCAATGTATTGCGCGTTCGGAAAATACGGCACCGCCTTGCCGTCTGCATCCAGCACGCTGTTCCATCCGCAGTGATCCCAGTGCAGATGCGAATTGATGACGATGTCGATGTCTTCCGGCGCAAGCCCCGCAGCCTTCAGTGAAGCTGGAAGCCGTTCCTGTATCGCGTAAATCTCTTTCAGCTTGGGGACAATCTTGTTGCCGAAGCCGGTTTCAATCAGCACGTTCCTGCCGCTGATCTTCACCACCACGCAGTTCAAACCAAGCATCACGCGGTTCTTTTCATCGACCTCAACCTTGCGTGACCACAACGTCTTGGGCACTACGCCAAACATGGCTCCGCCATCGAAGAGGCAGGTGCCATCGGTACACACCACAATCTCGGCATCTCCCACGCGGGCGCGCCCACGGATCAGCGCATCATCGTCTGTTGCAAGAAACTCAATCGGCATCAGAAACAGCCTACCGCCTTGCCAGAGGTGTTGTAGATACCGCGGTCGTTGCAGGCTTATTGCAAGCCGTGGGATTTCAGAAACAAGGCCGTGCTCTTCCAGTACAAGCCGCCATCCCGCGATATCGCCATGGCACGCGGCCGATCCAGTGCGAACACCTGGTCATCGACGATGCGCCATGCGGCGCGCAGCTCCCATCGATTGTCGTTGGTACGTCCCAGTGTCAGGAAGTAGTCGCCGCCTTCCACAAGGGGCTGCTGTGCTGCCGTCAGCGCAGCCAGTACAACGTTGCTGTCCTTCCATAGCAAGCCTCCTCGTTGCACGATATCCATCGTCCGTTCGCGTGGCGTCGTACCCTGATACACCTTTTGCACGGCAGCTACTGAAGTTGTCACAACGCCAAGACCACCTGTCGTCAGATTGGCATCGCTTTGCAGGATGTGCGCTCGCACAACGGCCTGATCGGCTTCGGCAGGCGTAAACGGCGGCATTTCAATTTCTGGACCGGACAATCGACGGAGGTCGCCCTGCCCCAGGTTGTAGTGACCTTCCAACAGCGGAGCCAATCCGCGGATACCCTCTTGCGCGTAATCGGCGATGGCTGCTCCCGTTGCGTTGTATGCCTGAATGGTTGCCATGCCGCCGGATAGGTTTGTTGCCAGCGCGTCGGAGCTGATGGCACTGCCGTCAATGGAAGCGCACGCACGTCCCTGTGGTGCACACGCGTTTTTTAATAGCAACACTGCGGAGGGTGGTTCGGTGGAACCTCCACCAATCGTCTCTCCAAAGAAGACAAGGTTTTCGCCCGGAGCGGGATAGCGCACACCCGGTTGGCGCAGCGTAGCTCCGTTGTTGTCATCGAAATAGACAGTGCCGCCCGCCATAACAAAGCGAAGTATGGAACCCTGCGGAGGCGGCGACGGCGCAGAAGCTATTTCACTGCGGTGTCCTCCTGAAAATCGATTCGATACGACCGATGAAGATGGGAATCCCGCAGGCGCGCGCAGAATCACTGTGGGCAGAACGGTAAGCACCGTCACCATGCCGTTCTTGTCCGGCGCCAGATACGCGTCCGTACGTAAAACCACGCCTTCGGCGGTGACACTATTTACGGCATTCGCGCGCAGGTTGAGGGAAATGGGGCGGTCCACCACGCCAACGGAGCGGTTGCGCATATCGAGAGCGTTTTGCCCGTTAAAGGCTCGCAACGCAATCTGCAGATCGCGATCGATGTTGTGTCGATCACCCCGCAACTCGGGAATTACTGACTTGGAACCGGAGCCAAGAACATGATCCTGCGCCGGCGCAACGAACGGCATCACGAACGCAATCACGCAGATGTGAAAACGCTTCACGGTGGCAGCAGTGTATCTCTTGAATCACTGCTGCCACCGTCGATTTTCAACTGTTATTTCATGCCTTGTGACGGGAGGCGTAGAGATCGGCCTCGTTCCACAGGGCATCTGGCGCTGCTGCTTTCGCCTCTTCAAAGGTGACGCGCGCCTTACGCCGGTATGCCAGGTTCGACATGAATGACGCCACCGAAGACCGATAGCCCACTTCCACCGTGGCATTCACGCTGTTCTTGTTGCGGGAACGGATTGCTTCAAACCAGTTGCCCATGTGCGTGACACCCTTTGTGGTCGATTCAATGACCACGCCGTTGGGATCGTTCGCTTTCTCCGGCATAAACTTCGTGCCGCCGCGTGAATTCTGGCTTCCGGTCACCATCCCTGTGGAGCCCGACACATGCTCAATCGTCCCATTGGATCCCAGATAGTGTTCGCCCAATCCATAACGCGAATTTGAGAAGGTGGACTGCCACAGAACGGTGAGGTCGTTCGGATATTCCAGTGTTACGGCAATGGTGTCAGGCACCTGTCGCCCATCTTTCTCGCTGAACACGCCACCCGCACAATACGCGGCTGCCGGAACATCAAGATCCAGCGCGGTTGCAATCCACGCAATCTGGTGCACCATGTTTTCTGTAATGTTGCCGCCTGAGAACTCCCAGAACAGCCGCCAGTTGATGAACTTGTTTGCATCAAATGCGCTCTTGGGGCGGTTTGCCAGGAACAGGTCCCAGCGCACATGTTCCGGGTTGCAATCTTCAGGAATAGGACGCACCCACTGACCTTTGCCGCGCGGTGTGTTGCGGCTCATCCACGCTTCCACCATGGTTAACTTGCCCAGCTTGCCGCTCTTGACCCAGTCCTGCACGTCGCGCAGCTCACCTTCGCTTTCGTGCTGCATGCCAATCTGCACCACCTGTTTGGATGCCTTTGCGGCATCGCGGCAAGCCGTTGCGTCCGTTATGTTGTAGGCCATCGTCTTTTCGCTGTACAGGTCTTTGTTTGCCTGCAGCGTGGCAAGGAAATACTTGGCATGCAGATGCAGCGGCGTTGCATTGATGACCGCGTCCACGTCCTTGTTTTCCAGCAACTTCAGCGGATCGTCATAGGTCTTGATGTTGGGATATTTCTCCTTCATCATTTCCAGGCGACGTGTGTATGCGTCAGCGGCAGCCACAATTTCAATGTTTGGCTCCTTGAGAGCATCCCGCAGGTCCTGCATACCGCGATCGCCGCATCCCACCAGTGCGATTCGGATGCGGTCGTTGGCGCCAAGTGCGCGCGCGGTGGGCATAGCTGCGAGCGCTGTCGCGGCTCCCATGGTTCCAAGGAAGGTTCTGCGAGTGATCATGAGTCGGTTCCTTTGGTGAGCTGAAAGCATCTGTCGGCGAAGGCCCAACTGCTGAGGTTGGACCACTGCAATAGAACCTTTGCCGAAGCGCATACCAATCTAGACCAGAAATTCCGTCCCCGTCACGCGAATCTGCGCCATTTCTTTCGAGTTTTACTTCCAATGGAAAGCCGGCTCACAATCTTGTTGGAACCGCTTCCAATCTGCCGTATTTTCTGCGACATCTTCACCTGTGCGGGTGGCAGCGTTATCATCGCCTCACTGTGAAGAATTTTTCTGCTCACTTCCTGCGTCTTGTGGGTGCTGCTGCTATCGCCGCAGTCGCCCTGCCTGCCCTTGCACAGAACAACGCCACGGAATATCGCTTTACCTTTCCAGACGTGGTGCACCACGTGGTGCAGGTGGAGGCTACCTTCCATAACGTGCCGCAGCAGCCTCTTACCGTGCAGATGAGTCGCTCTTCACCGGGCCGTTATGCCGCCTTTGAGTATGCGTCGAACGTCTTCGAAGAGAAGTTCACGGATGAAAACGGCAAGCCGCTGGCGGTTACGAGACCCGACCCGCGCTCATGGACTGTGAGCGGACATCATGGCACCGTGCATGTGACCTACAAACTGTTTGGCGACCGGGTTGACGGCACGTTCATGGCGGTCGACACGACGCACGCACATTTGAACTGGCCTGCGACGGTGATGTGGGCGCACGGTTTTGACGATCGTCCGTCGAAGCTGACCTTTGTTGTGCCGGATGGTTTGAACTGGAAGATTGCGACGCAGCTTTATCCCACGGCCGATCCGAATACGTTCACATCGCCGAATCTGCAGTACCTGATGGATAGCCCTGCGGAGCTTGCGAATTATGCTCTCCACACCTTCCAGGTGCCAGCATTGAAACCCGGCGGCAAGGCCCAGACCATCCGCGTTGTGGCGCATTCGCAGGCAACGGATGCAGAGCTGGCTGAGTACTTTGCGGGCGTGGAAAAGATTGTGAAGGAAGAGCAGGCCGTCTACGGCGAATTGCCTGACTATGAGCCGGGCTATTACACCTTCCTTGCCGATGCACTGCCGTGGGACAACGGCGATGGCATGGAGCATCGCAACAGCACGGTGATGACCTCACGCCAGCTTGGTTTGAGTGTCGTGGCGCACGAGTACTTTCACAATTGGAATGTGGAACGTATTCGTCCTGAGGGATTGGAGCCGTTCAACTTCCGCGATGTGAACATGAGCGGTCTGATGTTTGTTGCGGAAGGCTTCACGCAGTATTACGGCAACCTCGCAATGATCCGCACAGGGCTGACACCGATGCCGCGCGGCATGATGGGATTCGCGCGCGATTTGAGTAACGTGATCAATTCGCCCGCAACACAATATCGGTCCGCAATGGATATGAGCCGCATGGCGCCGTTTGTGGATGGTGCGAGCGATCTATTCCCGACGTACTACAACAACACATTTGTCTCGTATTACACGTTTGGCGATGTGGTGGCGATGGGGCTTGATCTGTCATTGCGCGTGAAGACGAACGGCAAGGTGACGCTGGATGACTTCATGCGTGCCATGTGGTTCGCATACGGCAAGCCCGGTGGCCCAGAACCTGGCCTTGTAGGTCATCCGTATAGCATTGCGGATGTGCAGACGCAGCTCGCAAAGGTAAGCGGCGATCCGGCTTTCGCTGCAGATTATGTGAAGCGTTACATGATCGGCACGGAGAAGGTGGACTACGCTGCGCTGCTACAGCATGCAGGCTTCGTGATGAAGAAGCGCGGCGGCGCTACTCTGGGCAATATCTATCTGGCAAAGAAGGGTGACCCTGTGCGTCGTGGTCAGGCACCTGCCGGGCCGGAGACGTTGCGCGTTGCCGCATCCACCATTATTGGTTCGCCCGCGTATCTTGCGGGATTGGACTTGGATGATGAGTTGATCAGTGTAGGCGGTGTGGCGATTAACTCTTCTGCGGATGTGGAGAAGGCCATCGATGGACACAAGACTGGCGACAGCGTGGAGCTCATCTTCAAGCGTCGTGGTCAGGAAGTACGTTCGAAGGCTGTGCTTGCGGAAGACCCTTCGCTGGAGATTGTTCCTGTGGAGACTGCAGGCGGAACGCTAACTGCGGAACAGAAGGCGTTCCGCGAAGCGTGGCTCGGAAGCAAAGCGAAGTAGTTATTCCTCTGTATGTTCAAAGGGCACGGCTCTCGCCGTGCCCTTTTGACTTATCCGCGTAGAGCTTTCCAGCGTTTCCCCAGATACCGATTCCAATACATCAGCAGACCAGTGATAGATAGGATGGGCAAGCTCATACCAAGCACGCTCCAGATGACTTTGACCCATGTACCCCACAGCGTGCCGAAGTGCAGTGGATAGACGAGCCACAGAATCCAATCGCCCAACGTTTGTTTCTCGCCATAGTGCCATGTGGAAAGCAACTGTCCGTCTGCTGCGAATGTGTGGATGAAGCGATGCGAAAAGTCGCCGGGCGTAGGGCTGTCCATGTATGCGACGTAATTTTCTCCGGGCGCGTCGGGTATTGAAACGCCGGAGAGAAACGCGGATGGATTCAGTTGATTGGAACGATCTGCAATTACCTGCAGTGTCACAGGAGCACCAACATGTTGTGGCTTGGGTGCAATGGGTTGCCGCATGGCCTTCACTGGCGAGATGAAGCTTACGGCTTTCATTACCTGGGCAGGGAACAGGAAATCAATCGCGGTGAAGCCCCACCAACTGACAATCAGTAGGGTCCAGATGCCGATGGCGTTGTGTGTATCGAAGTTGATGCGCTTCCATCCGGCGCGCAGATTGACATAGAAACCACGCGCCCATGCGCGAATGCCAGGCCACCACAGCACCACGCCGCTGATCGACAGGACAAGCAAGCCAATGCCCATGACGCAGTTCACGATGAAGCCGGTCTGCCCCATCAGCAGGTAGATGTGCAGGTCGTGCATCCAGTCAATGAAGCCGCCACGAATGGGTACGATCTCGCCGGTGGTCGCGTTCAGACGCAGGATATGTTGACCTTTGTTTACAGTGTGCAGATACGCCGTGTACACCGGCGCATTTTCCTGTGGCCACATCAGGTAATACAACGGCTCCTTCGGATACGCTGCAGTCACTGTTGCAACAATCTGTGATGCAGGAAGCACATGCGTTGCGGCGTACGGCTGTCCGCGGAAGGCGCGCGATTGCAACTCGTCTTCCCATACCAGCACAGAGCCGGAAAACCCAATAACGATGATGTAAAGCGACAACAGGACGCCCAACCAGAGATGAATCTGGAAGAGCGCCCTGCGCAGCCACAACTTTCGTGGATGATGAACGAGATTGCTTGCGAATCCCATGCGTTTAGAAGTGGTACTTCACTTGTCCGATGACGTTGCGAACATAGCCGTAGTAGCAGTAGCTCAAGCCGCTGCACGTGGCCACGTAACGTTTGTCGGTAAGGTTTGTTGCATTCACACTGAACTGCATGCCGCGATAACCGTAGCGCAACCCTGCATCGAGCAAAGCGTAGTTCGGAATGAAGAAACTGTTCGCGCTATCCGCCGCATTGGTGCCAACGAAGCGCACGCCGAAGTTGCCACCAAGCCCGCTGAAACGCTTGTTGGTTACGGTGTAATCCGCAAGCATCGATACTTGATTCTTTGGCGTCTGTGGTAGCCATTTTCCAATGTTTGCAGAGGTCTGATCCTTCACGGTGTCCGTTGAAGTAAAGGTGTATCCACCGTGCAGGCTCAGTCCGTGCTGCAGGCTGGCGATTGCCTCTAACTCCACACCACGCGAGCGAACTTCGCCCGTTTGCACCGTTTGAAACGCAGCGTTGCTCACGAGCACGTTGGTCTGATTGATCTGGAAGAAGGCTGCGGTGAAGTAGCTGTTCCAGGTGTTGGGCTGCACCTTTACACCGGCTTCAATCTGACGCGAATCCGATGGCTTTGCGGGATCGGTCGATTGGCCGGTAGTTGCGTTGTAGACATAGCTACCTGCATTGGGCAGGAAGCTGGTGGAGAACGAAACGTACGGCGAGATGCCGCTTGCCGTTAGATAACCAACGCCTGCGCGGCCGGTGAATCGCTGATCCAGATGGCCAGTTTCCGTGTGCGCAAGGAAGTCTGCAATGTCGTTCTTTGCGAAGTCCTGGCGTCCGCCTAACGTGAAGATGAGGCGATTGCGGTACTTGATCTGATCCTGCGCGTACAGTCCGTGCTGCTGCAGCAGGTTGTCCTGATACAGATACGGCGACATGTTCGGGATCGTGGTCACGCCGTAGACAGGCTTGAAGATGTTGATGTCCGCGACCTGCGCGAATGCCTGTTGGCTCTTGATGGCGACGTGTTGATAGTCGTAGCCGAAGAGCACGGTCTGCTCCCAGTCACCGTTGGTGAAACGACGCAGTGCGCGGTTGTCCAGCGTGTTGATGCGGTTCCACCGCGGCAGCTCGTAGGCGTAACGCGTCACCATCGTTGTGCTGTTGCCATCGAAGCCAGTGCCATATACGGTGCTGCCCTGGAAGTTGATGTACTGGTAGCGATAGTTCGAGTGCAGGTTCCAACCATCGTTGAACAGGTGGTCGCCGGTGTAGCCCGCTGAGGCCTGATCGCGTTTGACCTTCTCCCATCCCGGCTCACCGACGAAGGTGTTTACAGGGATCACGCCATTGGGATTGCTGTAGAGCGTTCCGCTCGCGGGCAGGAACTGGCTCCAGCGTGTGCCGTCATGTTGCCAGTCGCCCAGGAAGGTGAAGTTCGTGCGGTCGCTTGGTTTGTAAGTGAATGATGGTGCGATGAGGCGACGATTGTCCGGCGTATAGTTTGTCTGCGTGTCGCTGTTGCGCAGCACGCCCAACAGGCGATACTGCCACACCTGGTTTTTTGTAAGCGAGCCGGTAGTGTCAAAGAATCCTTCTCGGCGATAGAACGAACCAAGCTGCATGCCGACTTCTGTGCGGCGCTCGGCCGATGGACGCTTTGTTACCTGGTTGATCAGGCCTCCCGGAGGCACTTGTCCGTAGAGGACGGACGAAGGTCCGCGTAGCACTTCCACGCTTTCCAATTCGTACGGATCCAGTTTGCCGGAGAGGGAATTGAAGCGCATGCCATCGCGGAAGACGCCGAACGTCTCTGCAGCGAATCCGCGGATCTTCAACCAATCGAAACGCGGTTCCACACCGAACTCGTCTGCCTGTACGCCGGGCGTGTAACGCAGCGCTTCGTTCATGGTGATCACATTGCGCGACTGCATTTCGAGTTCGCTGATGATGGAGATCGATTGCGGCACTTCCACCAGCGGTGCGTTTGTCTTTGAGCCTGCGTTCGATGCGTAGGGAACAAAGCCGGAGTTCGCCGTGACGTTGATGACGTCGGTTGCGGATCCAACCTGCAGCTTCAACACAGTGGGCTGGGTGCCGGAGGAGAGTGTTACGTTCTCCTGTTGCAGTGCGGCAAAACCTGGGGCCTGCACGGAAACGTTGTAGCTACCTGGATGCAAGGACAGTGCTACTTCGCCGTGGGCGCCCGTCTGCACTCGATACACCGTAGCGCCGCAACGGACTTCAACTGCAGCGCGTTCAACGGTGGCACCGCTGGCGTCCTGCACCTGCAGTGTTACAGCCTGGATGGGCGTCGACTTATCTTCAGAACATGTATTCGACTGGCAAAAAGCGACCTGGGAGATAGTGGCAAACGAAACAAGTAAAACCGCGGAGTACTGGATAGCTTTCAAAACAAACTTCCTTTAAGGCGCACCGCCGCGGCCGCGCATGAGCGCACGGAAAGCCGCAATGGAGCGGATTTTCTCTGGGGGCGAGACAGGCTCGCACGTTAGCGTAGGAGAGGCTCACCGCAGACGATTGCGGCACGCACTTCTCTCCCCTCCCTCAAGGAGAGCCTCAGAAAACGGCAATTTCTGCCGTACTTTCAAAATACGACAAGAAGAGTCCGAGATCAAGGCTGAAGATGAATTTCTTTACCTTGCGTCGCCCTCGGCTTGGATTCCATTGCGCAGCATGAAGACGAAGTCGCAGGTAGGTGATGACGCTCCGCAATACAGCACGGCATCGCGAAAGACATGGCCATTTGAACCGGGCGGAGTGTATCCCTCCAGCTTCAGACCGCGAATTTCATCCAGAACCGGCTTCAGGTTGCTGTCGCCGCTAACGAGTGACGCTTCCGCCACTGCTTCGTTCACAATGACAACACGTACCGTGCCACCACCACTTAGTTTCGCGGGACGTTTGACTTTATGAGTGCGCATCGCCTGGATGGTCGAGGGCTCTTCCTTCCAGGATGGATTCACGCCTTCCTTTTCCAGTCGTGTTTCCGCTGCTTTTGCAGCTTCGTAGTCTGCCTTCGCAGCGGAAGCGTTCTCCGTTGCCAGCGCCAGCCGGTAGATGGCTAACGCACGCGGCTTCTCATTCAGAGCTTCGTATGCCTGTCCCAGATGATTTCCCACTACGACTTCAGGCCGATTCTTCCAAGCCGCACGGAACCACGGCAGAGCCTCGGCCGCTTTGCCTTCCAGCAGCAGAATGTATGCCAGCGTGTCCCATGATGCGGTCATGTTTGAGGAAGCCGCAAACGTGCGATCGTTCGCAGAATCTACCGGTGTCTCAGCCGTTTGCTTCTCCAACAATGTGATGGAGCGCCGCGAAGTCTCTTCGGCGAACGGCAAATCGCGCTTCATCTCTGAAAGCAGATACACATTGTTATTCAGGACGTTCGGATCGTCGCTGCCTTCGATTGCGTGATGCGCATGAGATGCGGCCTCGTCAAATCGCTTGGCCTCATACAGTTCGTTCGCAACCAGGTATTCCATGTTGCGGTCATCAGGTTTGGCTTTTGACGCGACTTCATAAGAAGCAGCAGCTTCCGAATGTTTGCCTTGTTGCGCCTGTACCGTGGCCAACATGCCACGAATTGTGACATCATCCGGGTCGCGATACGACTTCAGGAGTGTCTCTGCCTTCTCAAACTGTTTGTTATGGAGATAGAAACCCGCCAGCCCGACGCTGATGGCGGGGATATCATCCGGGTGGTTCTTCACCTCTGTCTCGAGGTCGGCGACAGCTTGGTCAAGCTTGCCTTCCCGCGCCTCCGCATAGGCCAACATACTCATCACGTATGGAGTATTAGGGGCGCGCTTATGTACCTGTTCCAGAAGGCGGCGCTCCTCGGCAAAATCATTGCGTTGCAGCGCGCTGTTTGCGTTCTCCATCAGTTCGCGTGTGGAAGCGTCCATATCCTTCAAGGGATCGTTTGAAGATGATTTGTCTTCCTTGGGAGGATTCTTCTTGTCGGAGGATTTTACCGGTGCGATTAGGCGGATGTAGTTCTCGCCCGTATCCATACCTGCGGCGTGTATGAAGGCGTTGTAGTCCTTCCACTGCTCTTTTGGCAGCTTGTGTTTCAGCACCACCACCGTGCGGTCCACATACAGCTTGCCGTCTGCCAGTCGATAGGTCTGGTCATATGTGGTGTAGTCTCGCTTCACATGCTGCGCTTCGGGCAGCTCCGCGCGGTATCCCTCCGGCAGCACGATGACTGTATGCGCTTCGAGTGTGCGCGGTGAGCCCAGGTCAATGTCGTGTTCGGGAGCTTTCTCCTTGTCGACAGTGGTGACTTCCAGAGCGGGAAACAGGGGCAGGATGTTGCCGTTTTTCCAGTCGGCATAGTCTTCGCGCGTATAGTCCCATGCAAGCTGTACCGGGGCACTCGGGTCGTTCTGGCGTAAATCTGTATTGCTTACCTTGCCGCCAAATCCCATCGCCTGGCTGACGATCTGCATCGCCTGGTCCCACTGTGACGGAGAAACCTGCCGCAGCATCACGCGGAAATCCAGTTCGTTGTCCGAACGAACAGATTCGCGCATGTGCGATTTCAGCAGCCCGTTATTGTCCAGCGTGGCATCGGCGTTGAACACTTCGCGGTAAGGAAACGGCGGGTCCGCAGGCGTCTTTACCAGCGATGCGGGGGAAGACGCGGGCACCAACAGTGCATTTACATCGCGCAGTACGGGCATCAGAACCCGATAGGGTGCGACTTCTGCCGTGCTGTCCAACCAGATACGGTCCGGTGTGCCGGGCAATTGCACGGTTGTGATTACGTGATTGAAGACCGCGGGTGTGGGAACTTCCGGCACCGCCACAATGCCTGCGCCAATCAGCGCAGGAGCCGTGGTGAATCCTTTTGCCTTCAGCAGCGATTCCAGCAACGTGTCCTTGTCTTTGCAATCACCGTACTGATTACTGAGTACTTCTGCTGCCGTGTGAGGTTGATAGCGGCCCACGCCCAGGCTGATACCCACATAACGCATCTGCGATGCGACGTAGCGATAAATCGCGCGCACCTGTTCTTCCGGTGTCTTCGCGTCCTTTGTCAGTTCTTCGGCCTTCGCCTTGATGGCATCATTGGGTTCTGCCCGTTGCAGGGCCAGTCCGCGATACCAGTCACCAATCTCTGCCCAGCTATGGAAGGTGGTCCATGCGATAGATGGCAACTTGCGGCCGTCGCTGTCTTCGTCCGGATCTTTCACAACAGCGGCGGTCATGCGCCCGTTCTCATCCTTGGCGGAAGGCTTTGTCTGCGAGTAGGTCCATGTCCACGTCTTCAGGCCATTCGCTTCCTTTGGCGTTACCGGATGGTTCGGACTCCACACCTGCAGGTACATTGAGGCGGGCGCTTCCAGCGTGACGGCTTGCGACAACACGACGCCGGAACCGGTGGCGAAGTGTTCCGCGCCCCACCATTCGTTTGGCGCTTCGGCTTTTGTGCGCACGATGTGTAGTTGATATTCCAGGCGATCGCCCACCGAGAGCGAACGTACCGGCACATGCTTCTCGCGGATGTCGCTGTAGACGGGAGCCTGACGAGAGACTTCCGCCGGCATTTCGATGGCGTCCGTTGTGGGTGTTTCCACTGTGCTGCCATCCGCCTTGTGTACGCGGACGTAGTCTATGCTGCCGGTTTCATTCGCCGAAGCGTACGAGACGCTGAGCACAGAAAACTGTCGCGCGGTACCTTCCGATTGCACGCGCAGTACGACGTGTGTGAGTCGCTCGCCGGTACCGTCGGGCTTCATACGGAGCGTACTGTCCAGCTTTTCAAAGACATATGGTTCGTCGCGATAGGGATCGGATGATGTGTTGGCAGAGGACGAGGAATTTTGAGCAAAGCAGGAAGAGGCGATGGCAGCAAAAACCAACAGGGGACGTACGCGTACGGAAATCATGAGGAGTACAGCGTATATAGCAGAATCGGACAGTTGGTGAAAGTACTATCTTGAGACGCGAAAAGGGCCCGCTCGTCGCGGGCCTTTTCTGTATGTGGGCTATTGCGAAAGCGGCGTTATGCGAGGCAGCTCTTTGCGTAGGCCAGGCACTTTGCCACTTCCTTTACTGCGTCGGAATCTTCGGGCAGTTTGTACTCCAGCTCGATGGTTGCGGGGAAGTTGTACTTCTCCTTCTTCATCAACTGCAGCACTTCCTTGATGGGGGTGTCGCCCTGGCCGAAGGGCTGGTTCTGGCCACCCTTTTCCGGATACTGGCGATCCTTCAGGTGCATGCTGGTGATGCGGGCGTGGTTCTTCTGGATGAAGGCAATCTGGTCGTGATTGCCTGCAGCGGTGTAGTGGCCAATATCCAGGTTGATGCAGTTCCATGGCGACTGTGCCATGGCCTGATCCCACGTATCCGGCTTGGCCTGCGTGTGTGCGTGGTAGCCCATGCGCATCTTGTACTTTTCGCCAAACTTGCCAATGCGTGCGGTCAGGCCGGGGTTGTTGTCCGGCATTTCCATGGTCAGGTGGTTTGCGCCACAGGCCTTGGCTGCCTTGAAGGCGTAATCAAACTCCGCATCGGGCATGCGATCCGTCAGCGTGATCTTGAATGCGTAGATGCTGACGCCTGCGTCGTTGTATAGCTTGCGCAGTTCCGCATACTTGTTCACGTCCATGGTGGTGCGCCACTTGGTCACTTCTTCCGCATGGGCAAGCTGCGCGGCCTTTTGTGCTTCTGACATCTGAGGACGCGGTGCGCCGGGTGCAGGTGGCGGTCCCATGGGGCGCGGCGGCATAGGCGGCATGCCTGCCCACAGCTCCTGCACGTTTTCCAGTTCCGTGGCGTTGATGCCGTCTTCCACGGCGTACTTCAGCACGGACAGCGCATCGAACGGCTTCATCTGGCGATAGGAGTAGCTGATGACGCCAATCTGTACGCCGTTGAACTTCGAGTTCGGTTTGCCTTGAGCAAAAAGTGAACGCGGTTGAAGAGCAGCGGCGGAAATGCCGACAGCAGCAAGACGACCGAAGTCGCGGCGAGTGATGTTCATAGGTGCGGAAAATCCCTTCGTGGGAGTAACGGTTCCCCGAAGCGAGATTCTAGGGGCGCAGAACAAACCATGGCAAGCGATTCGACAGAATGTCACACTACAGCGCAGGGCCTACTTCGTTAGCTGGCAAAGGTGTTTCGATTTCCAAGTGTGTTCCATCGTAGTTGGTGGTTTGGAAGCGTCGTGAAGAATGAGGACCAGGCTACGCCGCGTCTCGCTTCCAACCGCGGTCAGTTCCATAGGCACACCTTCAGGGATGACGACGTCTGTTCCTTTTTTCCCGGCCTGCATACCATCCGGAGTCTCCAGGCATGTCTCACCCGTTTCGGTATAGAAGGCTTCGATTCCCGAATGCGTGTGCGTTTCGCTTACCATCCCAGGTTGCAGAACCGCTTCCATGTATTGCGCGGTATAAGTCCGCCCCTTTTCCACGGTCAGAGGGCCCATTTGGGTTACGCGCGTGCCCGACGCATAAGGTTCCGGTTTCTCTCCGAGGGTGAGAAGCCAGGTCTTGCCTAACGATTCGACGACCGTTCCGTGCGGTCCCTTCGCTTGCTCCGCCAGATCCTTCGTGGGGAACGTGTCCAGCGTCCAGTACACCTGTCCTTCAAGAACACCGACGGGTTGATGCGCCAGAATCCAGCAGCCGGTTTCGCCCGTCCTTTGGGCGACTGGCTTACAACTCATGAGGTTTTGTGGCTGTTGAGCGGCGATGGGGCATTCGACGCCGAGAAGAAGCAGGCCAGCATAGGCCATGCGCAGCAGTAACGTCCCATACGCTTTGCGAATCACAGGCATTTACCCCCGAATCGTTTGAGACACCCCCTCGAAGGATGTCACAAGCCGATGCGAGAACCAACCACAATCTGGCCGGTTCTGGAGGTTTACTGTGCGTCTGGATTGTCTTTGTTGATGCGGAATTCAATGCGTAGTTCCAGGTTGGGTCCGTGGAACTCCTTGGGCAGCGGTTGAGCTGTTCCAAGTGCTGTGATGGAACCCCATGCGGCGCGGTCGATTGCTACGTCATGCGTGGAGTAATCGAGATGCATTGCGCTGATCTTGCCGTCCGGCATGATGGTGAAACGCACTCCGGTGATGCCCTGCTTGTTAAGCGGTGGGCGGCACTCTTCCGGGATCAGCGGCAGCCAGTTGCGACGGACATCAGAGAGCAGTCGCTGGATATATTTGCCGAAGTCAACACCCTGCGTGTCGCTAAGAATTTGTACACCCTGCTTGGTACCGCCTTGTTGGCCACGGCCCACAGAGCCGTAGTCGCCGCTATCACCGGCATTACGAGAACCACGCGCGGCCTGAGCGATCTGAGACGCGGCGCTTTGCGATCCTTGGCCGAAGTTTGGCCGATTGTTGGACTGGTTCGGGGCAGGCGAATCCACCATGGGCTGGGGATGCGGCACGGGCGGCGTCGGCGTAGTAGGAGTGTTCTTTGCTACCTGCTGCGGAGGCGGAGCCTGTTGTTGCTGCGGAGCGGGGGCCTGTTGAGGCGCAGCCTGAGGAGCCTGCTTGGGCATGGGAGGCGCGGGTGTTCCGGCGCGCGGTGTCGGCTGTACCTGCGGATTCGGCTTGGGGCTTTGCGATTCGGCGGTGTGCGCGCTGATATTGGGCGCTGGCTTCATCCGCTTGAGCTGATCTTTCAGGTCTGGCGGCGTGTCCAAATAGGTCATGGTGGAGCGCTTATCGTTGTCCGGCGCCATAACGATGACGGGCGCATGCCATAGATAACGTGGGCCATAGACGATAACCCAACCCAAAACAAGCCAAACGATGACGGAGATATAGACGGCTTCGCGGAAGCGCGCACGTGTGCGCTCGTCGTCCACCTCGTCCAGCAGCATGATCAGTTCATGCTGTTCCAGATCGCCGTAACGGCCCATACCGCGGCGGTTTCCGCGGCGTGGACTCTCCTCGGGCTGGGGTGTCTCCTGGGTGGGTTCGTCAGAGGGTGTCTGGTATGGCGGCACGCTGAGTCGGTCTCTATCTGTAGGACTGTCGAAACGCCCATTTGTACGCAGAAAAGCGCCGGAGGGCTACAGGACAGCAGGATTATTCTCTCATCCCGCGTCAAAGCGCGCTTCAAATGGCATAGCTCGGCGTCTGTGGCGGGTAGAATGACCGAGGATGTTTCACCTGCACGCTTTCGCAACCCTGCTGCAGACCGCCCCAGACGCGGTCTCGCACGCCGCGCCCCACCATGTGGGCTGGCTCAAGCATTTCACCCAGACCACCCAGGCGTTCTTTGAACGCTTCGGCCTGTGGGGCCTTGCTGCGATTGCGCTGCTGGACTCCGCCATGCTGCCCATGCCTTGGCAGTATCTGTTGATCACGGATGTGAACAATCACCCCGGCACCTGGATTCTGTATCCGGTTGTCGCGGCTTTGGCATCCACGTTGGGAAGCCTGGTTCCGTTTTACGTGGGACGTGTGGGCGGCGAACTGTTCCTGTTGGGCAAGATCAACCGTGAGCGGTACGAGCGTTTGCGCGATCGCTTTGAGCGGCAGGAATTTCTGGCGATTTTCATTCCCGCAATTGGGCCGCCGCCGACACCGTTCAAGCTGTTTGAGTTCTGCGCGGGCGTGTTTGAGATGAAGCCGATGGTCTTCCTGCTGGCGGCGTTTCTGGGCAAGTTGGTTCAGTACGGCGCGTATGCGTTGCTGACGCACAAGTACGGCCCGCAGGTGATGGACGTCATCATGCACGGCGCGCGTGAGCATGCACAGTTGACCCGCATGATTGTGGGTGTTCTGTTGGTGCTGTTGGTGGTGTGGATCCTGCGCAAAATCTTTGACCGTCGCAAGGGGACGCAGCTTCCGATTGAAGATGGATCAGTGGAAGAAGGCAAGTCCATCATCGTGGAAGAGTAAGGTCAGCCTGCAGCGGCTGCACGCTCTTCGCGCGAAAGAAAGAACTCTTCTACATCGTTGATGTCCTGCGTGAGTCTGTAGGGCGGCAGGCTGTCGAGGAAGATCTTGCCGTAGCTTTGCCGCTGAATGCGGCTGTCCAACAGCATCAGCACGCCACGGTCGCTGGCGCTGCGAATCAATCGTCCGAAACCCTGTTTTAACGTGATGACTGCCTGCGGAATCTGTAGATCATGGAATGGCTTGCCGCCTGCGGCTTCAATCGCTTCCATGCGTGCCTGCATCACCGGATCGCTGGGGACTGCGAATGGCAGGCGGTCGATGATGACGCAGCTTAACTGGTCGCCCTGCACGTCCACACCCTGCCAGAAACTTGATGTGCCAAAGAGAATGGCATTCGGTGTGGAACGAAACTCATCCAGCAAGGCTTTGCGCGGAGCCTGCCCCTGCAGCAGTAGCGGGTATGGCAATTCCACCAGCATGCGTTCATAGAGCGTCTTCATCTGTGCGTAGCTGGTGAAGAGACAGAACGCCCGGCCGCGGCTGAACTCCAACACGCGTCGCATCTTCTCCGTAGCCTGATCAATGAAATCCGGGTCGCGCGGATCAGGCATATAAGGCGGCAGATAGAGCAGCGCCTGTTTGTTGTATTGGAAGTGTGAAGGCACGGTAAGCTCACGTGCTCCCACCAGTCCCACGCGCTTTGCGATGTGTTCAAAGCCGCCCTGCACAGTCAGCGTTGCGCTTGTGAGCACAACAGAGCTGAAGTCTTTGAACAGCGTGGTGTTCAGTATTTCCGACACATCAATGGGCGTTGCTTGCAGATAGGTGTGGTACGCAAGCGGTTGTCCAACCTGTGTGCGCGAGAAGTTCTTCACCCCACCAGCGGCACGTCGCTCAATCCAGAAGACCGTGTTCGGGTCTTCCGCTTCCATCAGGAAGGTGGATGAGGTGCGAAGCTCCGTCACGCGGCGCTTAAGGCCGTTGACCTCCTCTACATCCTTAACGCGTTCGAGTTCATCGCGCAGACGATCCAAAGAGGTTAGGTAACTTGCATAACTATCGCCGCGCTCTTCGAGAAATCCCGGGCGATCGCGAAACGGCTGGCGGCCCAGTTCAAAACCGTTCATGGGTAACGAGCCAAAGAAGGCACGCGAGCGCTCACGCAGTCCATTCGTTGCGCTTTCAATGCTGGATGAGGAGACCTTCTTCGCTCGCAACATCATCTCCACATCGCGCGCCAGCTCCTCGCAGCGCTGTTGCGAGATCGCCACGCCGAAGTAATCGCTGGCTACTGCCTCCATCTCATGCGCTTCGTCGAAGATCACCGCTGCTGCATCCGGCAGAATACCCGCGTCGAGCGCGCCGGCTGCCTGCTGACGGATATTCAAATCGGCGAAGAACAAGTGATGGTTAACGATGATGATGTCGCTTTCAAGCGCCTTGCGCCGCATTGCGGTGATGTAGCACGGCTCGAAGTTGGGACAGCTTTGCCCCAGGCACGCTTCGCTGCGCGCATCCAGCTTGGAGAACAACGGAGATGGTTCCGGTAGACCAACAATCTCAGCGCGGTCACCCGTCTCCGTCTCACTTTCCCACGCGATGATCTTCCCAAAGTGGTCGAGTTCTGTGAACTCCGTCAGCAACGACGAGGTTTGCTGCAGCGCGTACAGCTTCTGCTTGCACACGTAGTTGCCGCGGCCCTTCATGTAGCAAACCTTCAGCGGTCCCAGCAACGATTCAAGAAACGGAATGTCCTTGAAGAACAGCTGCTCCTGCAGGTTCTTGGTGCCGGTGGAGATGATGACGCGCTGCCCACGCTCGCGCGCCAAGCGCAATGCGGGGAGTAAATACGCCAGCGTCTTACCCGTACCCGTGCCTGCTTCCACAACCAGGTGGCGATGGTCCTGCAGTGCTGCCTCGACTGCCTTGGCCATCTCATACTGCCCCTTGCGATGCTCGTAGCTCAGCGAAGACTTGGCCAGCACGCCGCCCGGCGCGAAGAACTCGTGCAGTGTGGGCAGTTTCTCTGTTGTGGCAAATGCAGGCATAAAGGCGCAGGAAAGGCGAACATCTTCAGTGTAGACTGCGTCTGCGCTGCTACCCTTAAAGATGGAAGCAGGTAAGCACGATGGCACCGGAAAAGAAGCGGCTCGGAAAAAAGCACAGGACAGCGCAGACGCGTCCGCATAAGGGCGCCACGCCCAAGGGCGCGAAGGCTTCGGCTTCAGCTGCGGGCGGAGCATCGCCGAAGGGCCGCAAAGCCATCTCCGCAAAGAAATCCGCCTCATTCAAAGAGAGCAAGGTGCGTACGCAGTCCCCCACCCGGCAGAAGGGAAGGGCGATCACCGGAGCGCAGATGGCTCCGGGGGCGCTACCCAAGGCGGAGCGCGAGCGGCTGGGGATTCCTGAGCCGTCGCAGCGTGCCCCCAAGGGGGCGCGTGGCATGGGGTCCAGCGCAGAGGTGCAGGAGAAGCGGTTGGTGCATCGCGCCGCCCTGAGCGATCCAGAGACGGAGAACGCCTTTGCCAGCACGCTGCCCATGATCGAGGAGGCGCAGCGCCCATCGGATGCCATTGCGGCTCCTCTGTTCGCCATCTGCGGACGCCCTAACGTGGGCAAGAGCACCCTGTTCAACCGGTTGACCG
The DNA here is from genome assembly GCF_036877645.1 of Terriglobus sp. ADX1. NCBI lineage: Bacteria > Pseudomonadati > Acidobacteriota > Terriglobia > Terriglobales > Acidobacteriaceae > Terriglobus > Terriglobus sp. ADX1. The sequence goes on from NZ_JAEDXV010000002.1 coordinate 215,534, forward strand.
GAACGCGCCGTTCCATTGTGGGCGACGAACCGGGCATCACCCGCGACCGCATCTACGGCGAGGTGGATTGGGAAGGACGCGTGCTCCGCATTGTGGATACGGGCGGTGTCATTCCCGACGATGAGGCGCTGATCCCGCGGGAGATCTTCCGGCAGGCACAGATTGCGCTGGAAGAGGCTGAGGCCATTGTGCAGGTGGTGGACGGACGCAGCGAGTTGACGCTGCCGGACATTGACCTGGCGCGACTGCTGATCCGCAGCGGCAAGCCGGTGTTCCTGGCGGTGAACAAGATGGATACGGCGCAGATTGCGCCGCAGGCCGAGAGCTTCCGCACGCTGGGATACAAGGATGTGTTTCCGGTGAGCGGTGAGCATGGGCTGGGCATGGGCGACCTGATGGATGCCGTCTCTGCCGCATTGCCGCAGACGGAGCCGGAGGAAGCAGAGGAACTGGAAGACGTCTGGGAGGATGAGGCCACAGACGAAGAGGCTCCTCGTGAGCGCAAGCTGCGCTCGCATGGCGAGCATGTCTCCAAGGAGACGAGCATTGCCATCATCGGTCGACCGAACGTGGGCAAGTCGACCCTGCTGAATGCCCTGACAGGAACGGGTCGCGCCATTGTGTCGCCGATTGCGGGAACCACGCGCGATGCCGTGGACGAGACCGTGGAGCGGAATGGCCATAGCTTCCGGTTTGTGGATACCGCAGGTATTCGCCGCAAGGGCAAGACCACGCTGATGGCTGAGAAGCTGTCCGTGATCATGGCACGTAAGCATCTTGAGGCTGCCGATGTGGCGCTGCTGGTGATTGATGCTACCGAAGGTGTAACCGGGCTGGACGCCAACATTGGTGGCTATGCGCATGAGAGCGGCCGCAGTGTGGTGATCGTGGTGAACAAGTGGGATGCTGTGACTACCAACCGTGAAGACGGACAGGCTCCTGCGGATCAGAAGGTGTACACCGAACAGGTTCGCCATGCGCTGAAGTATCTGGATTACGCTCCGCTGATCTTTATCAGTGCGCGTGACGGTATCAACGTGGACGAGGTGTTCAAGAAGGTGCAGCTTGTGGCGCGCGAGCGGCGTAAGCGCATCAGCACCGGCCAGATGAACAAGTTCCTGGACCATGTGGAGTTTGAGAAGGCTGGTGTTCCGTACAACAAGCGTCTTCGCATCTACTACATGACTCAGGCAGCGGTTGCGCCGCCGACGTTCATCCTGTTCACAGACCGCGACGTGAAGCTGCACTTCAGTTATGAACGCTTCCTGGAGAACCAGATTCGGGCGCAGTGGCGGTTTATCGGGTCGCCGATCTGGTTCAAGGTTCGGGCGAGGAATAAAAAAGGCGAGAAATAGGTGCTTCGCACCGCTCTCGGTTTGTTTCTCGAAGTGGATGGGGTACCCCCTCCCCCCTATTTTTCTAAAATCGTCTTTCTATTGGGTTTACGGCGCTACTGTTTGTAAAATCGTCTTCCCATTGGGGTTAGGGGCAAAATCGTCTTTCTAAATGAGTTAGGGCCGCGCTTGTGCGCGGCCCTTTTCTCTCTGGTTCTATTTTAGTGGTTTCGTGGAAATAACCTGCCAAGTTTATTTCTTTTGGTTTGTTGGAGTTGGGTGGTTTGGGGGCTTGACAAGATTTCCCGCCGATCTCCCAAGAAACTATTCAAATAGAAAATCATGGTTTGCTTTATTTGGCTTATTAGTTCTACATTGTGTAATTAATGGTGGGTGAGTTTGAGTATCTGCTTCTGACCGCTACCGCACGCTTAGGCGAGCAGGCATATGGTGCTGCGATTCGCAGATTATTGGCAGAGGTGGGCAGGCCCGTATCGATTGGGGCGCTTTACACCACAATCGATCGGCTGGAGAAAAAGGGTTTGGTTACCACGTGGATGGGCGAAGCCACGGCGGAACGTGGAGGCCGTGCGAAACGCATGGTCAGGGTCACCACCGAAGGATTGCGAGAGGCGGAAGAGTTTTACAGCACCATTACGATGATCAGCCGCGATGTGTCATGGATAAAACGATGACTCCTATGACCTTTATCAACCCCAAACTGCTGGGGTGGCTGGCCTCGTTCCTAAACGAGAACGATCGAGAAACTGTCCTGGGAGATATGGCAGAGGAGGGTGCCGGTTACAGGGCTTCTGCCATGGCTGTCTGCGGACTTGTGTTGCGCAAAGAAGTGGAGAGGTGGCGCTCGATCTCGCCGTGGCTCGTGCTGGTTCTGTTGCTTCTGCCCTGCGTCTTTTTGATGGTGGTTGTGACGAATGCTGTGACAGACGTCAATGCGATTTACCTGTGGATGCTTGTCAACAACGCAGATCCTGATCTACTTCGGCAGGCGGGTTACTGGTCAAACGTGAAGACTTGCATGCCCCAGCTGTTATTGAGTGTCCTGGCACTGGTGGGGTGGTCATGGTGCTCTGGCTTCGTCATCGGGGCTGCCTGTTGGAGAGTCCGCCGATCAAACCTGATCCTGATAGGTGTGCTCGTCATCTTTGTCCAATTGGGTTGGATACCCTTTCCCGTTCAATCCGTACTTTTGCCACACGGGAGAGACTTCATAGGAAATGCTGCTGTTTTTCGCAATGTGTTTTACCGGGATGTGTTCCCGTGGCTGGTTCTGCTGCTGCTTGTAGTTTTCCCCGCAGCGCGCGGCATGAACGACGCGCGCTGCACGGGCCGTGTAGTCGGAAAAGAAAAATTCCTGATGATCACCGCACCTGGTGTGATTCTGCTAGCGCTGGTAGCACAGGTGTTTTTACCTGGCTCTCATTCCTTCTCGTTGTTTTACTGCGGCGCAGCGGGAGCAGTCCTTCACCTTATTCTGCGCGATCGACGCCAGATACCCGCCCGGTTGCAAACTTCCTGAGTGAAGGAGAGAGATGAACAAGATGAATCGTTTCGCTGCGCGTCTGCTTTCAGCACTGATTCTGACTACCGTGCAAAGCGCATCCAGCGCGCAATCGCCACAGTCTGAAAGTGACTTCATTCCTGCGCACGCACGGAAGTCCGCGTCGGACTTCACGCTCATCGACGTGTACGGCAAGCAGGTGACTTTGTCCAAGTACAAGGGACGTGTGGTGTTGCTGGATTTCTGGGCGGTAAATTGCGGTGGATGCAAGCAGGAAATCCCTTGGTATGTGGATTTTGAATCGCACTATGGGAAGTCAGGGCTGTCGCTGATCGGGCTGGATATGTACGGCGAAACTCCTGACATGGTGAAGGCATTTATGACGCATTCGAAGATGACCTATCCGGTTGCAATTGGGACGGATGCATTGGGGGAGCGCTACGGGTTGCGGGAAATGCCTTTGACGCTTCTGATTGATCGCAAAGGGCGGATTGCCGTGGCGCACGCGGGCGTGGTCGATCGCGATGCTTTTGAAAGAGAGATCCAGACGTTGCTGGCAGAGTAGGCCTCTGTGGGATGATCCGCCCAGATCGCGTCGTCTTAACTGAAAATGCATCCATATTGGTGAGGTTCTATTCTGGTAGTGGAGGTGCGCATGGCGCACGATCACTCGCACGGACATCACCATCATGTACACGGACCCACGAGCGGTAAGCGGCTTTGGGTTTCGCTGGCGGTGACGCTGGTGTTTTGCGCTGGTGAGGCGATTGCCGGTTTGGTTTCGCACTCGTTGGCGCTGCTCTCCGATGCCGGACACAACGTGAGCGATGCTGTTGCGCTGGGGTTGGCGGCGTATGCGGTGGTGGCTATGAAGAGGCCTGCTGCCGGGCGGCATACGTATGGGCATATTCGTGTTTCCACGCTGACAGCCTTGTTCAACAGCAGCACATTGGTTTTGATTGCGCTTTGGATTGCGATTGAAGCGGTTGGGCGGTTTCGTCATCCAGAGCCAATTGAAGGCAACCTGATGATCTGGGTTGCGGTTATCTCTGTGTTGATGAACACGGTGATTGCCGTGGCGCTGGCGGGTGATGCGAAGCACAGCCTGAATTCACGCGCGGCGTTCATTCATATGGCGGGTGATGCGTTGAGCGCTGCCGCTGTGGTGATTGCCGGTGTGGTGGTGCGGTACACGGGATGGCTGTATGCCGATCCGATTGTGTCGCTGCTGATTGCCGTGTTCATTTTCTGGAGCGCGATTGGCATTGTGCGCGAGGCGAGCGATGTACTGATGGAGAAGGCTCCGCAGCACCTTGATCCGGAGACACTAGCTGCGCGCATTGGCGAGATTGAGCCGGTGTGCAGCGTGCATGATGTGCATGTGTGGACGGTGGGTGAAGGACGCAATCTGCTGAGTTGCCATGTGGCGCTGCCCGCGAACCATACGCTGCTGGAAACCACGGCGATTGTGAGTCGTATTGAGAAGATGCTGCATGATGACTTCGGCATTGAGCACGCGACGATTCAGCCGGAAGAAGATGGGCTGTGTCGCATGGCGCATACGACGACTGTGTTTTGCAGTATGGAGACGCATTCCCATTCCCATGCGCATTAGTGGTACTTCGTACCGTTCTCGACGCTTCGCGTGAACCTAAATTGTTGCTGTGTGGATAGGGCGTGCCTTTGGCGCTCGTTGCTGTGGCTGGGACTTTTCCTGGAGCTCCGTTTGCGTTGTAGAGGGCTGAGAAGAATGCAGGTCCTTCGGCTTCACTTCGTTTCGCTCAGGATGACGATCCTTTGAAGTGTGTGAGCTTCGCTTTGCGAAGCTGTTTTGGTTTTGTGGTTAAAAATCCCAAGCGGTCTTGGCAGGATGAGAGTCAGTTGGGATTCTTCGCTTCGCTCAGAATGACGACCTTTGGTGGTTGGATCCGCACTGAAAGAGCGATGCCCACGTTAGGCTCGCGAACCTGGGTTTCGTGGTTTCCCGGAGCGTTGTAGAGGGGTCGAAGAAAGTAGGTCCTTCGGCTTCGCTCAGGATGACGCACGTCGTGCGTTAGAGCTTCGCTTTGCGAAGCTGGTTTTGACTGTATGAAGTTGGCGGGGGCGGGTTCACTGTGGGGTACATGTCGTGTTGCGACGCAGGGGAATTTACGTCCTGTTTAAATACGGATGCGTTTGACGTGACATGCTGAAAAACGACAACTACAGTTGCAGTGATGCCGTAATATGGCGTTCACATTCCCTTGTACGCCCTGCTGCGGGGCGGTGACACTGCTACCTCGATTGTTGTCCCCTGCACCTTCCTGTTGAGCGATTTGGAAGGTGTCTATTTTTTTCTGCATTGCTTTGTGAGGCCTTACCTTGAAAACAAATTTTGGATCGAAGCGACTGCTTTCTGCGCTGCTTTGTGCCCTTTATGCGCTGCTGCTGAGTAGCTCAGCTTTTGCCTTGCCGGCTGCGCCGAATCATCTGCTGATTACGCAGGTGTATGGTGGCGGCGGCGGTGGCAGCACGACCACCACCTATACCTACAATCGCGACTACGTTGAGATTTTTAACCCAACCGCGACAGCAGTAAGCTTGAACGGGCTTTCCGTGCAGTATGGCTCTGCAGCGGGAAACTTTGGCACAAGCGCTTCAAACATTGCCGTGTTGCCTAATGTGATGTTGCAGCCCGGTCAGTTTTACCTGATCGGTGGCAGCAGTGGTACTCAGGGTGGCACGTTGCCAGCGGTTGATTTCAGCGCCAGCCTTTCCATTGCCGCAACAGGCGGTAAGGTAGCGCTGGTTAACGGCGTCACGGGTAACCTGCCTGGCACGAGCTGCACTGGTGGCAACATCATTGATGAAGTTAGCTTCGTCTCTGGTCCGAGCTGCGCAGAAACGTCGGCTGCACCGGCCGGTTCAAACACTCTGGCGGCAATTCGCTCTGATGTATGCGTTGATACGGACGACAATTCCGCAGATTTCATCGCAGATACGCCTGCGCCACGCAACAGCAGCACTGCCGTACATGCCTGCACTACGTCGATTCCAAGTACGCAGGTGGCAGTCGCTTCTGCTTTGGCGAACCCCGCTACCGTTACCAGCGGCAGCAATACTGTCCTGACGGTGGTGATCACGCCGGGTACCGCGACGACGTCGGCTACGGTTACGGCGGACCTTTCTGGTTTGGGGGGCAGCGCGGTCCAGCCGCTGGCACTTACTGCCACGAATACGTATACGTACACCTACACCGTGCCCAGCAATACAGCGGCGAAGACATACAGCATTCCCGTTACGGTGACGGACAACACAACGGCAACTGCTTCGAGCAGCATTTCGCTGGCCGTTACAGCGCCGGTGGTGGATACACCTATCTCCACCATTCAGGCGAACCGTTCTGCTTACGTGAACACGAACATTACGTTTACGGGCGTGATCACGGTTGTGACGAACGCTGGTTATTACATGCAGACGGCTTCTTCGACTCCGGGATCGACCGGCGATGAAGGCATCTACGTTTACAGCGGTTCTGGCAAGAATCCTGCAGGTGCTGTGGTTGGAAACAACGTTACGGTTACCGGTAAGTTGACTCTGTACCCTGCGGCTACCGCGAGCCATACGCCTTCGCTGGAAGTCACGACAGCTTCGCTGACGGTGAACAGCACCGGCAATCCTTTGCCGACGGCGATTTCCATCACGGCGCCGACTCCGACGGGTGGTATCTACCAGCTTCGTCAGTACGAGAGCATGTTGGTGAGCCTGCCTTCTGTGACTGCGGTTGGTGGCACTGATGCCACGCTGACCGAGACGACGGAGACGGTGGTTTCGAATGGCCAGTTCTACGTGACGGGTTCGAGCATTCCTCGTCCCTTCCGCGAACCGGGGATGGACTTCCGCGACTTCTCGTCGACGACCTGCCCTTCCGTGGATGCTTGCCCGGCGGCAACGAATCCGACGACGGCTGCGGGTGCGGTTCGTCCGGCGAACCTGACGCTGTATGACGACAACCCAGAGCGCTTGATCATTGAGAGCTCGCTGGGTGGCGGCACGGCGATTGATGTATCGGCGGGTGCGGTGATTACTGGCGCAACCGGCGTGGTGGACTACACCTACTCCACGGATTATCCGTATGGCGATCCGGCTCGCATCATCCTGACGGCGGCGAACCGCCCGACGGTGTCGACTGCTGGAGCGCTGACGGTAACGGCGTTGCCGCTGCAGAACAGCAACCAGTTCACGGTTGCGGCGTTCAACGTGGAGCGGTTCTTCGACACGAACTCTGCGAACGATCTTTACTACAACCCGGTGACGGGCAAGACGGCAGGAAGCTCTGCTGTGGACGTTACTGCTGATGCGTATGCTCGCCGCTTGAAGAAGTTCTCGCTGGCGGTGCGTACGGTTCTGAATAACCCGGACATCATCTCTGTAGAAGAGGTGGAGAATCTCCAGGTTCTGAAGGACATGGCCGCGCAGATCGACGCGGACACCACCACTGGCACGAAGCCCGGCTATGTGGCCTATGGCACGGACTCCATCTCGACGTTTACGAACGACGTGGGCGGTATCTCCGTTGGCTTCCTGGTGAAGCCTTCGACTGTGAATGTGACGACGTGGGAGCAGAAGGGAACGGAAACACTGATCCCTGCTGGAACGTCGGCGCTGAATGATCGTCCTTCGCAGGTGCTGCACGCAACGATTAACCGCGGCGCGGGCGCGAAGCCGTATCCCATCACGGTGATCTCAAACCACCTGCGTTCGTTGAATGCGGTCAACACCACCGCAGTACAGCAGAAGAAGGAACTGCAGGCCGAGATGCTGGCGAACCTGATTCAGGGCTACCAGCAGGCGGGCGAGCATGTTATTGCAGTGGGTGACATGAATGCCTTCCAGTTCTCGGATGGCTACACGGATACGCTGGGCACCATTACTGGCAATGTTGGCAACGGTGTTGCCGTGCAGCCGGGTGTGGCGATTGTGAATCCGGCGGCAGTTGATCTGATTAACAACCTGCCTGCTGCACAGCAGCAGAGCTACACGGAGTGGGGCAACGCACAGGTGCTGGACCATGCCGTGGTGACTGCGGACATTGCAGGAACCTCGACGCTGGCAGTGGGCCACATTGACGCGGACTTCCCCGTTGCGCTGTACAACGATGCAACCACGCCTGCTGCGATGTCGGATCACGATCCGCTGCTGGCTTACCTGGCACTGCCCGCACCTGTCACCAGTGCAACGCTGACGGGCAATGGCACATTTGCAACGGCGTTGCTGATTGGCCAGTCTTCGACGGGCCAGCAGTTGACGCTGACCAACACGGGCGAAACTGCCATCAGCATCACCGGTTTCACGGTGACGGGTGACTTTGCGCAGAGCAATAACTGCGGAACGTCGCTGGCGGTGAGTTCATCCTGCGTGATCAACGTGGTGTTCACCCCGACTGCGGCAGGTGCTCGCACCGGCAGCATTAAGCTGAACAGCTCGGCTACCGTTTCGACTGTGTCGCTGACGGGTACGGGTGTGGCGCCGGCTGACTTCACGATGGGCGATTCGTCGGGTAATGCGACGACGTCGCTGACGGTTTCGGCTGGTTTGAGCGGCACCGTTTCGCTGAAGCTGACTTCGACCGGCGGCTTTGCCGGATCGGTGGCATTCACCTGCGCCGCTTCGGGAACGGCTGCTACCGGTGTGACCTGCACGGTGACTTCGCCGGTGACCCTGGCAGCGGCTGGAACAGCCAATGCAACGGTGACACTGACGACGACAGCTCGCACGCAGGCTTCGACGTCGGGTCTGACGTTCACCAATGGCTCGGGAGGCATGGCGTCGCTGCTGCTGGCTGCGTTGCTGGCTGGCGTTGTGATGCTGGTGGGACGCAAGGGACGCGTAACGCGTATGGGCGGCCTGCTGATGCTGCTGTTCGCCCTGACGGTGGGTGTCACGGGTTGCGGCAGCTCGTCGCACCTGAACACTTCGCCTAACCCCAATGGCACGCCCAACGGAACCTACACCTACAAGGTGACGGCAACTTCGGGAAGCACAAGCCACGTGGAAACAATCAACCTGACGGTGCAGTAAACGCTGCTTCGGAACGACCAAAGCGGGCCACGCGAAATGCGCGGCCCGTTTCTTTTGCTGCGGATTTTTTATCGTGCTGAGACAGCAAAGCTCTCTCCGCCGCGATGGCAGAGAGGGCTTTGCATGGTTTGAGGGCGACTTAAGCTGATGCGGCGGGAACGAAGCCGTCGCAACCGCTGATGGGGGTCACTTTCAGGTGCAGGCTGGCAAGCTTCGGATGTCCGCACTCATCCACCATGACAACGTCTGCCTTGTGGCTGGTGAGGATGCTTACCAGTGCGTTGTTCTTGCTGTGGTGCTCGCCAAAGTGCGTACAGAGACCACACTGACCATCATGAACTGCTTCCATAGGACACCTCCAAGAACTCAGTTGATTGGAGCCGGGGCAGCGCCCTCACGTTGCCTCGGTACTCCAATGACGACAACCATAAACATGCAGAAAATACCTGTAAATTGCGACATTTTCAGTCGCGTTTCGTTTTTGACCCGGACCAATAGTGTCGTAGATATATACCTGGCCCTGACGGGCTGTGTCTTCAGTGACTTATGCTGTTCTCTCCGGACACGCGCGGAAAGAACGGGCGGCCAGAGAATCGGTGTGGAAGTGTCTAGCCCACTGAGAGGCGTAGGCGTTCCAGCAAGAAGAGGCAGTCTCTCTCGTGCAAAACATACAGAGCAATACACGGAGCCTTCGCTTTGATGACATGGTCTATGGCGGCAATCGCACTACAATGAAACTCTTGCACGCTTCCAAGAACAAGTCTTCCAATGCCATCGTCGAGCCAGCATTGACGCCTGCGCAGAGAACAACGTTCGAGCGCAATCTGCGGCACTGGTACGAACAGCATGCGCGTGCTCTGCCGTGGCGCGGGATCCGAAATCCGTATCGCACTTGGCTTTCGGAGATCATGCTGCAGCAGACACGGGTGAACGCCGTGCTGGAGCATTACGAACGATTTTTGCGGCGGTTCCCCACGATCATTTCTCTGGCGCTGGCGCCGGAAGATGAAGTGCTGGCGCAGTGGAGCGGGTTGGGCTATTACCGTCGTGCACGTATGCTGCATCGCACAGCGAAGCTGGTGGTGGAGGAATATGGCGGCGAGTTGCCGTCGACCGCAGCGGGGCTGCGAAGGCTGCCGGGCATTGGGTCCTATACCGCCGCGGCGATTGCGAGCATTTCGTTTGGGGAATCGGTTGCCGTGGTGGATGGCAACGTGGAGCGCGTGTTGCTGCGTGTGCTGGGGCTGCCGGAGACGACAGGCGCGAAGATGGCGGAGTTCCTGGAACGCACGGCGAATGCCCTGGTGCCACGACGCAATGCGGGTGACCATAACCAGGCCATGATGGAACTTGGCGCAATGATCTGCACGCCGCGTTCGCCGCGGTGTACAGAGTGCCCGGTATTCGGCTTGTGCCGGACGCGTGGCGAGCATTCCACGCTGGAGCGCACACCCATGCGGTCAGAACGTGTGCGTTATGCGTTGACCACTCGACGCAGGGTGGAGGGGCTGGAGGTCTTGTTGCAGCGGCGTCCGAAAGATGCGTCGCTGATGGCGAACATGCTGGAATTGCCACAGCTCTCCACGCAGAAGGATGCGGGCGAGTTGGTGCTGCTGGAGGAGCCGCTGCTGCGTGTGCGGCACTCAATTGTGGGCACGAACTACTACGTGGAAGTGGTGGGCATGGCGACGCGGCGCGACGCGGCGAAACATGCGTTGCGCAGTGATGCGATGGAGTGGGTTCCTGTGGCGAAGCTGCAGGAGTTTCCGCTGACCGGTCTGGCACGCAAAGTGTTGCAGAGAATGAAGCTGATGAAGCTGCCGAGCGGACTTCCGCAAGCAGTTCCGCTGCTGATTGGGCGCGGTGGTCGAGCAGCTACGGGCAAGAAAGCCTGACGATACCGCGGCGCGATTTACCGTGCGGTACTTGCTCGTGCGCGGCTTTCCGTGTACATCCCATAAGGGAAGCATCCGCCGCCACATTCCGTGAGGCTGCGGACAATTGACAACGGAAGACGTCCCGCACGGTGATGCTGTGCGCAGGAAGGAAAGGCTTGTTATGGCAACGGAACGCAGTGCAAATGCAGTTTGGAATGGCGGTCTGAAGGACGGCAGGGGCGTGGTGAGCACGCAGAGCGGCGTGCTGAAGGATCAGTCGTACACGTTTGTGTCGCGCTTTGAAAATGGCGCCGGTACGAATCCGGAAGAGTTGATTGCAGCGGCGCACGCTGGCTGCTTCTCCATGGCGCTGAGCGCGGAGCTGGAAAAGGCCGGGCACAAGGGCGACAGCGTTGCCACCACCGCAACCGTGGTGCTGGAGTTTGTGAATGGCGCTCCGACCGTGACCACGATTCACCTGAAGAACGAATCAAAGGTGCCGGGTCTGGATGCGGCGAAGTTTCAGGAGATTGCAGAAGGCGCGAAGAAGAACTGCCCCATTTCGCGTTTACTGGCAGCAGCAAAGATTGATCTGGATGCGAAGTTGATCTCGTAAACCGCGTTTTGTGAAGCAGGAAGGCCCCGGATATCCGGGGCCTTTTCATTGCGAAAAGTATTTTGGTCACCGAAGACATTTTTTGCATTCGTGTGTGTTCCTGTTTGCGTTTCTGTTGACATAGAGAGACTATGCCAGATAGGTTTACTGGCATAGGCAATCTATGCCAGTAGAGGCGCACACCTGATGAAGCACAACGAGATCCCACCTGGCTCACTGACGTTATTGATTCTTCGCACGCTGGCTCGTCATGGAACGCTGCACGGCTATGAGATTGCAGAGTCGATCCTGCAGGCCTCAGACAACGTGCTGGAAGTGGAAGAGGGGTCACTGTATCCCGCACTTCAGAAGATGCTCGTTAACAACTGGGTGAAGGCGGAGTGGGGCGTGACGAAGGGCAATCGCCGCGCGCGCTACTACCAGTTGACCGCTGCAGGGCGAAAGCAGCTTGCGGCAGAGTCTTCCAACTTTGAGCGTGTTTACAGCGCGATTGCGCGTGTGTTGCAGACGGCTTAACCAGCGACTCGTTTTGTATTTCCCATTTTTATTTGCAGGAGAAATCGGCCATGTCACTTCTTCGCCGTATCCAGATGCTGTTTCGTCGTTCGCGTTTTGACTCTGAGTTGGAAGAAGAGATGCGTCTCCACATGGATCTGCGTGAAGAGGAGCAGCGAGCCGCGGGCGTTACGCCGGAAGAAGCGCGTCGCCAGAGCAGGCGCAACTTTGGCAATCCCACGGTGCTGCGCGAACGCAGTCATGCTGCATGGGGATGGGGATGGCTGGAGTCATTGGTGCAGGACATTCAGTATGCGCTGCGTTCCATGATGCATGCGAAGGCGCTGACCCTGATGGCGCTGCTTTCGCTCAGCCTGGGTATTGGAGCGAATGTTGCCATCTTCAGTTTTCTGGACGCGCTGGTGCTGCGCTCGCTGCCAGTGACGAGACCCTCAGAACTGGTGATGCTGGGCAAAGGTGATGACGCAGGTGAAACGGACGATTATGGCTCTACGACGCTGTATTCCTATCCGTTCTTTCGTGAGTTTCGCAAGAGCAATACGGTGTTCTCAGATGTTGCTACGGTCATGAGTTTTGGCAGCGAGATGCATGGCACGCTGGATCATCGGGATAGCATGCAGAAGCTTACGGGGGACACCGTATCCAGCACATTCTTTTCAACGCTTGGTGTCGATCCTGTGATGGGTCGCTTCTTTCGCGATGAAGAAGATCGTGTTGAAGGCAAGTTTCCTGTGGTGGTGATTAGCTATGCCTTCTGGCAATCCGAGTTTCAAGGGACGCCGGACATTCTGAATCACACGGTGAAACTGGCCGATACGACATTCAACATCATTGGTGTAGCGCCGCCGGGATTCTTCGGAATTGAAGTGGGCCATGCTCCCGATTTCTGGGTGCCGATGGCCATGATGCAATCGTTGCCATCGCACAGCAAGGGATATGCGGATGGCTTCTTTCAATCGAACTATGTTTTCGGGCGGTTGAAGCCAGGCGTGACGCGTGCCCAGGCAGAGGCGGAGACGAATGTGCTGTATCAGCATATTGTTCGATCGCTTCCGAACGCCGATCTGAGTGCATACAACCTGGCGCATCTGCAGAACGCGCACGTGTCGTTGACCAACCTATCCACAGGGCGTTCGTTCCTGCGCAATACGTTCTCTGATCCGTTGAAAATTCTGATGGGTGTGGCCGCGCTGGTCTTGCTGATTACATGCGCCAACATTGCCAACCTGCTACTGGCGCGCGCGACGACACGCACGCACGAGTTTGCAGTGCGGCAGGCTTTTGGAGCGCAGCGGTTGCGGTTGATTCGGCAGTTGTTGACGGAAAGTCTACTGCTATCTGTTGCGGGTGCGGGACTTGGTGTGATCCTGGCGCTCGCTGCGGATCGCGTGTTGCTGCGCATGATCTCAGGAGGTCCGGATGCGAATCTGCTGCCGCTGGATATCTCGCTGAATGTGCGACTGCTTGCCTTTACGCTGTTTGCCACAGTGGGCACGGCAGTACTGTTCGGACTGGTGCCTGCGATGCGTGCATCGCGTGTGGCCGTGAATGAAGGCTTGAAGGAGAGCCGCCGCAGCAATAGCAATGCACGCAGTCCGCTGGGCAAGGGGCTGGTGATTGCGCAGATTGCACTCTCGCTGGTGTTGAGTGTGGCTTCTGTTCTGTTTCTGCGGACGCTGGTGAACCTGACACATGTGGACACAGGTTTTCCGCGCAATAGCGTCATGCTGGTCGATATGGATTCGAGCGTGCTGGGTATGAAGAGTGAAGACCCGCGCATGATTGCCATGTTCCAGGAGATTGAGCGACGCGTTGGTGTGTTACCGCAGGTAAAGGCTGCGAGCTTTGCCGCGTTCACCTTTGCGCAGGGTAGTTGGAATGGAACGCTCAACGTACCAGGCATGCCATTCAAGGAAAAGAACTTCGTGAGGCATAACGTGATTGGCAACGGCTATTTCAACGTGATGCAGATACCTTTGCTGGCGGGCCGTGGCTTTGGGCCGCAGGACAGTGCGACATCGCATAAGGTGGTGATTCTGAGCGAGAGTACTGCGCGCGATTTCTTTCCCGCAGGTGTAAATCCGATTGGTCGCCATATGTATCAGGGCAAGGATCCCAAGCCGGAGAATGATCTGGAAGTGATCGGCATTGTGCGCGATGTGAAGTTCAGAAGCCTCGACGAGCGGAAGACATACATTGACTACTATCCCAATCCGCAGCATCCATGGGGTTATGGAAGGTTGGCAGTGCGGTATGACGGCAACTTCGCCACGATGTCCACTGCCGTGCAAAACACGATCCGTTCTGTGAATCGCAACCTGGTGATTGACCATGTGACCACGCTGGACCGTGTGATTGAACGGACGGTGGTGAATCAGACGCTGATGGCGCAACTGTCCACAGCCTTTGGATTGCTTGCTGTGCTGCTGTCCGCGATTGGCATCTATGGTTTGATGAGCTATCTTGTGGGGCAGCGCACGGGAGAGATTGGCATACGGATGGCGCTGGGTGCATCGCATACCGGCGTGCGATGGATGGTGATGCGCGAGATCACGATGCTTGTGATCAGCGGCGTTGCAGCGGGCATTGTGCTGACGCTGCTGAGTGGGCAACTGGTGCGTAACTTGCTCTACGGCGTTGCGCCGTCAGAGCCGGTGAGCCTCCTTGTTGGCATTACTTTGCTCACGGTGATTGCGCTTGCAGCAGGCTATATTCCTGCGCGACGAGCTTCGCGTGTGAATCCGATGCAGGCACTTCGTTATGAATAGCGATGGTTGAATCGTTGCAAGAAAAGAAGGCCCTCGCAAAACATTGCGAGGGCCTTTCGCAGCAGTCGGAAGACTTCGGGAGGAGTCTAGAAGTTCCAGGACATGGTGCCGCGAATGATGCGTGGATCGCCGGGTTTGACGTACAGGTCGTTGTAGCTTCCGGCGTACCAGCGCTTGTTGGTGATGTTGTTGGCGTTCACTTGCCACATGGCATGGCCGCGGCGATAGCTGGCTGATGCGTCGACAATGCCGTAGGCCGGGAGGCGGAAGCTGTTGGCGAGATCGCCGGACTGGTCAGTGTAATGGCGTCCGCCAAAGCCGAAGGTGAGACCACGCACGGGGCCACGCGGAATCTCGTAGGTGCTCCACACGTTGAAGAGATGCTTGGGTGCGTTGAGTGTGGGCGTGCCGGCGGGCAACGTTGTGTCGTTGGTGACGATGGCATTGATGAATGCGTATGAAGAGACGATGTTCCAGCCTGCGAGCGGATGCAGTGTGGCCTCAAGCTCTACGCCGCGGCTGCGCTGCGCGCCGGTGACGAGGTAGTAGTTGGGAACTGCCTGATTGGCCGTGGCAACGTTCTTGCGATCGAGTTGGAAGAGTGCCGCGTTGGCGAGCAGTTTGCCATTGAGGAAGGAAGACTTTACGCCGCCTTCCCATTGCTGTCCGCGCTCCGGTGGAAGGTAAGAGGCGTGTGTGGCGTCAATGTAAACCTGGCCGGACTGCGGCAGGTATGACTTGCTGAAGCTGGCGTAGACCGTGGTTTGTCCGAATGCCTGCCACGTAACACCGAGGCGCGGTGTGATGCCGTGGCCGTTCTGATTCGCTGATCCGCGGCTTTCATTCTTGGCCCAATCAAAGCGTCCGCCACCGGTGATGGCGATGCGCTTCGGCAGGCGGATGTGGTCCTGCAGATAGAGGCCGGTGTACTGCGTGACGGTCTGCGTGTCGGTGTAGAGCGAGAGCGAGCGCACGGGGTTCTGGCCGTAGACGGGCTTGTAGAGATCCAGCGGTTCGTACTGCGTGGGGTCGCTGAAGTTAATGGACCAGCCCTTGCCGATAGTCGGGTTGCGATAGAAGTCGAGGCCGAGCAACGCGCTGTGTTCCATGCCGAGGAACTTCGCGCGGCCCTCGATGCTGGTGTCGGTTTCGTGCGTCTGCCACGGACCGTACCAGGTAAGCGGATAGCGATAGAGCGTGCGGTTGTCTGCACCAAGGAATGAGGGATAGTAGATGCGATTCCAGTTCTGCTGATACCAGGCGAAGCGTGCGTTCTCGCGGAAGATGAGGTTGTCGCTGAAGCTGTGATGGAACTGCACGCCGAACTGCTGGTTAGCCTGCGAGTTCTTGTTCGCATTGGCTTCCAGTTCGCCGATGTAGGTGTTGATGGGCAGGATGCCATTGCCGGGGTTAGGAAGCACGGTGCCGATGGCGGGTAGCGGCATGCCCTGTCGGCCGTTATCGCGCTGGAAACGTCCGGTGAGTGTGAGCCATGTGGAGCTGCGTGGCTTCCATGTGAGCGACGGCGCGAAGTAATAGCGATGGCGATAGGTGTAATCCACGAAGGTGTTCGCGGAGTGATACAGCGCGGCGAGACGACCGTAGACGGTACGCGATGAGTTCAGCGAACCGCCGATGTCGACTGCAGGATCGACGAAGTTAAAAGAGCCTGCGGTGACCTGCGCGTGCACGAAGAAGTCCGGCACAGGCTTGCGCGTGACGATGTTGACGAGGCCGCCGAGAACGCTCTGGCCGTAGAGTGCAGACGATGGCCCCTTGAGCACTTCGACAGACTCCAGGCCCCATGTTTCCTCTGACATGCCGTTGCCGCCGCGCAGGCCGTCGATGTAGGTGTTGAACGAGGCGTCAAAGCCGCGGATGCGGTAGTAGTCCCAACCGTCGTAATAACCGCCTGCGATGACGCCGGGGACGTTCTTGAGCGCGTCGTCGAGCTTCACCACTTCCTGCGAGTCCATGAGACTGCGATTGACTACGCTGATGGCCTGCGGGACTTCGGCCAAAGGAAGGTCGGTCTTGGTGCCGCCGCTGCTGACGGGTGTGGCAAACTCATTGCCTTCCGTGGCCGTGACCGTGACGGCGCTGCGGACGTTGCCAACCTGCAGGACCGGATTCAGAACGGTGCCGGAGGTGGAGTCAGCGATGTCCACCTTCTGCGATGCGGTGCCGAAGTTGGGCGCCTCCACGTCGATCTGGTATTCGCCGTAGGGCACGCTGACGGCATAGGCTCCTGCTGCGTCGGCGGTGATCTGTGTGCGGAGTGTGCCGCAGGTGAGCGTGATCTGTGCGCGTGGGACGCTTGCGCCGGTGGGGTCCGTGACGACACCGGAGAGACGGCGGGGCGCGCCGCGATGGCCATCGCAACCTGCAGGTGCGGGCTCTACGGCGGCGCTCCCTGCGGGTTTTGTGGTGGGTCGAGGATCTTCGGCAACCGTGTGCATCACGGCGACGGAGGAAAGCGCGAGGGCAAACGAAACTGGCAAAAACGGGCGCATGAATACCTTTCAGGGATGTGGCCCGTGAAAGCAGAAAAGAACTCCGTGGGAATTCGAGGCTGCCGTGTGGGCCCATCGAACTCACTCCAACGGACTCCCCTCAGAGCGCCGAAAGCAGTGAAAGCTTGTATTGATTAATATCGGACAAGTTGAGTCTTATATCAAGTCAGGAGTGCGATTACAGGTATGCAGCTGCGCGTTATGCCACGATTTGTGGGTGTCGGGGTATCATCGGCAGCGATGAAAACCATGTCCTTTCTGTCGTTTCGAAATCTGCTTGTTCTTTCTTTGCTCTGCGGTCTGCGTTTGCCTGCGCAGCAACAGACGCCTGTGCGCAATGTGGTGCTGGTGATGACGGACGGCATGCGCTGGCAGGAGATCTTTCGCGGTGCGGATGAGACGCTGCTGACGCCGGAGAACTACTACAACAAGCGCGACGTTGCGCCGCTGAAGCAGCAGTTCCTGGCAGCTACTCCGGAAGAGCGCAGGCGCAAGCTGATGCCGTTCTTCTGGGAGCACTTTGGTTCTACCGGCGTCATCTTCGGCGATCAGGATGCGGGTTCGACGGCGTCTGTGACGAACGGCAAGAACTTCTCTTATCCCGGATATTCGGAGACGCTGACGGGGCATCCTGATCCGCGTATTGATTCGAACGATGACAAGCCGAACCCGAACCTGACGGTGCTGGCGTGGTTGAATCACAGGCCGAAGTTCAAGGGCAGCGTTGCGGCATTTGGTGCATGGCACACCATTGCCAATGCAGTGAATCCAGAGAAGTGTGGCTGCGTGGATAACGCAGCGTACGATCCGCTGGTGATTTCGCCGATGCCGGATGCGCTGGCAGTGTTGAATGCGGTGAAACGTGATTCGCCGCGCGAGTGGGAAGATGAGACGTTCGACGCTCCCACGTTCTACACGGCAGAGGAGTATGTGAAGGCGAAGAAGCCGCATGTGCTGTACATCTCTTTGGGCGAGACGGATGAGTGGGCGCATGCGGGCAACTATAACGAGTACCTGCTCTCGGCGCATCGTGCGGACCAGTACCTGAAGCAGCTTTGGGATTTGTTGCAGTCGATGCCGGAGTATCGCGGTTCGACTGCGCTGATCTTCACCACGGATCACGGTCGCGGCGCGGTGGGCGATACGTGGCGGAACCATGGTGAGAAGGTGCCGGAAGCGAAGAACATCTTCATTGCGGTGAGTGCGCCGGGGTTGGATGGTAAGGGCGTGCAGAAGAATGCGGCGTTGGTGACGCAGTCGCAGGTGGCGGCGACGCTGGCACGTTTTCTGGGTGAGGATTGGAAGGCTGAGGAGCCGAAGGCGGGGGAGGCTTTGCCCTTGAAATAGGGCGGGGCTAAAACGCTCCCTGCTACCATCGGATCGCTTGGCAATTGGTGCTCTGTATGAAAACGAGTGATATGAACGCCAAGCCCAAAAGACATCGTGCTTTGATGTTTGTTCTCAGCCTCTGCTGTCTGCTCTGTAGCATTTTGGCTCTTGCTTCAAGAGACTGGGATTATCTGGTGCAGTCACCATTGGGGCGCCACGCTGGGGAGTTTCAAGCAGCAGCTTTAGTGCTGTTTGTGCTTTTGATGAGGATGAAGCTCCCTCGACCTCAGTGAGGGGAGCCATCTTACAAATAGGGTTTAAGATCCCTGTTTCTGTCGAAGATGCGTTTCTGGTTTCCTGATGCGTTGTAGTGGGGTGAGAGGAATGCAGGTCCTTCGACTTCACTTCGTTTCGCTCAGGATGACGGTCTTCGACCGTATTAGCTTCGCTTGTGTGTGTGCGAAGACCATAGAAACACCCGGCGATCAGTACTGTTCTCGACGCGCGTTGCGCGTGATTTCTACGGCAATAGAAAAGCCCGGCGCGAGGCCGGGCTTTCTTATGTGGCTGGTGTCGGCACCGATCACAGGCGAAGCCTGTCGAGAACGGTGCGAAACACTAGTCCTGTTCCTTACGGACCTTCTTGCGATTCCGCTTGCGTGCCAATGCTTCCTTGACGCGCTTCTTTTCGCCGGGCTTCAGGTAGAAGGAGTGGCGCTTGACTTCCTTGATGATGTCTTCCTGCTGAACCTTCCGCTTAAAGCGGCGCAGTGCATTCTCAAGTGGTTCGCCCTCTTGGAGACGTACTTCTGCCATGTAGTAAAACACCCCGCTCTCAGGTCACGCTGACCGTTTCCTAGGATATCGCAGATTGGGCGGTTTTGCCGGACTTTTAGCGGACCGTCATGACCGGGCAAGTAGCTGCGGCGAGGACCTTAGGTGTCATGCCTGTCTTCAGGTATCTCAAAGCAAAGGAGTTTTCCCGAGGGCCGAGGACGATAAGGTCTGCGTTTACGCGTTCTGCGACGGCCAGGACGGCTTCCGAAGCATTGCCGTATTGGATGACACACTCGGGTGTGCACCAATCGGTGACGCCCGGGGGCACGAGCCTTTCCAGCGCGTGTTTCGCCTGCTCTTCCGAATTTTCGTTAAGCTGTTCGCCTTCCGGGATCACGTGGCAGACGTAGACGTGCGCGCCACTGTCCTGTGCGAAGGCGTAGGCGAAGGTGGCGGCCTTGCGGGACTCTTCGCTGTGGCTGGCGGCGTAGACGATGTTGCGGAAGTGGAATCCGGTGCTCTCTGGCTCCTTCGCGTTGGGCCCTACGGTAAGGACGGGCACGGTGGCGCGGCGGAAGATCTGCTCGGCGGTGGAACCCAGTACCAGCTTGCCCAGGCCGTGCCTGGAGGCGGTGGCCATCACGATGAGTTGCGGCTTGGTTTCGTTCGTGTGGATCAGGATCGCATCGACGACGGAGAAGGAGGTCAACATAGCCTCTTCTGTGCGGATGCCTTCCAGTTCTCGTGCCTCGCGTCGTAATTCCTCTGCGTTGCCGTGTGCTATGCGGTCGAGGGGCACGGCTCCGCCGCCGATGTCCGCGCCGTTGGTGCCGAGGTCAAGTACATTCACCAGCTCCAGAGTCGAGTCGAAGCGGCGAGCCAGTGCAGCGGCGTACTTTACGGCGAGGTCGGCCGCGGGAGAAAAATCCGTGGTCACCATGATGCGTTCCAGATTGATGCGGTAGCGTTCGCCAATGACGGGCATGCTTTACCTCCTCCAACACTGCGATTACACATCCGGGAGACCAGCAATACAGTGATAACCGTCACGATGGACGCGACTTTATTCGCCAGGGTGATACGTGCGTTCCACGTGGCCTCGTAGCTGGTCGGGGTAGAACATGACTTCGCGGAAGTCGCCGCTGCCGTAACGCTCCTGCTGGTCGTTGAAGTGCTTGGAATCGGGGTGGCCGCTTTCGCCGCCACAGGTGACAGCGCGTGCGCGAACGCGGTCCGGGCCAAATTCGACGACGGCTACGAAGCTGTTGCCGCTGGTGCCGTACCGCTTTTTGGTGTTGGGATAGCTGCGCGCTGCGAAGGCGGCGAGCGATCCCCATGTGGATGCGGTGAAGGGAATGGCGATGCTGGGTTGCGCGTCGTCAAAGTGTGGCACGATGCTGTCGTCGAGGCGTTGGTAGCGGTTTACTTCGCCCCACGGCTTCTGCCATGTGCCGAAGTCTTCGGTGAGTTTGTCTGTGGCTTTTTGCAGACCGGCGAGCAGGTCGGCGGGTGGCACGTTGGCGACGACGTAGTCCTCCCACAGCATGCCAGCGCGGCGCGATGCCAGAGCTACAGGTGTGCCGCTGGCTTCGCCCCAGTAGACGGCGAGTGTTGTGGCGACGGAGTCGGCTGCCCACTTGTCATCCCACTTACGCAGCACTTCAATCTGCGGTGCGAGCTTGGTGCGTTGCGGATCGTTCTGTGGGAGGGCGTCGTAGGCGCTTAGCAATGCGGGGACGGTTTTTGCGAAGTAGGGAAGATACGGGTCGAATGCGGTGGTGAGCAGAGAGTCCAGCGTGAAGTCTTTGCGATCGTTAAGAACCTTAACCATGTGGACGCCGCGCGCGGTTTCCGTGCCTTGTTCCACGTAGGGTGGATAGTCCTTCTTCTTCAGCGAGCTTTCGCCTGAGCCGCTCCAGGGCGCGTTATTCACGTTTTCCAGCCAGCCGCTGTGCGGATTGCGAAGTTGTGGGATCTGGTCGAGTGCGGTGAGACCCTGCCAGTCGGTCGCGGGATTCGTGCCGTCGACGGGCTTGGTGTAGTCAAAGCGTGTGTCGCGTTCGGGGATGAAGTTGCCGTGCCAGTAGGCGATGTCGCCGTCGGCACTGGCGAAGATGGTGTTGTTGGAGGAGTTTGCCATCAACTCCATCGTCTTCTTGTATTCGCCGTAGGTGCGTGCCTTGGTGCGAAGGAAGCTCTGTTCCAGCGCTTTGACGGGGATGTTCATCAGTTCGACGGACACCCATTGATCGCCGTCCTTGCGCACGACGGGGCCGCGATGATCGGCGATGCCTTCAAAGGTGCGCGACTTCATGGAGCCGTCTGCAGCTTTGTATTTCAGCGTGATGCTGCGGCGTGTGAAAGGCTTGGTCTCTGCGCCGTACTTGTAGCCGATGACGTTATCGCCAATCTTTACGATGGTGTTTTTGAATTCGTCGACAGCGTCGACGTTCGATGAGGTGTGCATCCATCCGGCGCGATCGTTGAAGCCCTGGTAGATGAAGATCTGTCCCCATGTGACCGCGCCGTAAGCGTTGAGGCCTTCTTCGCTTTGCATCTGTAGTTCGCTGCGAAAGAAGAACGATGTGTGCGGATTGATGAGCAATAGCGCGTGGTGGTTCGCGGTGTTGGATGGGGCGATGGCTGCGCCGTTGGAGCCGCCGGGTTCCACATCGCGATTCACCTGCGCGAGTTGTGCAACGACAGCATTGTGCGTGTCGAGGCGGCCCTGCTTGCTTGCGGAAGGAGCGCCGTAGAAGTCTTCAAGTGACTTCAGGTTGACGCGTTCAATGTCGCCGCCGATGGAGCCTTCCGTAAAGCTGAGCGCCATCCATGGTTCGAAGTGAGTCAGCGCGCGCGGCTTTACGTTGGGGTGTTTTGCAAGGTAGTAGTTTGCGCCGTCGGCCCATGCTTCCATCAGTGCTTTCAGCCAGTCGAGGCTTTCGTTGAAGTCGCGCTTGAGAACGACGGGGTCAATGAAGAGTTGTTGACGCAGGTCCTGCCAGAGTTTCGATTCGCCGTCGGCCTCGCTTACGCGACCGAGTGACACGAGGTAGTTCGTCTCGACGCGATTGAAGTCGTCTTCGCATTGCGTGTAGACCATGCCGAATACAGCGTCGGCATCTGTCTTGCCTTTGACGTGCGCAATGCCCCAGGTATCGCGCGTGATGGTGATGGCGTGCGCGTGTGCGGTCCATCGCTGCTGTTCGGGGAGGCGGTAGTCGACGGCGCCTTTTTGCGCGATAGCGAGTGAGGCAGTGAGGGCAAAGACGGCAAGGACGAGACGCTTCACGACGGACCTCTGGTTTAGCGGTGCTATGACTTTAGCACCGGGCTTGTCTTGCCTACGGATGCATTGCAGAGGGCACAGAAGAATGCAGGTCCTTCGGCTTCACTTCGTTGCGCTCAGGATGACGAACTTTGCGCGTTTGAGCTTCGCTGGTTTGTTCGTGATTATGCCGATCAGCCGAGTGTGCGTTGCGTAAGGATCTTTGTTGGGTCGAGCTGTACGTTGAAGCCGGGGCCGGTGGGAAGAGCGATGTGCGCGTTCTCTACCGTCATGGGGTTCTTCTCGAAGTGATAGTAGTGCTGCATCTTGATGGCGAGGTATTCGCCCAGCGGGAAGGTCATGGGGCTTTGACTGAAGATGGTGTGGGCCGCGGCACGGAGGCTGTGGCCGTGCGGGATGCAGGGCACATCATAGAGCGAGCAGACGGTGCCGATCTTGATGAGTTCGGTGATGCCACCGCACCATTCGGGGTCCGCCTGTACGACGGATAGCGCGTTCTCTTTGAGATAGCGTTGCACTTCCCAGCGGCCGTAGAAGTGTTCGCCTGCTGCGATGGGGATGGTGGTGCTGCGATGGATCTCTGCGAAGCTGCCGATCTTTTCCGGGTGCGT
Source organism: Terriglobus sp. ADX1 (assembly GCF_036877645.1). NCBI lineage: Bacteria > Pseudomonadati > Acidobacteriota > Terriglobia > Terriglobales > Acidobacteriaceae > Terriglobus > Terriglobus sp. ADX1. The sequence goes on from NZ_JAEDXV010000002.1 coordinate 238,746, forward strand.
GACCTCTTCCATCCAGCGCACACGGTAGGGTTCGACGCGGTGCGCCCATTCGAGTGCGTAGGTCTGGTCCCATCCGCTGTAGGTATCGAACATGAGTTCGGTGTCTTCACCGAGTGTTTCGCGGAGCGTCTTCACCAGTTCCACGTTCTTGCGCATGCCTTCCGGGCCTGAGCCGTGGCCGTAGGCGATGAACCACTTCTGATAGCGGAAGCCCTGCTTCTGAAGCTCGAGTGCGCGTGTGCGGACCTTGTCGAGTTCGAGTGAACTGCCGAGTGCGCTGACGTACATTTCGAGCTTGTCGCGCGAAGGGCCGCCGAGCAGACGGTAGACGGGCACGCCGTAGACTTTGCCGCGCAGGTCCCACAGCGTGTTATCCGCGGCGGAGATGGCCATCATGTAATAGCCGTCGCGGCTGTGGCGGTCGCTGCGGTAGAGCTGATCCCACAGGACTTCACCCGCGAGTGCGTCCTTGCCGATGAGGAACGGGCGCAAGCGCTCCTGAACCACCATTGCCGGCTCTTTTTCGATGGGGCCGTAGAGGCCTTCCAGGCCGCCGGTGGCGCGGATGCGCAGGTAGATCGCTTCGTACTTCACGGTGGTTTCGCCGCCGGGATGGTCGCTGTAAACCGGCGGGCGCAGGGTTTCGTAGATGTCTTCGGGATTGACCTGTGCCTGTTTGTTGATGCCTGCCTGCTGCTGGTATTGGCCGTGGAGTTCGAGCAGGTCAACCGCTTCAATCTTCAGCGGAGCGATGCCGGTGGGGCGGTCCGCCTGCATGGCTGCGGCCGCGTTGCTCCATGGGGAAGAGGAAATCGCCGCGGCGGCTGACAGGAAGTTGCGACGGTTTAAGAGGACAGGCATGGATGGCGGCTCCGCGGGAATTTCGCTGCGACGGTAGGTGGTTCGGTCTTAGCGAGCGAAGCATATCATTCGCGATGCGAACTAAATCAAGTGGTTTCCCGATGAATCGTAGAGACGCGAGACAAATGCAGGTCCTTCGACTTCACTTCGTTTCGCTCAGGATGACGCGCTTTGCGCGTACGAGCTGCGCCTATGATGAACTTCGTTCGTGATACTCAGGTCAGCTTCGCGAACCTGGGGAAAGCCGGATTTGTGGCTGGAAGCTTTGAAGGGAATGGCGCAGGAGGATTCGTTGGGATTCTTCGCTTCGCTCAGAATGACAGTGGGAACAGTTCGCAGACTCTGTTGAGATCTTCTTCGCGGACTCCGTTGAGATCTTTGTGGTGTGAAGGAAAGCAGGTCCTTCGGCTTCACTTCGTTTCGCTCAAGATGACGCGCATTGCGCGCACGAGCTTCGCCTATGACGAACGGATGATATGCACAAAGGGGACGAGCTTTGTGCTCGTCCCCTTTGTGTTGAAGGCGTCGTTTTGTTTAGCGCAGGACGAAGCTGTACATGGTGTCGCCTGCGGCGATGACAACGTATTGCAGCCCATCGAGTTCGAAGGTGATGGGGCCGTTGGTGGCGGGGCCGCCAAGGCCTGCGTGCCACAGGATGGCTCCGTTGGCAGCGTTGAAGGCCACGAGGTTCGATGTGGTGTCGCCTGCGAAGAGCAGGTTGGTGGCTGTGGTCAGGATGCCGGAGCGTGCGCCGGAGCTGGGGAAGAGATGCTCCCACTTCATCTTGCCGGTGCGGTAGTCCAGCGCGCGGAGGTAGTTCTTCTGCATGCCGAAGCGGTCGTTACCGGCCCAGCCCTCGGGCTTATCGCTGGTGTCGAAAAGGTAGTAAATGCTGGCGGAGTCCGACGCGAGTACGTAGAAGAGGCCGGTCTTCGGGCTGTAGCTGGGCGGGAACCAGTTGGACGCGCCGCCCTGTGCAGGCATCACGATCACGCCGTTGGGCTGGGCCACCTTCTCCGGATTGACGATGGGCTGGCCGTTGTCCTTCACACCGGAGGTCCAGTTCTGCCAGGACCAGGGCGTGGACTTCAGCACTTTGCCGTTGGTGCGGTCGATGAGGAAGTACCAGCCGTTGCGGCTGGCCTGCGCGAGCAGCTTGCGCGGCTTGCCGTCAACGATGCCGTCGATCAGGATGGGCGTCTGCACCGCGTCCCAGTCATGGGTGTCATGCGGGTTGGGCTGGAAGTACCAGACGAGCTTGCCAGTGTCGGGGTTCAGCGCGCAGATGGTGCCGGTGTAGAGGTTGTCGCCGGGGCGCTTGCTGCCTGCGATGACGGGCTGCGCGTTGCCGGTGCCGAAGTAGTAGAGATTCAGCTCAGGATCGTAGGTGCGGCTACCCACGTCATGCCACCGCCGTGTGTCATGGCTTCGTCGTTGGGCCATGTCTTGGCTTCGGGCGTGCCGGGATCGGGATGGGTATAGAAGCGCCACTGGCGCTCGCCGGTGGTGGCGTCGTGCGCTTCAATGTAGCCGGGAATGTCAAAGTCGTCGCCGCTGATGCCCACCATCACATGGTTGCCCACGATGACCGGGGCGACGGAGCCGAAGTTGAACTTGTCCGGATTGCCAATCGAAGAGTGCCACTTCTCCTTGCCGGTCTTGATGTCGAGCGCGACGAGGTTGCAGTCTTCTGTCTCGAAGTAGAAGGTGTCACCTTTCACGGCACCGCCGCGGTTGCCGATGGTTTCGCCGCCCTTGCTGGGCCAGTCAAATTGCCATAGCTGCTTGCCGGTGCGCGCATCCACGGCCCAGGCGTGGCTGGGAACGGTGAAGTACAGCACGCCGTTGATGGAGAGCGGTGTGGCGCTGATGCGTTTGCCGCCGCCGGTGGTGGTGGTAATGCGATGCGTCCACGCCAGTTGCAGGTTCTTCACGTTCAGCGGCGTGAGCTTGGTCAACGGGCTGTAGCGGCGGCCGGAGTAGTCGCCGTTATAGGTGGTCCATTCGCCGCCGTCGAGTGTGCCAACGGTGCCGGAGGGAACGGCTGTCTTCACGGCAGCGTGCACGGGTTTGGTGGTGGCGGGCGTCTGCGCGTGCAGCAGCGACGCGGAGGCAAGGAGCAGGCTGGTCAGGCAGAGGCGCTTCATTGCAGTGTGTCCAGATAGGTGGTCAGGTTGTGCATGTCCGCGTCGGTCAGGCGGTGGACGAGGGCTTCGTGTTCCGCGTAAGGATTCTTCACGCTGACCTTGCTGCCAGCGACGATGTTCACGGATTCGATGCTGCCATCCTGATGCTTTACGGTTGCGGTGAAGTCATCCATGCTGACGAGCGTGCCGGAAACGGTCTTGCCCGTGGGCATCTTCACGGTCACTTCGATGGGAGCTTTCTTGCCCAGGCCACCCTGCGGGAAGACGATCTTCTGCTGCAGCGTGGCAGGGCTGTAGCGCTTGCCCACATCGGCGAGGTCGCCCGTGACGGAATGACATTTGCTGCAGCCACCCTGACCGTTGAAGTAGGCCTTGCCCGCTTCCAGGTCGCCAGAGGTTAGTCCCTGCGGCTTGTCGTTATACCCGCTGCGCAGAATCTTGTTGATCTGCGCGGACAGGAACTGCGAAAGGTCGCTGGCTTCCTTGTCGTTGTAGCTGAAGTTATGCGGTGCGGAGGTCTTCAGGAACGGCGCAAGCTCCTTACCGCGGAGGTTTTCACGGCGATCATGCAAAACCATGGTGCTGCGGTACAGGTCAGGCGCAGTGTCTGTGCCTTTGGCGTCTGCGCCGTGGCAACGCGCGCAGTCCTTCGCCCAGATTTTCGCGCCGCGGTCCACGGCGGTGGGTTCTGTGATCGTTCGTGGGAACTGCGCTGTGGCCGTCAGCATGAGTCCGAGTGGAAGCAGTCCCACGCTCCATTGCAAAGCTTTTCTATATGCGTTTTTCACGCCGGGTAGGACACTCCATTTCACAGGCAGCAGTAAGAAACAATATTTCCTGTGCTCTCCTTTATACTTGCTCCCCGTGCGGGGAGGCCAAGTGTGAATCGTCGCGAACCAATGTGGGCAGATAATTTCGCGCCGCCAGCGCCGTCGTGGCGCTTTTCTTCGATGCTCTGGAACCTGAATCGCAAGATTCCCATAGAGCAGAGGTTAGATGCGTTGGCCGCCGCTGGCTATACGGGCGCGGAACTGGTGGACGAGTGGCGTAGCTGGAAACCGGAAGAGATGCGCAACATTGTGGCGAAGCGGCACGCTCTGGGCATCGACTTTGATCTGATCTTTCCGGCGAAGGTGAACCTTACGGATACCGCGCAGCGCGACCTGCTGCGCGCGCAGGTGAAAGAAGCTATTCCGGTGGCGCAGGAGTTGGGCACGTCGCACTTCTCGTTTAACTCCGGGCCGCACATTGCAGGGGCTACGCGTGAGCAGGAGTGGACTGCGATCTCCGATGGATTGAAGATTGCCGCGGATGCGCTGGGCGATGCGAAGATTACGATTCTGCTGGAACCGATTGATGTGCTGGAAAACGCCAAGCTGGCGATCAACTCGGCGTTTGATGGATTTGCGCTGGTGCGTGCGTTGAACGATCCGCGGATCAAAGTGTTGTACGACCTGTACCATGAGCAGCGCGGCACGGGAAACGTGATTGATACGCTGCGGAAGAACATTGACCTGACGGCAACGGTGCATATTGCCGATGTTCCGGGGCGTCACCATCCCGGCACAGGCGAGATGAACTACGCCAATATCTACCGTGAGCTTGCGCGGTTGAACTACAGCGGTTACATCTGCATGGAGTTCTATCCGCTGAGTGACACGACGACTGAATTGAAGGCGGCACGCGAGGAAGCGCTGGCGGCTGCACGAACGGCATAACGAAACCAGATAACGATTGACGGAGAATACGATGAACCGCCGCGACTTTCATAAGCTTTCCCTTGGTGCTGCAGCTGCAGCCATGCTGCCTTCTACGAAGGCGTTTGCGGAGCCAGCGAACACCGTTGCCGCGAATGGTGGGCACAAATTCTCTGTAATGCTGTGGACGATGGACAGAAGCCTGTCGTTTGAGGACCGCCTGCAGCGTGTTGCCGAAGCGGGTTACACCGGCGCGGAAGTTGGTAACGAGTACGAAAAGTGGACTCCTGCAGAGTGGAAGACAGCGCTGGCGGCGAAAGAAAAGTACGGCATCACGATTGATTCTGCGGTGCCGGGACGCAATGCATTGTCGGATCACTCGAAGCGCGATGCGCTGACAGCGGATATTAAGAAAGCCATTCCGGGCGCGAAGCAGCTGGGCTGCAACCAGTTCATCTACACGGCATATACGCGTGTTCCGGACCAGACGCCGGAGCAGCGCCGCGATGCGATTGTGGACACGCTGAAGTATGCCGCGGATTTATGCGCGAAGGACGATATCGAGATTGTGTTGGAGCCGATCGACTTGTTGGAATACAAGATGGAAGCCGTGCCCAGCGTGGCCGATGCGTTTGAGATTACGCGTCTTGTCGGAAGCCCTAAGGTGAAGGTGTTGTACGACTTCTACCACGAGCAAAAGCAGGCCGGAAACCTGATCGAGAAGCTGACGAAGAACATCGATCAGGTAGGTTTGGTTCACATCGCGGATGTCCCGGGACGCCATGAGCCCGGTACGGGCGAGGTGTTCTACACGAACATCTATAAAGAACTGGCGCGGTTGAAGTATGACCGCTACATCTGCATGGAGTTTACACCGTCCGCTGGCAAGGAATGGGTACCCACGCTGCGCAAGGCGCGTGAAGAGGCCATTGCGGCCATGAAGCAGGCGTAGGTTCCTTTCCAGAGCAACGAAGGGCACGGCGTACGCCGTGCCCTTTTCATTTCCTGCTGCCTTGCTTATGCGACGTCTTTGTCGCGGGAGGTTGTGGAGCGATCTGTCCATGCCTTCCATGTGGTGTTGTTTTGCGCAACGCTGCCACCGTGAAACTTTGCGGGATACGACATCATGGCGATGTAGATGTCAGTGAACTGACGCTTGGCGCAGCGAGTGCAACGCACTGGATAGCGCAGCATCAGCACTTCAAACAGATCCACGAAGCGCAGGCGTGAACGTCGGAACTGAGGATTGCCGCAGAACGGGCATGCCACCTCGCCCTGTTTCAGCTCTACCGTGGGGCGTTCATTGTAGGGCTGCACCAAGTGCCGGTAGTTGTTGGGCTCAACCGTTGTGACACCGATCTCTTCCTGCTTTTGCGGGATTCCCATGTGTTCCTACACGGTAAGGTCAGTTGGGCGAAATCGCAATGAAAAACACAAGAAAAAGCTTTCATATGAAGGTAAAGATGTGTTTCCATGTAGGATTTTCCCCATGTTCAATCGACGTCGTTTTCTGCAGGCTGGATCGTTTGCTGCTTTTACAGGTGGTGTCCTGCGTTTGTCTGCCGCTACCACAAAGATGATTGCGCCGTTGCAGAATGTTCTGCGTAGCCCGGACATGGTCCGCGTGCAAGTGAAAGATGATCCTGGGTTTGTGAGCTTGCAGAGAAGCGGAGACCGCTGGACGACAGCGGGACTTGAGCTGGCCGTTTCGGAACGCACGGACGCATTGGACATATCGCTGCATGCGCCGCAGATGCCGGTGCAGAGGATTCATCTGCGCTGGCATGGAACGATTTCGGAAGAAGTAAAAGTATTGGGCGATGCGTGGGAGCGCTCCTATGGCGATCTGGCATGGCTGCCGCTGCAGCCGGAGCGGGTGTTGCCGTGGTATCTGCTGGCCTCTCACGGCGGTGTGACGGCAGGCGCGGGCGTGAAGACCGGTTGCGCTGCGCTGGCTTTCTGGCAGGTGGATAGCGAAGGCATTTCGCTGTGGCTGGATGTGCGCAATGGCGGCAACGGTGTGGTGCTGAGCGACCGTGTGGTTGCCCTGGCGTCTGTGGTGACTCTTCCTCCAACGCAGGAAAGTCCATGGAATGCGGCGAAGAGTTTGTGCCGCAAGATGGCCGCAGAAACCAACGTCCCAGGCAAACGCGGCAAGTATGCGCTGGATGTTCTGTACGGTTCCAACGACTGGTATTACGCCTATGGCAAGAACACACCGCAGGGGATTTTGCGCGATGCGGAGTTGATGCGGGAGGTGGCTCCTGCACATGGGCCGACACCCTTTTGCATCATTGACGACGGCTATCAGGATGCCGCGCGTTTCCCATCGCTGTCGCGGCTGGCGGAAGAGATTCGCGGGAAGGGTGCTGCTCCGGGAATCTGGATTCGTCCCCTGCGTGCGAACAGCAGCACGCCTGCGGAGTGGTTGTTGCCCGCGAAGCATTGGCGGCAGACATCACGGGAACTTGCGTATGACCCTACTGTCCCTGATGCGCGTGAGCAGGTGCTGAAGGTTGTGCGAGAGGCGCGCGATTGGGGCTACGACTTCCTGAAGCACGACTTCACCACGTATGAGTTGCTGGGCGGTTGGGGTAAAGACTTTGGCGCTTCGCCAACACGCGAAGGCTGGAGCTTCCACGATCGCAGTCGTACGAATGCGGAGATTATCCGCGAACTGTACATGGACATTCGCAAGGTCGCGGGAGAAGACCGCATCATTCTTGGTTGCAATACGGTAGGCCATCTGTCGGTGGGCATCTTTGACGCATCGCGTACGGGTGATGACACAAGCGGTCGCGATTGGGAGCGCACGCGACGTATGGGCGTGAACACGCTCGCGTTTCGTTTGCCGCAGGATCACACCTTCTATCGCACGGATGCTGACTGTGTGCCGTTTACGCCGGACATTCCGTGGCAACAAACAGAGGCGTGGCTGCGTGCTGTAGCGGCGAGCGGATCCATTTTGTTGGTGTCACCTGATCCTCGCAGCATCGATGCGCGTGCAAAAGCAGCGATTCGAGAAGCCTTTGCACTGGCCGCACAGAAGCCGCAGGCAGAGCCAACGGACTGGACGGATTCACGTACGCCGTTTCATTGGAAGCTTAAGGGCGCCGCGACAACCTATCCGTGGTTGGAAAGCACAGGCGCGTCGCCGTTTCAGGCGTAGTGGTTTTGTGAGAGATACGCTATTCGGCTTTTGCTTGTGCGGCGCGACGTTCGCCGGAGAGGCGTGTCGCGGGAGAATCCTGGAAGGGCGTTGCCAGAGCGTCGCGGCGCGCCTTCTCCACCAGCGCCTCGGGTGATAGCGGCTTGCCGAGATAGAAGCCCTGAAAGAGATCGCATCCCAGTTCGCGCAGGATGCGGACGTGGTCAGCAGTTTCAACGCCTTCGGCCACAATCTCAAGATTCAGGTGGCGCGACATATGCACGATGGCGCGAACGATGCCGACGGCGGGTGCGTTATCGGTCAGCTTCAATACAAAGGAACGATCGATCTTTACGGCGGAGATAGGCAGTTCGCTGAGTCGTGCGAGTGAAGAGTAGCCGGTACCGAAGTCGTCGATGGAGAATAGTACGCCTGCTTCTGCGAGCCGCTTCATGCTGTGGATCATGCTGCTGAAGTCGTTCATCAGCGTGGTTTCCGTCAGCTCCAGATGCAGTATCTGGGGTGATAGCTGATGCCGTTGCAGCGTCTGCAGCACTTTCTCCGCGAAGCTTGGCTGCACAAGCTGGCGGGCCGATACGTTGACGGCCAGTTCAAAAGCCGGAATGCCCATGGCGCGCCATTCTGCCATCTGGCGGCAGGATTCGTTCAGCACCCAATGTCCCAATGGAAGAATCAGGCCGCTTTCTTCCGCAACAGGAATGAAGACGCTTGGCCCCATTTTGCGCAGGAACTCATCCCCGCCGCGCACCAGAGCTTCTACACGCGTCAGATTGCCAATGTTGTTGTAGATGGGCTGGTAATAGACCTCAAGCTGATTGCTTGAGAGTGCCTGACGGAGAGCGACTTCCACTTCTGTGGCGGAGTGGGTTTCAATTTCGTTCTGCTCGTTGGCCATCACGGCGCAGCCGCCGCCCATACGCTTCGCCTTGTAGAGCGCGCTGTCAGAACGCTTGCGAATCGTATCCAGATCCAGTCCGTCGTCCGGATATAGAGCAATGCCGATGCTCATGGAGACGGCGATCTCATTGTTGCTGAGCTTTAGTGGCTTTGTGAGGGAGCTCAATAGTGCGTTTGCCGCGCCCTGTGCGCCGCGTGCTGAAGGCAGGCCACCCACCATGACGGTGAACTCTTCACCGCCGGTGCGGGCCAGCGTGTCTGCATCGCGCACGCGCGATTGCAGGCGTCCCGCAATTTCCTTCAGGCATTCGTCGCCCACCAGGTGGCCATAGGTGTCGTTGATCTGTTTGAAGCGATCGATGTCCAGCGTAAGTAGCGCTACCTTGTTGCCGTCGCGTGCGGAACGCGCAATCGCTTGTTGTGCGCGATCTTCCAACAGCATGCGGTTCGCAAGTCCGGTGAGGGGATCGTGCTGTGCGCGATAGACCAGCTCGCGGTTCGTACGTTCCTGCTCGGTGATGTCCATGGCCATGATGAAGCGCGCCTTGCGGCCCTGAAACACCACGTCATGCCCGGAAAGGTCGACGTCAAAGATAGTTCCATCTCTGCGTTGATGTCGCCAGAACTGCCGTCCATCCTGCAGTGGAATATTCATCATGCTGCGGAGGCGGAGCTTCTCCTCTTCCGGCATGATGTCGTACAGGGTCATATCGAGGAACTCTTCGCGTGGATAGCCATACACCTGCACCGCAGCGTCGTTCACTGAAAGAAATTTTGCAGTGGCAGGATCGTAAATCCACATGGGCTGCGGATTGCTCTCGTACAGCAGACGGTACTCTTCGCTGAGCACCTTGATCTTTGAGGTGTCGAGTTCGAGCACCAGCAGGATCATTCCGATGCCTGCAATGTATTTGGGAAGATTCCAGATCTGGTTCAGAGAGTGCACCCACTCCGGATGTATGTCGATGAACTCGTAGACCACATACATGGTGGCCCATCCCAGAAAGCCCAGAGCGCAGATCCATGCACCAATGTGTTTGCGCAGCGGGCTGGCCAGCAGAAGAATGACGCAGGCAAGGAATATCTGGACGAGAATGGCGGCCAAAATAGCGCTGATATTGCCAGCGGCCAGCAATACTGTTTTGACTGCGATTCCAGCAATACACAGCAGCAGAATCCAGGGAAATGCAGGCGATTTTCTACCGAGGACGCACCACGCGATATAGATAGCGATCGCTTCGCCTGCCACGATGCAGGCAAAGATGTAACCGGGCTGCTGAAAGCCGTAGGTCGTGCCAACCGCCACAATCGCCGGGGGCAGCGTGATCATGGCCAGCTTCAGGCTCAGAGCGCGAGGAGAGATGCCATCTGCTGCGAAAGAAAAGACAAACAGAAGGCCGCCGACGAACAGAAGTATGAGGCGCAGGGATTCCAGCAGCGGACTAGCGACTAGCTGATGGCTTTGCGGAAGCCAAATAAGAAAGCTGGCCAGGATAGAGATCCAGCCGGCGAGCCATAACCGGAAACGCCTCTGCGGCCGACTGGCCTGTAGTACGCCAAAGAAGATGACGAGGACGGGCAGCAGCAGCAGATCAAAAAGATTGCCTCGCACTTACTACATCCCCTCTCTCACGTATGCGTGAGAAGCCTGTTCATCCTTTGTACCGCGTTCGGGAACGATGTGGGATTTCGCGTGGTGTAACCAACCTGAAATATATCCGGCTCTCAGCGTACGGCTCGAAATTAACGCATTCCCATCCCACATCCGGGGTATCTATCGCGATCTTTTACTTTCTTTTCAACGCAATCGCTGAGATGCTTCTTTTGCAAAATAGGTGACTATGAAGTCCGCACCGGCTCTGCGGATTGCGAGCAGGCTTTCCATCATGGCGCGCTCTTTCTCCAGCCAGCCACGCTCAAACGCGGCGTGCAACATACTGTATTCGCCGCTGACCTGATACGCGCCCAAAGGCAGGTCAAAGCGTTCGCGTGTGGCACGGATCACATCGAGGTAAGGGCCTGCAGGTTTAGCCAGCAGCATGTCTGCGCCTTCGGCCACGTCGAGCTCAATCTCGCGCATCGCTTCACGCACGTTGCCGCCGGCCATCTGATAACCGCGGCGGTCGCCCATCTGCGGTGTGGAATCGGCGGCTTCGCGGAAGGGGCCGTAAAACGCCGAGGCAAATTTTGCGGCGTAGCTCATGATGGGCGTTTCTGCGAATCCGGCTTCGTCGAGCGCATCGCGGATGGCGGAGACGCGGCCGTCCATCATGTCGCTGGGTGCAATGATGTCAGCACCGGCGCGGGCCTGCGAGACGGCAGTCTTCGCCAGCAGCGGCAGCGTGGCGTCGTTGTCCACGGTGCAGTCGTTTCCTTCGCCGGTCAGCGGGCCGCAGTGGCCGTGGCTGGTGTATTCGCAGAGGCAGGTGTCGGCGATCATCACGAGTGATTGCAACGCGGAGTCGGCCTTCAGGGCACGCAACGCGCGTTGCACAATGCCGTCGTCCGCATAGGCGCCACTGCCTTCCAGGTCCTTGCTTTCAGGGAGGCCAAACAGGAGCAGACCGCCGATGCCCAGGCTGGCGCATTCCGCGGCTTCCTTCAGGGCTTCGTCGACGGACAGATTGAAAACACCCGGCATGCTGCTGATCGGCTTCCGTACGCCTTCGCCGGGACAGATAAACAGCGGAGAGATGAACTGCGAAGGCTGCAGGAAGGTCTCGCGCGTCAGCGAACGCATCGCTTCGGTGCGGCGCAGGCGGCGCATGCGGGTCACGGGAAACTGCATGCTTAATATTGTACGTTTTCGTACAGACGCTATAGAAAACGAAGGACTTCAGCCGATCCACAATTTGTCTACATTCAGTTGCGGCAGTAAATGACAAAGAAATCGGGCGCCGAAGCGGGGCCCGAGAGTATTGCTATTTCAGGTTTGGTTAGAAGGATGCACGCAGGCTGAACTGGAACTGACGATCAGCGCCATAGGTGCCGCCCTTGGTTGTGCTGCGTCCGAAGTTGGCCGATCCATAGGTCAAGTTCGGGTTGTCAGGCGTCGGGTGGTTGAGCAGGTTGAACGCTTCAGCGCGGAAGGTAAGCGCCGTGTTCTCGTGACCCGGAACCAGAACCCAGCTCTTATTCAAAGCTGCGCTGTAGCTCTGGAAGCCAGTTCCTGTGATCGCACTACGTGCACCGCGTCCAAGGAAGTGACCTGCGTATGGGAACAGGGTGCAGGTCAACAGGTTCGTCGACTGTCCAGTCGGCACAGTGACGGCGCCGGTGGAACCTGCGATCTGGTTTGTTGTTGGGCAGCTCACAGCCGAACCGGTGTTCGTTGCGAAAGCGGTAGTGTCAAACCACGTTGCGGTACCGGTCTGGCCTGCGAACGCCTTGCTCGTCCGGATAGGCTTCGTGAAGGGGACGTACTGACTTCCCGATCCCTGTCCGACGCCCGCGATGTCCGAGCTGGTGGTTACGCGCTGCGGCTGACCAGTCTGAGCCTGGAGAGTTCCGGAGAACTGCCAGTGACCCAGAACGGCACGGTTTGCCCAGTGCGACGAGTGGTTGAACTGGTCGATGTTATAGACGAAGTTCGCAAGGAATACATGACGGGCGTCATAGTCGCTCAAGCCCCAGTTCGGTTTGGGGTCATAGGCGTTGGGCAGTTTGAAGCTATTGGCGGAGCCATAGTCCTCTGCCTTCGACCAGGTATAGGCAACACCGAAGAGCAGACCCTTCGTCATACGGCGACGGAGGTTGACCTGCAGTGCGTGATAGATGGATCCGCCAGCATTTGTTGCCTGGTTGATTGCGTAGAAGCCCTGGTAAGGACGCAGTGTGTCTGCGTACTTTACAGCCCGGTTCTGCGGCTGATAGAGCGTTCCGGTCTGAAGCTGGTTGATATTGTTCAACTGCTCCAGATGAACACCCCTGCGACCTGCGTAAGAAACAGTCAGGACGCCCAGGCCCTTCATCTCCTGTTCGACCGTTCCGTTCCAGTTCCAGGATTCGGGGCTTGGGTAGTTAAATGCCTGCGAGGAATACAACAGCGGATAGTTAGACGATCCACCCTGACCTGCAGGATTGTCCACGCTGCCCTGCGAGACTGAAGCGGAAGGCTGGAACGGAGTGTTGCCGCCCGTGAAGACGTTGTCCGTAATGCCGAGGCGCTGGACATAACGTCCGCCACCTGCACGGATTACCGTGCCAGGCTTTACCTGGTAGGTAATACCAACACGCGGCTGGAAGTTCGTCTTGATGGTCGGCGAGTACTGACGGTCATATCCGCGGAACAGGAAGGAGTATCCGTTCGCCAGAATGTCCGCGCTCACGTGTCCCTGTGCGCTGGAGGGGAAGCCGCTGCCCGGAATAACCACACCGTTCAGCAACTGCTGCTGCGTACCCGTTACCGTACCGTTCGTCGGGCTCACAACGGCCGCATTGCCAGCGTTGTAATCCTTCTGGCTGAATACGGACTGGTTGCCCCACTTCGCGTAGTACGGGTTGTAGTAGCTCCAACGCATACCGGCTTCGAGCACCAGGTTCGGTGTTACGTGCCAGCTATCCTGCGCGAAAGCGTCATATGACCACGCACGATACAGCGTGTACGAGCGTTGGCCGATTTCACCGTAGGTGTCGAACAGGCCCAGGGCAGCGTTTGCAATACCGTTCCCGCTACCACCAGCGCGGGCATCCGTAAATACGAACTTACCGTTCTGGTTGTTGGTGGAACCCGGGGTGTTGGATACGGTGATCTGATCCTTGTTGTTTTCGCCCGCATACTCAGCAGAAACGCCGAACTTCGCCGTGTGGTTACCCCACACCTTGGTCAGGTTGTCTGCAAAGGTCCAGATGACACCGCCCGACTTTGACGGATAGGGTGTGCCGTCCAGAAGAGTGATTGCGCCCGGAAGCTGGATGGTCGGATACTTCAGCGGTAGATCCTTTGTGGAAGCCGAGAAGAGGAAGGGATAATTGATGCCGTACTTGGTACGGTCATACAGACCGCTGGAGGTATCCACGCCGATGGTCACGTGTTCGCCCGAGGCGGAAGCGATAGCTTCGTTCACCATGGTCGGGTTGATGTTCCAGGAGTAGTGCAGGACGGCAATCTGGTTCGGACGGCTCCACTTCTGCGGCAGCTTATTGAAGTTGCCGTTAAAGGGAGACGTCATGTGGAACGTGTAATTCAGGATGGTCAGACGGATACGGTGTGCGTCTGAGGGGACCCAATCGACCACCAGCGTATCTTTACGCTGAGTCTGCGGTGCGGCGGCGGTGGCAATCCAGTTGTAGTTCGCCGTTGCAGTATTCGGCGCCGGGAACGCATTCAACAGGCCAACACCGTTTGCGCTGAGCTGGTTTGCTGGAATGATGTTGTTCGGATACGGCGTGTTAGTGCCCGGCTGGTTAATCACCGTGCCCGGGTTATAACCATATTGCTTGGCATTGGCGCCTAGCAGTTCACTGAAGTCGCCACCCTTCATGGCGATCGACGGCACCGTGTTGGTCTGTGTGGCACCGACCATGTACTTCACCCACTCCTGACCGAAGAGGAAGAAGAGCTTTGACTTGTCCTTGTTCCAGTGCCCAGGAATATAAATAGGGCCATTCAGGTTCCAACCAAACTGGTTGTAGCGGAAGGCCTGCGGATGGAGACGTGTTGCATCAGGGTTCGAAGGCAGCTTACGTGACCAGGTATTGGCGTTGAAGAAGTTGTTACGCAGATACTCGTACGCCGATCCGTGGAAGTCCGAGGTTCCGCTCTTGGGAACCATGCGGATCTGACCACCGTCGGAACGGCCATACTCAGCCTGGTAGCTGCCGGTGAGGACCTGCACCTGGCTGGTGGAATCCACGTCTGCTACGCCGATTGAAGTACCGTTGGAACGGGTACGCACCATCGGAGCGCCGTCCAGGGTCAACAGGCTTTCCTGGCTACGTGCGCCGCCAATGTTAATGCCGTTGTCCAGGCCGAAGTTGAAGTTTGCCATCGGCGCGTTACGTACAACGCCGGGCTCCATCTGGGCCAGGTACATCGGGTTACGGCCGTTGAGCTGAATGTTCTTGACCTGCTCCTGGGTAACAAGCTGGCCCAGAACGGCTGATTCGGTCTGCACGGTGTTGGTGTTCGCTTCCACAACCACGCTGCTGCTCGTGTCGCCGACCTTCATCGGTGCGTCCACACGCTTAGCGATCGACGGGTCGACCTGCACGCCGCTGGTCTTGAATGCCTGGAACCCGCTGGCTTCCACCGTTACGGTGTAGGTGCCGGGGCGAACGTTGGGAATGGTGTACTGGCCGCTTTCGTTGCTGGTAACGGTGTTTTCCGCGCCCGTTGCCTGGTTGCGAAGGGTGACCTTCGCATTGGGCAGGACGGCGCCAGTCGGATCGGTGACGGTGCCCGATACCGCGGAGCTATCGGACTGCGCAACGGCGCTGATAGCGAGCGGAATCGCCAGTGAGGTCGCAAGGAGCGATCTCACGAGGTGGTGTCTTTGGTACATAGTGCCTCCAAGTGAAACAAGAGCTGGTTCGCAACACATATCCCTGGCGAACTTAAGCCCTACGCGTTCTACCGGTCGGGATTATCAATAGTCAAGAGATCAAAACGCTTTTAACTGAAAAATAGTTATCGATAACTATCCCGAAATTCATAGATTTTTCCCGATTGCGATAGATGCCTTTAACTCCCATATCCAGGGGCCTTCAATGCCTCCGTATTTCGGTAGGCGAAATACAATGGACATGTGGCAGAACCTACTTTGATGCGTCAGACAAGCCCCGCCGCGCTGGAATGGCCGCGCCTGCGGGAGCATCTTGCAAGCCGGACACAGTCTTCTTTGGGACGCGTCCGCGTGCTGGCCTTAGAACCTTCGCGTGACTTGCAGGCGATTGAACGAGCACAGACCGTTACTGCGGAGATACGTCTCTTTCTCGTTGCCGGTGGGGCGTTCAGCTTTCACGGCCTCTTCGATGCCAGCACGCTACTGGACAAGGCGCGCATCCCCGATGCATCGCTGGAGCCACTGGAGCTTCGCCGCATTGCGGAGCTGGCGGAGCACATTGCTGACTGGCGCAGCCTCATTGCCGAGCCGCCCGATGAGATTCGCGATCGCTGGCCGACGGTTACGGCCATCTCGCAGCCCGTGGTGCAGACGAACTTCTATCGGCTGCTGCAACTGATCAGCGGCAAGATCGAGTCGGATGGTTCGCTGGCAGATTCGGCGTCGCCGGAGCTTGCGCGCATTCGCAAGGCGATGGAGCGGCAGCACAAGGCGATTGAAGAAAGCCTGCGTCGGCAGTTGCGTGCAGTCAGTGCAGAGGGCGGCGCGCAGGAAGATCTGATCACCATTCGCGGTGAGCGATTTGTGATTCCGGTGAAGACGGAGTTTCGCCGTCGCGTGCCGGGCGTTGTGCATGGTTCTTCTTCGTCGGGGCAGACCGTGTTCGTGGAGCCGATGGAGACTATCGAGCAGAACAACGAACTGGTGCGCCTGCTGGATGAAGAGCAGCAGGAGATTCATCGCATTCTCGTTGCCATGACGCAGGCCGTGGGCGAGCAGGCGGGTTCTATTGCGCGTGGCACGGAAGTGCTTGCGGACATGGAAGCGCACTTTGCCTATGCGCGCTTTGCGCAGGAACTGGATTGTGTGCGCCCTGTGTTCACTGACGGTAAGCCGCACGGCGATGACGCTGCGTTGAGTCTGGATGCGGCGCGTCATCCGCTGTTGCAACTGCGCATGCTCGAAGAGCGCGCGAAAATTGTGCCGCTGACGCTTAGCCTGCCGGGTGCAGCGAAGCAGCTCATCATCAGCGGTCCGAACACGGGCGGTAAGACGGTTGCGTTGAAGACGGTTGGCTTGCTGGCGTTGATGGCACAGGCTGGATTGCCTGTCCCTGCAACGAATGCGCGGCTGCCGATCTTCTCCGGCGTGTATGCGGACATTGGTGATGCGCAATCGATTGAGCGCAATCTGTCGACGTTCTCTGCGCACATCTCGCATGTGAACGAAATTGCGCGCGAGGCGGACAATCGCGCGTTGGTGCTGCTGGATGAGCTTGGTTCTGCGACCGATCCGGAAGAAGGTGCTGCGCTTGCGGTTGCGATTAGCGAGCGATTCCTGATGCTGGGCGCTTGGAGCATCATTACGACGCATCTCACGTCGCTGAAGATTTACGCCGCAAAACATGCGGGTGTTGTGAATGCTGCCGTCGGCTTTGATGAACGCACGCTGGCGCCCACGTATGAATTGCGCATGGGTGTTCCCGGCGCGTCGAGCGGTATCAACATTGCCGAGCGGCTGGGGCTTGAAGCATCCATCATCAAAGCTGCGCGTGCTTCGGTGACGACGCAGTCTGCGGACATTGCTCGCTTCCTCGATGAACTGCACACGCAGCTTACGGCCGTCGCGAAAGAGCGTAATGATCTTCGTCTGCGCGAGATGGAAGTGGAGCGCGAGAAGCGTCGCCTGGAAGCGGAAGGCAAGAACGAACAGCACAAGCGCGCACGCGAACTGGAGAGCAAACTCGCATCGTTGATGAAGGAGTTTGAGTACCAGATGCGCGAGAGCGTGAAGTCCATTGAGGACAAGGGCGCGAAGGTTAAAGCAAGCGCAGAGGCGGATCGTCGCATCGCACGTTTGAAGCGCGAGTTTCAGGAGAGCTTCAATCAAACGGTTGTGGCGCACGTTTCCGGCGCAGATAAGAAAGATCCAGCGGCGCGACCACATGTTGTGAGTGCTGTGAGTGCGGGCGATATGGTGCGGCTGAAGTCGATGGGGCGTGATGCGAAGGTAGAACGCATCATCGACGACCGCACGTATGAAGTGTCCATCGGGCCCATGAAGATGCGTGTACCGAAGGATGACATTGCGCACGTCACGGTGCCTGCGCCGCGGCAGTCGCCCATTCAGCATGCGCAGAAGCGCGGTATCAAGGTGGTGGCACGCGAGCCGGATATGGTGCCGGGCGAGATCAATGTTATTGGTCGCACAGCGGATGAAGCTCGTGACGAAGTGGAACGCTTCCTTGACCAGGCGTTTCTTGCAGGACGACCAACGGTGCGCGTGGTGCATGGCACAGGTATGGGAATCCTGCGCCGCAGCCTGCGCGATTATCTACGCAAGCATCCGCATGTGATCAGTATTGAAGAGCCGCCCTATAACGAAGGCGGACAGGGCGCAACGCTGGTACAGTTACGCCAGTAAGGAGTGCTTCATGGCGACGTGCACACATACCGACCAGATTAACGATGTTTCGCCCAACACGAACGGCTGCGAAGAGTGTTTGAAAACTGGCGGCCGATGGGTGCACTTGCGCATGTGCCTTACGTGCGGCCATGTGGGTTGTTGTGACCAGTCGGTAGGGAAGCACGCCACGAAGCACTTTCATGCAACGAACCATCCCATCATGCAATCTGTTGAGCCGGGTGACGACTGGGGCTGGTGCTATATCGACGAAGTGATGCTTCAGTTCGAGTAAGTACGATGGAGCATCTGGATATCGCTTCCGTTTTGGAAGAGTTGCGTGCGCTGGAGCCTATCTTCCACACACATGCATTCGGTGTAACGCTGGATGATTTCGCACGCCGCATGGTGGATGACTACTGGGAGATCGGCGCTTCCGGTGCTCGTTATGACCGCGCCTTCATTCTGAAGCATCTGGCTTCCGCGCCGCCGGTCGACGCGGAGGCAGCAGGCTGGATCACTTCGGATCACGCGTTGCGTTGTCTTGCCGCGGATACTTTCCTGCTGACCTATCGCCTGCAACAGAAGGAACGCATCACGCTGCGCTCCACGCTCTGGCTTCGTACAGAACAGGGATGGCAGATTCTTTTCCATCAAGGGACCGTCGTCTTTTCCTAGCCTTTTGCGATTCACGAAATCGTCCTTGACTATCCATATAGTTGTATATACAACCATATGGAAGACGGAATGAAAGGGGATTGCATGCGGCTGTTTAAGGTTGTTTTCGGATTTCTTTTTGCTCTTGGCGGAGTTGCGTGTGCGCAGACGCCATCTGCTCCATCACTTCCTGCCGTACCGACAACGAAGGTCATCGCCATCGGCAGCATCGTGAACATGCCTGCGAGCGGAACGGCAAACATCATGCCGCAGGAAGTTTCCGATACAGTGCGCCTGTACCTGGCGGGGAAGATTGACCAGTGGTACGTGCGCAAGGATCAGCGTGGTGTGGTGTTCCTGATGAATGTCACCAGCACGGATGAAGCGCATTCTTTACTGGAAAAGTTGCCACTGGGCGTTGCGGGCATTATGAAGTTCGATCTGATCCCGGTGGGGCCGCTCAGCCCGCTGAATTACCTTCTTCCTAAGGAGAAGTGAAACGGTGTTTTGTTATTGTGCGGAGTCGCGCCGTGTTTCTCGCCTGCTTACCGCAAAGTATGACGCGGCGCTGGCGCCAACTGAGCTTACGTCAAATCAGTTTGAAACGATGAGTGTGTTGCATGCGATGGAGCGTTGCAGCGGTCGCGTGCTGGCTCAGAAACTCGCGGTGGATAAGACGACGCTATCGCGTAACCTTCGCGGCATGATCGAAGCCGGTCTTGTTGTGGCTAAGGGGTCTGCAGAGGATGCGCGGCAGGTGGACTATTCGCTGACAGCGGTTGGTCGCAGAAAGCTGGCGAAGGCCCAGCCGCTATGGCAGGCTGCTCATGAAGAAACCAGCCGGCAGCTTGGTTCGCATGCTGCATCTACGCAGAAAGTTCTACAGAGGATGGCCGCGGCACTGTAACAACATCCGCCAAAACGCTAAGATTGGCTGCATGAGCAAGCTGCGAACCAGCGCATCGGCGCCCATCACCGTGCAGAGCGAAATCCGCGCCATGAGCGTGTTGTGCGAACAGGCGGGCGGAATCAATATGTCGCAGGGCATCTGCGATACAGATGTGCCTGCGGTTGTGATGGAAGGCGCAAAGGCCGCAATGGATGCGGGCTTCAACATCTACACACGGCTGGATGGCATTGCACGTTTGCGCGATGCAGTGGCTGCCGATTGGTCGCGACGTAGCGGTATGCCCGTTGATCCGGAACGTGAAGTGCTCATCACCAGCGGTGCTACCGGCGCGTTTTATTGCGCAGCGCGTGGGCTGCTGGATCCCGGTGATGAAGTCATCTTGTTTGAACCGATGTACGGGTATCACATCTACACGCTGCGCGGACTTGGACTGGTGCCCGTGATTGCGCCGCTGGAGTATGGCACGTGGGCGCTGGATGTGGATGCGTTGCGTGCAGCGATTACGCCGAAGACGCGCGCTATTGTGCTGAACACTCCGTCGAATCCTTGTGGCAAGGTCTTCACCCGTGAGGAACTGCAGGCGGTTGCTGATATCGCTATGGAGCAGGATTTGTTTGTGCTCTCCGATGAGATCTACGAACACTTCATCTATCCCGGTCACACACACATCAGCATGGCGACGTTGCCGGGAATGAAGGAACGCACTGTTACCATCTCAGGATTCTCGAAGACGTATAGCGTTACCGGATGGCGCGTGGGGTATCTGATTGCCGATGCAAAGTGGATACCCGCGATTGGGTTCTTCTCCGACACGGTATACATCTGCGCACCGGCGCCATTCCAGCACGGTTGTGCTGCAGGCCTGGAGTTGTTGCCGCCATCGTTTTACACGGAGCTTGCTGCAGAGCACGATCGCAAACGTGCGCAGACCGTTGCTGCATTGCAGGACGCAGGGCTTACGCCGCATATACCAGATGGAGCGTATTACATCGTTGCGGATGCAACACCGTTGCATGGAGCTACAGCCGCGGCGAAAGCTCGCGATCTGCTGGCACGTACTGGTGTCGCTGCGGTTGCGGGTTCTGCGTTCTTTCGCAAAGGCGGCGGCGAGAATCTATTGCGCTTCTGCTTTGGCAAACGCGATGCCGATTTGGATGAGGCATGCCAGCGGTTGCGGAGCTTATCGCATGCCTGAGCGACAGATCCTGCAAGTTCAAGACTTCGAGAAAGAGCGCGTTTGCGCTACACTGCGCGAATGCTGCCAAGCCTGAAAGATCTCGAAGGATTCTTCGAGTGGTTATTTATTGGATCAAGCCAGGTGGCGGCCTGGGGAAGTGTCCTCACCCTGATCATCGTCTACTACTACACGCGTTATACCCGACGCATGATGGTGGCCACGGAAGCTACGATGCGTGCTTCGCAGCGGCCGCTGGTGCAGGTGGTTGGAGTGCAGCGGTTTGGCGAAGAGGTTGAAGTTCAACTGCGCAATGTGGGCCACGGGCCTGCGTTGAATCTTTGCCGTTGGGTTGCGCGTCGCAGTACTGTGGCGAATGGCATCCCGCGCAGGCCCGGTTTCATTGCACCGCCGAAGCACTTTGAAGAGAACTCGCATGTTGAAGTGTTGGGTTCGGGCAATGAAGAGGTCGTCGATTTTGAACATCGTATGGCCGCAGGCAAAGACTGGGAAGAAGTCTTGCTGATCATCCATGCCGAGGACATTCAGGGTAACCGCTATCAGAACGCCGTGAAGATTCGATTGAGCGAAGAAGAGAATCGCATGGTGTGGCAGAGCATGTCTGAGCAGTTGCAGGAAGATGCCATGGAGCATCCGCTGGTGCAGAAGTTGATGGCGGCGAAGAGCAACCTGGAAGAACGCATCAAGCGCTAAAGCACACTGAGAAAGTTCACCAGGTCCTGCTTCTCGCGTTCGGTGTAATGCGCCTGATAGCGGCGGTCGTAGAAGTCCACCACGGCGCGCAGGTTTTTCGCGGAACCTGCAGTGAAGTACGGTGCGCGTGCGGGCAGTGCACGCAGTTGCTGCATTACCAGTGAACCCACGTCAGCGCATTTTCCTGTGATCAATGCACGTCCGGGATCGTTCGTGTAAATAACTCGACCAAGATAGGGATGCGGCGTCGCCTTTGCATTGCATGTGATCTTGAAGAGTGGCAGGTCCTTCTGATCGCCAGCCCACGGCATTGATGATGTGCCGATGTCCATCCATGCCTGTGTGGTTGCTGCGCCGGTGCGGCGTTCGCTGTGGCAGGTGGTGCAGGTTCCTTGTGTGGTTTTGTCGTTCTTCAGATTCGCTGTTTGCGTGATGGCAAAGGTGCGTGACGAAAAGACAACGCTGCCGCGTTCCACGGAACGACGGAATTCATTTTCCGGTGCGTTCGATGTGCCTGCCCAATGGTCAAGCGTCATACCGTTGCCATTCGGCAGAGCTGCGGCGCGGGCCAGATTCCATGAACCAAGCAGTGCGGGCGCGCCAAAGCTTGAGATGTCGCCGCCGGTGTCGTCGTGTCCCTGCGAGACGAAAACCTGTCGTTCAAACGCTACGATGCTTTGCATGTCTTCCGCAGAGATGTTGCCGTGGCCCTGCATGTGTTTGTGAAAAGCATCCTGCGCCTGCGCTTCCAGCGTGGTGGCGCGGCTGTCTGCGGTGAATGCGTCGGAGGCCTCCAGGTAGCGGAGATTCGCTGCCATGCGTGGTCGGCGATAGATGGATACGGAAGGCTGGGCAGCGTGCAGGCCGTAGGTTTTTCCACTATTGCAACCCGTGGGATCGCGCACGACTTCAATGTGAAACTCCGGCGTAAGACCCTCCGCGGGCCATTGCTGTTGAATGCGGAAGAGGCCTTTCTCCAACAGCAAAGAATGCGATGCACGATCGCTCTGCGGAAGGTCAGGGCAGTTGGATCCGTCGACTGCGGCGAAGACCGCATCGTGTCCCGTGGTTTCTAACCAGCGCTCCTGCAGCTTCTCTGGTGTGACGCTCATGCCGTTGGAAAGTTGATGGCAAGTGATACATCCACGCCCATTGGTGCCGAGCGGACGGAAGAAGGGATGCTGACCAGAGGTGAGGTCACCCGCTGTGTTGTAGATGAGTAGGTCGCCACTACTGTCCTTAAAGACGGATGAGAAGGGCATGCGTTCGTTGCTGCCTGCTTCCCACCACGCGGGCGCGCCACCGTACTGGCCCATGGTTCCAAGCACAATTGCCGCAACAGCAACTGCGCCGCAGGCGACGGCGGCGATTCGCTTCAGACGCATTCGGACTGGAAGCTGCAACAAGGGCATGACCCCTCACGCAAAAGACAGATTGAAACAGCGGTACTGCAAGGTATATCACCGTAATACAGAAAGTAGTTCGTTTTGTTACCAAATAATTCGGCAGATCGTTGCAGGCAAAAGAAAGCGGCGCAGCCGAAGCCGCGCCCTTCGTGTTGATGTTTCCTTATTACTGTGTGGGCGGGCGACGCGTGGTGTTTGCGTCGGGCTTGCCGCCAGGATTCCACGTAGGTTTCCACGTCGTATCGGCCAGCCAGCGCACGGGACCTTCCATGGATTGGATTGCCGCTGTCATGTGTGTGAAGTCGATCGTCTTCAATTCGTCAGAAACCTGGTGGTAATCCGTGTGCAGGCCAAAGGAGGAAACGGTCTGCGCAATGATGCCCTGACGCGCCAGCGCAATGTTGTCGCTGCGCATGAAGAATTGTTCCTTAGGATGCGGATCAGCCACAATGTTTGCGCCGTGCTTCGCCAGTTCGGGGCCGAGGTTGCTGCGCTCGTAGCCTGTGAGCCACAGCGTGCCTTCCTTTACGGCAGCATCGGGGCGGCCAATCATTTCAAACTCCAAGTTGGCCACCAGCGATTCCAGCGGCACCGGCGGATGCGCGAGGAAGCCACGTGCGCCATATCCGCCCATCTCTTCGCTGCCGAAGAGTGCAAATACGATGGTGCGCTTCGGAGCTTTGCCTGCTGCCAACACGCGCGCCAGATTCAGCACGGCGGTGGTGCCGCTGGCATCGTCGTCCGCGCCGTTATAGATGGCGTCGCCATTCTTCGGTTCTTTCAACATGCCGAGATGGTCAAGATGCGCGGTAAGAAGAATCACTTCGTCTTTCAGCTTGGGGTCGCTGCCGGGCAGCATCGCGATGGCGTTCCATGTTTCGGTGCGCGGCGTGTCTTCAAAGGTGGCCAGGCGCTGCTTCGTGCGGTCGTTCATGCGTGAGGTCAGATCGACGGGAATCTTCTGCAGGAAGGTGCCGTTGTCACCCGCGGGCTTCAGGCCCAAGCCTTCAAACACGGCGGCGCAATACTGTGCGGCAAGATGTTCGTCACGCGTCAGACTACCGCGGCCGTGCAGCGTGTCGCTGGCCAGGAAGTCCATGTCAGCATGCACATGCGCGGCAAGCGATGCGGTGTTTGGCTGGGCTGAGGTTTTTTTCGCTGGTCCAGCAGCATAAGAGGGCACAGCGGCAAGCGCCGCGAGGGCAAAGACAGTCAGAAATCTGGAACGCATATCGGAGACTGTACTGTTCCGAAGACTGCAAGAGCAACTGTATCTATCAGAATTCAATACCGCGCTGCGCCAGAATGCCGCGCGTGTAGGCGTGCTTCACCTCGCGCATCTCCGTGACCGTATCTGCGAGCTCTACCAATAATGGATGCGCATTGCGTCCCGTCAGGATGACATGCAACATCTGCGGTCTTTCTTTCAGCGCCTCTGTAACGGCCTGCGCGTCGAGCATGTCATACCCAATGGCGTAGTTGATCTCGTCGAGCACGATTAAATCCCATTCGCCAGAGTGCATTGCGCGAACAGCTTCCTGCCACGCCTCCTGCACCATGCGCAGATCTTCAGGATCAGTTTCCGCACCGCCAACCTTCACAAAGCCGCGGCCTAACTGCTTGATCTCAAAATCGCCGTTAAAGCGTTCGGCAGCATCGAGTTCGCCGTAGTGCCACGAGCCTTTCAGAAACTGCAGCACCAGCACACGCATGCCATTGCCCGCAGCACGCATAGCTGTGCCCAGCGCGGCAGTGGTTTTGCCTTTGCCTGCGCCTGTGTGAATGATGAGCAGCCCCTGCCGCTGTGTTCCTGCATCTGTCATGAGATTCAGTATGTCCTTAATGGCCCAGGTGATACGGATGTCCCTGCAGAATCGTCGACGCGCGATAGATCTGTTCTGACAACACAAGCCATGCCAGTTCATGAGGTAACGTCATAGCGCCTAATGAGATGCGCAGATCAGCGATTTTCCGAGCTTCATCAGACCATCCGTCCGCAGGCCCAATGGCCAACATCAATCGGCGAATGCCGTTGTCGCGCGCTTCGCGAATGCGTTCCGCAAATGCGATAGAGTCCAGTGATTTGCCGCCGAGATCAGCGATCCAGAAGAACGCAGCGCCCGCACGTTTTTCATCACCCACAAAATCCAGCAACATTTTTTCATTACGAAAAACACGCGGCGTCGATGGCAACGTCTTGCCGCAGCGCTGTAAATAATCCTGTGACACGGCTTCAAGCGAGGCATGATGTGCGGCACCGGGGCGCACAGAAAGCAACGTTACTTGAATCGCCATCGATGCACCTTTCTGTCGCGCAGTTCAAAATTGAAGATTATGTAATTCGCAAGAATGTTCTATGAAAAAGCAGATATATCAGGTTGGCATTGGGACGCTAAAGCTGTCATAACGCGTCATAACTTGCCATCTCCCTGTCCTCTACCGAATTGGTACTCCTCGTGCAATAACGCATGTCGCAAGACTGTTTTCCCCTTATTGGATCTTGGCCGAGAGGCCAAAGTCCTGCTCACGACAGCTCTCTTGAGGATACTCATTGATGAAGAAACATTTTGTCCGCCTGGCCTTGGCTGCGGTTACTCTCGCCGGTGCGCCGGTGATCCTCTCCCCTTCCGTATTGGCTCAGGCCATTTCGGTTAACGGCGGTTCCATCGGCGGTACGATTACCGATCCATCGGGCGCAGCAATCAGCGGCGCCGGTATATCAATCACCAGCACGGACACCGGCTTCAAAAAAGAGTTGACCACCGACAAGTCCGGCTACTATCAGGTAGGTCCTCTCAACCCCGGAAACTACACCGTGACGGTTACTGCGGCTGGCTTTCAGACCACCACGGTAACGACTGTCGTCCGTACGGGCACGGCCACGTCCGGTAGCTACAAGCTTTCTGTGGGGCAATCCAGCACAGAAATCAGCGTCAGCGCTGGTGATGTGCAGGTGAACACGGATCAGGTGTCCGTGGGTGGCGTTATCACCAAGCAGCAGATTGATACCCTCCCCGTGAACGGCCGTAACTTCCTGGATCTGGCACAGATTGAACCGGGTGTCATCCTGCAGTCAGGTGAATCGTTCGATCCCACCAAGGCCGGTTACTCGGCTATCTCAGTCGACGGCGTTTCTGGCCGTACCACGCGTATTCTGCTTGACGGTCAGGACATCACCGACGAGACCGTGGGCACCACGATCTTCAATGTGTCGCAGGGCGCGATCAGCGAGTTCCAGTTGAACCGTTCGAACTCGGACGTGAGCGGCGATGTTACTTCAACCGGCCTGGTGCTTGTTTCCACTAACTCCGGTACCAATGCGCTGCACGGACAGTTGTTCTATAACTTCCAGGATCACCGTGCAGGCTATGCTCTGACGAAGAACGCGGTTGATGTTCCGTTCCAGCGGAACCAGTTCGGTGGGTCCATCGGCGGCCCCATCATCAAGGACAAGCTGTTCTTCTTCGGTAACGCAGAGCGCATCAAGCAGGACTCTTCGGCGGCTTCGCCTGTTTCCACGGGTGCATCTGCGCTGTTCAACGCAGTTGCCGCGCAGTACCCCGCCATCCCCAGCCCCTATCGTGAAACCTATTCAACGGCTCGCCTGGATTACAACGGTCCGTTCGGTGGCCACTACTTTGTTCGTGGTAACTACAACGTGAACTCGGTGGCGTCGAACTATGGTTATGGGTACTGGCTGTATGCAAACCGCGATAACACCCCCGGTATTGCTGGTGGCGCGGATTTTGCGACAGGTAAGTTCACGCACTCCTTCCGCGTATCGTATGAGAAGTTCCACAACCTAATCAGCGACGCGACAGCAGGCAACTCCTCTGTCTACAACCCGCTGCCCGGCTTCGCTTTTTATAACTCGGCGCAGGGCTTGTACGCTGGCCCGAACTACCTTGCCCCGCAGGGCACCTTCCAGTCGGATAAGCAGTTCCGTTATGACGGTAGCTGGACGCGTGGTTCGCACAACGTCCGTTTCGGTTACTCGTTGAACCGTATCCTTGGTGGTGGCTTCGCGGCCTTCTTCGGTCTCAGCCCGCGCGCATCTGAGTCGCTCTCCACGCAGCTTGCAAATTGCGGTGGCGCTTCTGGTGCAGCGGCTTGCCCCACGGACCCTATCAACGGCTATCACGTTGGTACGGTTTATATTGGCAACGGTCAGGGCTACTTCACAGAGAACTCTGGTTTCAATCTGCCCGGTGGCGGCGTAGGCGACTGGCGCTCCGGTGCTTACCTGTCGGATAACTGGAAGATCACGCCGAATTTCACCTTGGTTGCAGGCGTTCGTTGGAGTGTGGACACAGGCCGCGCCAATCAGGACATCAATCTGCCGACCTGCGCGGATCTGGATACCTCTGCCTTCACGTCTGGAACCAATCCCTGCGCTGGTCTGGCTGGCACCACGGGCCTGTTGTCGCTATGGCAGTCCAACCTGGGCGCCACTCGAGTTCATCAGCCCTGGACAAACTTCGGACCGCAGATCGGTTTCAACTACGCTCCTGGTAACCACAAAACCGTACTGAGTGCCGGCTACGGTATTTACTACGAGGGCGATGTCTTCAACAACACGACAAATGCCCGTAACGCGCTGTTGAAGTCCGGCGCATTCTTTGACGATCGTAGCGTCTGCTCTGGCAGCTATGCAGTCAAGTTCCCGGATGGATCGACCGTCACCAGCGTGAACGGAACCTCCATCCAGAACATCTGCACCACGCTGTCTGTTAAGCAGGCCGCTCCACTGCTGGTTCAGTTGCAGCAAAACTACCAGTCCGTCACAAAGGCCAACGCGAGTCTGGCGAACGGTGCCTACCTGGGCGAGACTCTGAACGCCTCTGGTATCTATGCCCAACCTTACCGCACACCCTACTCGCAGCAGTTCAATGCGAGTATCCAGCGTGAAGTCTTCAAAAACGCCACACTTGCGGCCAACTACGTTCACCAGAGCACGATTAAGATCCCCCTCCAGACGGATCTGAACCACATCGGTGCGGCTCGCTACCTGAACAGCACAGCGGCAACGAATGCAATTGCCGCAACGGCACAGGCGTTCGGTTGTACTGGAGCAGGTACTGCCACCGCAAATGCGCAGTGCGCGATTAACAACGGCGCTATGATCGGTGACTTTGCCGCTGAGGGGCTGGATGGCGGCGCGAATTACTTGGGCGGATACCCGGTCGGTAACATCGGTGGAACTCCAGCTTTCGGTGCAGCCTTCCCCGGCGCGAATCCTCTGCTCGGCAGTGGTGCAGTCATTCTGCCTCAGGGGCGTTCGGGCTATGACGCACTTCAGCTGGTCTTCCGCGAGAATGCGACCCACCCTGCTCCGGGGATTCAGTCTGCGAACGTTCAGGTGTCCTACAACCTGTCGCGCGTCATGAATATGGGCACCGGAGTAGGAACGCAGTCTGACCAGTTCTTCAACAATACCGCTGTTGATAACGATAACCCGACCCAGTTCATGGGACGCAATGGTCTGGACCACAAGCACCAAGTGAACTTTGGCGGATCAGCGACGCTGAAGTACGGCCCACGCGTTGGCTTCATTGGCCACTTCTACTCCGCGGCTCCGGGCACCTTGTACTTAGATTCGACCACAAGTGATGGCACGGCAAACGGTGGCATCTTCCTCTCGGATATCACGGGTGACGGTACGACGGGCGACATTGCTCCGAAGACCGGTGTGGGTAGCTACATGCACCAGATCCAGCCGAAGAACTTCAATAGCTACGTCAGCACATTTAACAGCACCTATGCCGGTACACTGACACCCGCTGGTAAGGCACTGGTGAACGCTGGCTTGGTAACCAACGCGCAGATGACGGCGATGGGAGCGACGATCCAGCAGATCGCAACCCCTGCCTCTGCCACTCCGATTGGGAATCCTGCATTCCGTTCTCTTGACCTCAACTTCGCCTACCCGATCCGCTTCTCGCGTCTTCGTGAAGGCCTGAGCCTGGAGCCGTCCGTCGTGTTTTATAACGTGATGAACTTCTCCAACTTCGGAAACGCAACTTCGACCACCACCACGCTGATCAACGCCAATACTGCAGGCGGCTCGACTGTGACCAGCTCGGGTTACCTGCAATCGCCGAACACTTACGCTGCATTGAACAACGGCCGTACGCAGCGTGGTTCCGGTACCTTTAGCGTGGGTGCACCCCGTACCACGGAGTTCCAGCTCAAGCTGAACTTCTAACTTATCCCCCGGAGAAAGCGATGCGGAGAGCCTTAGCTCTCCGCATCGCTTTTTGCTGCCGTACTGCATGACTACCGGACAAATAGAAGCGCGCTGGATCCGAAGATCCGGCGGCGCTTCTATTTGTTTGATGGAATGGTTATTTGCGGGTGCGTTTTGCCGCGGCTTTCTTCGTTGCAGGCTTCTTGGCAGCCGGAGCTTTCACTGCGGGCTTGGCAGCCTTCTTTGCGACCGCCTTCTTCGGCGCTGCAACAGCCTTCTTTGCCGCGGTCTTCTTCGGTGCGGCTTTCTTTGCTACAACCTTCACCGCTGCCTTCTTTGCCGTGGCTTTCTTTGCAGCAGGTGCTTTGGCTGCGGTGGTGCCAGCCTTTGCGCGTGTCTTGGCTACGGCAGCCTTGATCTCGCTGTTCAGGTCGGCTGCGCTGATGGACTTCGCAGTCTTGCGCAGGCGCTCCAGTCCATAGAACTCGCGCTTTTCCGGCATGAAAACGTGAACGACGAAGTCCACATAATCCATCAGGACCCATTCGCCCTGGCGACGGCCTTCCACTGAGTTCGGCAGAACGCCAAAGTCCTTCTTCAGGCGGTATTCAATCTCGTCTGAGATGGCGACGTTCTGGCGTTCGTTGGTGCCGCTGCAGATCAGGAAGTAATCCGTCAGCGAGCTTTCCGATGGGTCCAGTGCCAGGATGCGGATATCTTCCGCTTTCTTACTGTCTGCCGCGTCCACTGCTGCGGCAAGCAAACGGTTCGCTTCCAAA
The DNA here is from genome assembly GCF_036877645.1 of Terriglobus sp. ADX1. Taxonomy (NCBI): domain Bacteria; kingdom Pseudomonadati; phylum Acidobacteriota; class Terriglobia; order Terriglobales; family Acidobacteriaceae; genus Terriglobus; species Terriglobus sp. ADX1. The sequence continues at coordinate 268,529 of NZ_JAEDXV010000002.1, forward strand.
GTTGGCATTGATCTCCTTCTCTACAACACTCAGGATAGACGCGTGCAGGCCTATTCTGCCACTGTCAGAACGTATCGGGCGAGATGGATTTTAACGGGCATGGTAAAGGTGCATGCGCGCAATGTAGAGAGCCACCTTGGTGTTCAGCATGTCACCGCAGGAGATGCCCAGCCGCAGGCGCTCGCGAACGGCGCTGGCAGAGGTTTCTTCTTCCAGATCAGTCAACAGATGCACGCGTTCTCGTTGCTGCGGAGACAGCTGTAGCGATGTCAGGTCATACAGATCAAACCCAGGACGCGACAGGACGATCCACTCGGCCTCTTGCAACAGGCGTTCCGGCTCATGCCAGCGGCGTAGCGTCAGGAAGCTATCGGCTCCCACAATGACGAAGATCGATGCGTCGGGATAGAGCGCACGCAACTTGGCAAGCGCGTCCACGGTGTAGTTGGGCAATCCGTCGGCGCGTGGCGCATCCAGATCGGTGACTTCCAGCCTTGGGTCTTCTGCGCAGAGGAGACGCGTCATTGCCATGCGGTCTTCAAAGCCCGCACCGGGCGAGTTCTGTTTGAGCGGCTGCACGGCTGTGGGGGCCAGCAACACGCGGTCCAGCGCAAAGGCGTCCGCGGCCTTGAGTGCAGCGTGAAGATGTGCGCGGTGCGGGGGATCGAAGGTGCCGCCGAAGTAGCCAATGCGCATGCTTGAGAAGCTTACCAGCCCAGCATCACTTTGCGCAGAGTGGGACGACGTAACAGCAACCCTGCCCATACGAGGAAACCAAAGACCACGGGCACAACCCACATAGGATCACCAACGCGTGCGTGTGTCATCACAGCGCCGCCCATGTAGGCCGTCATCAGGATGGCGCCAATGGGCGCAGTGCGCGGAATCAGATACAGCACGCTGCACAACAGCTCACACAGGCCCACCCACAGGATCATGCTGAGGGGAATGCCGAATGGAGCCATGCCCTGCTTCACCATCTCCGCTCCGCTTAGCGCAGTGAACGCGCCTGTAAACAGCATGAGCGCGGGGATCGCGCTCAGCACCCAACCTGTCCAGTATTGTGCCCGGCTGGGCGTGCTCTCTTCCGGCATAGCAAAACCCTCGTGGAAATTCGTTCCACGAGGGTACATGCCGTGTGCTCTTCTGCCAAGGGGTTAGCGGTCGTCGAACATGCCTGCGATCGCGCCGCCGATAAGGCCTGCACCGAGACCAGCGCGTGTTTCCTGACTGGGTACTTGCATATAGCCCTGTACCGCGTGGGCCAGGCGTGCAATGGGGAGTGTCTGCAGCCATACCCGTCCGGGACCGGTCAGGGCAGCCAGGAAGATGCCATCGCCGCCAAAGAACATGTTGCGGATGCCGGGAACGCGTGTGATCTGAAATGAGACACCCGCATGGAACGCGCCTACGTGACCGGGATGCACGCGCAGCGTCTCGCCCGGGGCAAGATCACGTACAACGACTTCGCCGCTCAGCTCGAGCCACGCCGTGCCTTGCCCATAGAGCTTTTGCAGCAGGAAGCCGTCTCCGCCAAACAGGCCTGCGCCCAGTGACTGTTGAAAGCCCACACCAAGGCCGATGTTCTGCGTCGCACACAGAAAGCCGTGGCGATGCACCATGTACTCGTCGCCATCGCCGTGCAGTTCTACGGGAACGATGTGGCCGGGAACCTTCGTCGCAAAAGCGACTTCGCCGGGCTGTCCCACGGCGGTGTATTCCGACATAAACAGAGTGCCACCACCGGCCATGCGCTTGATGGCGCCAAAGAATCCGCCACCGCCTGCGGCCTGCGTATGCGTGTGCATGTTGATGCTGCTGGTCATCCAGCTCAGTTCGCCAGCCTCGGAGATGATCGTTTCTCCAGGCTGCAGCAAAAACTCAATGGCGGGCATGGTGGTGCCGTGTATACGCGATTGCATTGATGTCTCCAGCGCCACCCTCAGCAGCGCTCCAGATTCAACATACGCCTGTGGGCGGTCCGCGGTTCCATCCTGTCGCAAGGACAACTGTTTTGAACTACCGATTGCAACGAGGGCAAAACAAAGTTCCAATGCACATGGCGCAGATAAGCCGCTGCCGTGTGCCGATGAAATCAGCACACAACAGCGGCTTATCTGCAGAGTTGCGTTGGAGGACGCGTTCTACTTCACGGTTCCGTTCATCGCTGCCGGGAAGAATGCTCCGCCCTTACCTGCGGCGCCTCCTCCGTAGACGATGCTCAGAACCTGGGATGTGGTGCGAGCATAGGTCATACCGTTGCTATCGCAGTCCACAATGGTGGATGCACTTCCATTGACGCCAACACCGATGTCGTCATTGTTTGTGCCATCCAGCTTGGCGCGCGTTGCGGCAATGGCTTGAGAGATGGACTGGGCCGTTGCGCCTGCCTGGAAGATACGCGTGCGGATACTGGCTGCGTGATAAGCCTCCACGTTGTGGATGCCAACAGCCTTGTCCAGGTACGTCTTGTTGGTGATAAGCCCTGCTGCTCCTTGATAGGCTGTCACACCCACATCCTCAAAGATAAATGCGCCAATGAGGAAGTTGGTTTCGCTTGCGAATGGATCAAAGGTGGAACCAAGTCCGGCCGCAGAGGCCAAGGCATTAAAGCTGTTCATAAGATCAATGTTAGGCATGGCAACCGCATTCGCGGCCAACGCAGATTGAAGGAACTTCACATGGTTCTGTTCGTCCTGTGCGACTTCTGCAGCAAATTGCTGAAGAAAGGGCGTCGTGAAGTTAACCTTCGGATTGGACTTCACCGTAACCGTTCCACCGGCTGTGCCGCCACCACTTTTCGTGGAAATGCCAGCGTTGTCGATGGTGGTACCGGTGACTGCCAACGTGTAGAACTGCGCCTCAAGAAATTCAAGATTCAGGGCAAAGTTAAGAATGTCGTTGTCGTTTACGCCCGAAGATTGTGCGAACGCCTTGCTGCCCAGTGCCATGCCGGCCAGTGCGGCGCCGCCAAGCATAAGTGCAGAACGGCGTGAACGTCCGTCCGGAGACGTTTGATTGTGAAGCTTGTTTTCCAGAATGTTTTCCATGTCTCCTCCTTAGGACTTTGAAGCCGCGATGGTGCCGTTCATACCGTTGGGATAGAAGCCGCCCTTGCTGACGACACCCGCTGCAGCACTGAGATAAACGATGTGCAGAACCTGGTCCGTCGTGCGGTCGTAGGAGATGGAGTTGGAATCTGCCGCGACGATGTGGCCTGCATCCAGCGTAGTTTCCGCGCCGCCACCGGCTGTTGCACGCAACATGGAGATCTTGTTTGCGGTGGTGAGATACGGATCACCAAGCTGTGCAATCAGCGTACGGATGGTGCCTGCGTGATAGGCCTCAGTGGCAAGGATTCCTGCGGCTGCGCCGAGATTCGATGTGCTGGTAAGAAGGCTGGCCGCACCGTGATACGCCGTGACGCCAACATCTTCAAAGATGAACGCGCCCAGAAGGAAGCTGTTTTCATCCGCAAAGGGATTAAAGCTGGACCCTATGCCCGCAGCCGATGCAGCAGCATTAAAGCTGGCTGTGAGATCAATTGCAGGACGGTTTACTGCTGCAGAACCCAACGCCTTACGCAGAAAGCGGACGTGTGCCAGTTCGTGGTTTGCAATTTCATTGGCGTACTGCTGAATGGCGGGCGTCTTGAATGAAACCATGGACCCGCCAGTCACCGCACCTGCGCTGGATCCGGCATCCGTGCTGGTAAGCCCTGAGCCGGTTGCGGCGCGCAAATAGAACTCTGCTTCCAGATATTCCAGGTTCAAAGCAAAGTTCAGAATGTCCGTATCTGTGATCGTTGGAGTGGTTGTGGGAGGAGGTGTGGTGGTTGACGAGTTATTGCTATCACCGCAACCGGCCGCAGCCAGTGCAGTAACTGCCATGCCGGCGCCCGCGAGAAACTTGCGCCTGGAAAGATCTTCTGTGACGAGCCGACTGAGCTTGTTCACGCTCTGCCTCCTTGGGGATGTTCACTGCAAATCTGCATTGTCCTGTCCTGGACTGCACGTACACAGCAAGTACGCCCTCGCGAAGGGAAGTGGATTTAGCGCGGCAGCATTTTGTTGAAATAAATTTCTTGCTCCAAATTCAGGAGAAAATTTCGATCGGACAAAATCCAATTACATCGGCCACAGCGTAGTTGCAGTTGAAGAGACAACTCTTCCGAGAGGAAACAACAACGATGAAGAACCGAGTGCTGGTGTTGTGTTCGATGATGCTTCTCCTAATTGCCCCTTCACTGGTGGCGCAACAGGATCCCATGGTGGGTGGTGCTGCGATGTATCCCACAAAGAACATCGTGGAGAACGCCATGAATTCCAAGGACCACACCACATTGGTGGCTGCAGTCAAGGCTGCAGGTCTGGTGGAAACGTTGGAGGGACCCGGGCCATTCACCGTGTTTGCTCCTACCAACGAAGCTTTTGCCAAGCTTCCTGCCGGAACGGTGGACACGTTGCTGAAGCCTGAAAACAAGCCCATGTTGACGAAGGTGCTGACCTATCACGTGGTCTCCGGCAAGCTCGACAGCGCAGCCATCAAGAAGATGTTGAAGGAAGGCCACGGCAAGGCAGAACTGAACACGGTGAGCGGAGGCAAGCTGTGGGTAATGGCGCATGACGGAAAGATCATGTTGAAAGATGAGAAGGGCGGCATGGCGACCGTCACCATTGCAGATGTGTACCAATCGAACGGTGTCATTCATGTGATTGACAC
>NZ_JAEDXV010000030.1:0-52486 GCF_036877645.1 Terriglobus sp. ADX1
GACGAGCCCATCTTCGAAATCTCCACCGACAAGGTCGACGCGGAAATCCCGTCCCCTGCCGCTGGCGTGCTCACCGAGATCAAGGCTGCAGAAGGCACCACCGTTGCCATCAACACGGTAGTCGCCCTTATCGGCGGTACCGCAGGCGCGTCCGCACCGGCTGCTTCGGCTCCCGCAGCAACACCTGCTGCCGCTCCCGTCCAGGCTGCTGCTCCTGCTGCGACTGCGTCCACTGGTGAAACACCACGCTCGTCGCCGCTGGTCCGCAAGATCGCGAAGGACAACAACATCGACCTCGCCGCTGCGGGCATCGCCGGTTCCGGTTCTGCAGGCCGCATCACCAAGAACGACATCGTCGGCTACATCCAGGGCGGAGCCAAGCCTGCAGCCGCCCCGGCACCAGTTGCCGCTGCTGCATCAGCCAAAGCCGCAACGCCTGCACCGGCCGCTCCTCTGCCGGGCGACCTCGTTCCCATGTCCAAGATGCGTTCCATCATTGCCAAGCGCATGGTGGAATCCAAGGCCACTTCTCCGCACGTCCACACCGTCTTCAAGGTGGACATGACGCGCATCGTCAAACTGCGCGAAAAGGAAAAGAATAAGTACGAACAGCGCAATGGCGTGAAGCTCACCTTCATGCCCTTCATCACCCGCGCCGTAGTCGAAGCACTGCGTAAGCACCCCATCCTGAACGCCGCCGTACAGGGCGACGCCATCAAGTACAACAAGAACATCAATATCGGCATTGCTGTAGCGCTGGACTGGGGCCTGATCGTTCCCGTCATCAAGCAGCTTGAGGAGAAGAACTTCCTCGGCATCGCGCGCGGCATCGTCGACATCGCCGACCGTGCCCGCAACAAGAAGCTGGCTCCGGACGAAGTGGCAGGTGGCACCTTCACCGTCACCAACTCCGGCATCTTCGGCGAGCAATTCGGCACGCCCATCATCAATCAGCCGCAGGTAGCCATCCTCGGCATCGGCGGCCTGAACAAGGAAGCGTTAGTGGTGCAGGACAAGGATGGCGGCGACGTCATCGCCGTCCGCAGCGTGCAGCGCTTCACCCTCGGCTTCGATCACCGCATCGTCGACGGTGCAGACGCGGGCAAGTTCATGACCGACTTCAAGAACTTCCTGGAGAACTGGTCCGAAGACATCGGCTAACCACTAAATCGTTACGAACATTACGGCTGCCGCATTTTGACAATGCAGCAGCCGTTTCTCTTTCCTGCCCCACATTCATCGAGAAATAACCGCTTTCCTCCACACTGTAAGTGCTGCACCGCATCCTACCTTCAGTTCCGCCGGAAAGTGAGAATCAACATGATGACAGAGGAAATCCAGAATACCCCTGAGTTCTTCGCAGTCGAAAGCCTGCAGGATGAGATCAACCGTTCGCTCGCCTTCGCCGGTGAAGACGACCTGAGCGATGAAGACGAGTTGGACGACGAAGAAGAAGCTGAGGCAGACGAAGACGAGGAAGATGAAGAAGATGCCGAGGAAGTAGAAGACGCCGAACAGGAGTAGCGTCCGGTTCCCTTTGCGGGAAACAACAAATGCTCAGCGGAAATTCAGTGCATGGAAGCATGCTTTGGAACTGGTCCGGTGCAGGAACCGAGAGGGGCTCGCTCAGGGTTAACGAACTCCAACACTCTGCGCCAAACGCTCCATGCTCTGCTGCTGCACGCGGATCAATCCAGAACGAGGGCTATCAATATCGTAGATAAGCGTCAATGTCGACGCTAATATCAGCGGCAGCATAATCTGTAGTCCCTTCGTCTTGCCTTGAAAGCTCAGCGCTACCAGCAAACATCCAATCGCACCCATTCCCAGCAGCATTACCCACGCTGGCGCCGGAATGCGATTCTCCAGTGCCGCTCTCCGTTTCTCCGTTACATCGATGGAATCGTTCAGAACTGATACGAAGAGTGCCGACTCAGGATCGCGTCGAAGATTGCTTTCCTGCATCGCGACGTCCCACATTTGCTGCTGTAACCGCGCCGTGTCCTCTGCACTCTTTACAAACCGCTCCTGCGAACGGCCAGACGCAAAAAATTCCAGGCGCGCGTGCACATAACGCGTAATCAGGGCTTGCTCCGCAACGCGACCGTTGTCACTCAATAAAGAGGTGCGCAGCCACAAAGTGCCAATATCATTCGCCTCTTCAATCTCTAACGCCTTGCGCGTGTCATAGCGCGAGACCGCCATGGAAAATGTGAAGCCAAGCAGCAATCCCAGCAGCGCCAGAACTGCAGACTCCAACGTCTTCAATGAGCCTGACTCACGACCAACTCCGCCCGACCATCTCCTTCGAATCCAAAGACCGCATGCATTGGCGCAAACGAAGATCGTGATTGAGATGGCAAAGAATCCGATGGGACGCATGCCCAACATCATAGCGAGCGGCTTAACAGAAAGTGTAATAACTTCTACGTCTGCATAAACGCCATCAGCGCGAGCCCCTGCGCTACAGACGTAAATGCCTCACCACTCACCACGCGCTCTTCGCCGAATCGTGAAGTAAACACGCGTCGCACCGCCGGCACCAGCGAAGTTCCGCCCGTAAGAAAGACGCGATCCACCTGCGCAACCGCAACGCCGGTCTTCTGCAAAACATCGTCCAGCGAACGTTCCATCCGCTCCAGCTCAGGCGCGATCCATCCTTCGAACTCTGTGCGCGTCACCGGCTCCCGCAGTGAAACCGCGTCTGTCTTCAGAACAAACTCCGTCGCATCCTGCGATGACAAATCAATCTTCACGCGCTGCACAGCTTGATGCAGGCGATAGCCAAGATCATGCTCCACCACCGCAATCAGCGCAGCAATCTTCTCCGGCTCCAGCGCGCGTTTCTGTGTGGTGCGCAGCATCTCCATCACCTGCCGCGTCCGCAAAAACGACAACGTATGCCAGCGTTCCAGGTTTGCATAAACCCACGCTGGCAAAGCAGGCAAAACCTTGTTCAACGAGCGCGCCATCGAATCAGAACCCAACGCAGGTGAAACAAGATAGTGCACGATCTTCGCATCAAACGCATCACCCGCCAGCCCCACGCCGGTCGTTCCCAGCACCACGCGTTCCGTAGGGGAAACTCTCAACAAAGAGAAGTCAGTGGTACCGCCGCCAAAGTCACCAATCAGGACAGTTTCTTCCCGCTGGATACCCTCGGCATAGGTATGCGCTGCAGCAATCGGCTCCATGGCAAATCGCACATCAGTAAAACCTGCTCGCAGTAATGAGGCCCTAAGCCGCTCTTCCGCAAAATCATTGTCGCTATCGTTATCCGCGCTAACAAACGCAACCGGTCGACCAACAACTGCGCGTGTCACCTCAAATCCAAGTGCAATGCTGGCGCGACGACGCAGGTCGCCCACCATCTTCGCAACCAGATCTTCCACGCGATAATGCCGACCGAAGATCTCAGTACCGTTGAACGATCGCGCAGCCAGATAGCTCTTCAGCGACTGGATCAACCGTCCCTGCACCTCATCCTCGAAGTTGTCCGTGGCAAGATAACGTTCAATCGCCTCGGGTCCACTCCACACAGAAGCTGGTCTACCAACGCCGATCTTCTTCTGCAGATATAGCACCGACCGCGAAGATCGCGTCAGCGCACCGGCAAACGGAAACTCGACAAACTGCACCGAACCATCCGGCAGCGCAAGCGCCACCGAACTGTTCGTCGTGCCAAAGTCAATACCAACAACAGGCGATGTATCCAGCGAAGCCACGATTCGTTACAACGCAGCCTTTGCGGCCAGCACACGCTCGCGAGCCTCTTCTGCCGTCGCACCCACCGCACTTAGATGTCCCATCTTCCGGCCCTTGCGCGGCTTCAGCTTCTCATACAGCGTTAGCCGGACACCGGGAACAGCCAGCGCCTTATCAAACGCAGGCTGCTTTTCCTTGCCCTCGTCGTCCAGCCAAACATCACCTAGCAGATTTGCAATCGCAGTAGGCTGCACCAACGACACGTCACCCAACGGCAAGTTACACGCGGTGCGAATCGCCTGTTCAAACTGCCCCGTCGTGCATGCCCGCTCACTACCGTGATAGCTATTGTGCGGACGCGGCGCAAGCTCATTCACCAGCAATTGGCCATCGGTAGTCAGGAACATCTCCACCGCAAGCAGACCTTCCAGCCCAAACGTATCGGCAATTTCGCTCGCCACTGATTGTGCCTTCTTCATCAATTCATCGGAGATGCTCGCCGGTATCACGCTCCAGCTAAGAATCTGGTTTTCGTGAAAATTCTCTGCCGGAGGATAGACCTTCACCTCACCATTCGGAGCGCGCGCGACCATCACACTGATCTCTTTTGCCAGATCGAGCGCACGCTCTGCAACGCACGCCGCAGAACCCACATCCTCCCAGGCCTGGCGCAGTGCAGCATCATCCACAGCAGCGCCACCAAATCCCAGCTTCGCCTGTCCGCGGCCGTCATAACCACCGCGCGCAGACTTAACAAACACGGGCCCATTCAGTGCCTTCACAGCTTCAGCCAACTGCTCCGGCGAGCGCACCGAGCGATATGGTCCCACGGGGAAGCCATGCTTTTGCAGCCAATCCTTCTGCTCCACGCGATCCTGAATCACTGCCAGCATCGCCGCTCCGGGCCGCATCGGCGCCCATCGCGAAGCCTCATCCAGACTCGTAATGGAAACCTGCTCAATCTCCAGCGTCACCGTCGAAGATTCACGCGCAAGATTCGCAGCAGCCCAGCGATCATTCCACGAAGCCTCAATGACCTTGTCAGCGATATAACCCGCAGGGCACGCCGGATCGGGATCCAGTACGTGAACCTTATAGCCCATCGAACGTGCTGCAATGCCCATCATGCGGCCTAGCTGGCCACCGCCAAAGATACCGATCGTCGCTCCCGGCAGCACCGGTCCACGTAGTTTTTCCATCAGGTCAGCAGGAGTGGTATTCATGCAGTCGCTCCATCTTCCAGCGTCTCGGCGCGCACAATCGTTTCGCGCTGTTTGCGCCACTTCTCCAGCCGGTCACCCAGCGCAGCATCGGTCGTAGCCAGCACTGCAATCGCCAGCAGTGCTGCATTCACAGCACCCGCTTCACCAATCGCCAGCGTCCCCACCGGAATGCCCTTCGGCATCTGCACAATCGACAGCAGCGAATCCATGCCATTCAGTGAAGTCGCATTCACCGGTACACCAAACACGGGCACGATCGTCTTCGCTGCCAACATACCCGGCAAATGCGCAGCCCCGCCTGCACCAGCAATGATGGCACGCAGACCACGCGGCCGAGCCTGCTCTGCGTACTCAAACAGCAGGTCCGGCGTACGATGCGCGGAAACCACACGCGCCTCGTGCGCCACGCCAAACTCCTTCAGAATGCGGACCGCCGCGCCCATGCACGCGTAGTCGCTCTTCGATCCCATAACCACGCCAATCAGCGGACTATCAGCCATAACATTGATTATATTGGCGAATCCTAGCCCCCTACGGAAAGATCGTCATTCTGAACGAAGTGACATCAAAGGACCTGCTTTCCCTCTCCGCAAACCGATCCCGGAAAGACCTACTTCGCCCAGATGCTCGCATTCAAACAAGCCACAACGCCGTCAATCACCAGCCCTAGACCAGTCGAGAAGGCATCCGCATTCACAATCGTCTTATTCGCAACAGCATCCGCCATCTTCACTGCTGCACTTACAATCTCCAGCGCAGCATTCTTCTTCTGATCGCCGGTCTTCGCTCCATAAACCGACTCAATGCCCTGAATCAGGCTCGGCAGCACAGCAATCCCACGCAGAAACAGCCTCAAGAAATTCATCCTCTTCTCCTAAAAAATATAGAGCCGCCCCATTCGGAGCAGCCCTGTTTTGTCCAACTACCAATCAACTAATGTCGCATCACATCCAGCGCCACATGAAACAACGTCATCAGCACGCTCAGTGCGCCACCCACACCTTTCATGCGCTGCACCGTTCGTTCATGCCGCTCAACACGCTCTTCCAACAAGGTCAGCCGGCCTGGCTGCCCTACACCTTCAAGTCCCTGCGCAAGTAATTCATGCTTCTTTCTCACCTTCATCCGGTAGCCGCCTCGTTTCTCCAAGGTCGATCTCCGGTCTGTTGTGTTGCGAATGTGGCTGGCTCTCGGGCCAACGAGCCACGTCCGCAACGGGTTGTCGTCATACGTGATCTCGCGTCTCTCCCGGGAGAAGGCATAAGGGGGCTTATGCCCGCGCGAAACCCGCAGGTTCTCCGCAACTCATATGCGGTGTCTCATAGCGTCATGTTGGTTTTGCGAAAGTAGTTCCCGTAAAAACCCAAGTCAACGCGAATTCAGGGGAGAAAAAATCGAAAGTCGTAAGCCTTTAACGAAAAAGATGGCGTGGGTATACCCACTATCCTACCCACCTTTTCTTCGCCTTATATTCGCCCCAAGCTTGGGAACTTGGCAAGCTTTTTCTTCCTGAAATCAGTGGATTTCCCAATCTGGAATCCACCCCGAAGACCTACAACTCGCAAGCAGTTGAAACGGAAAGGGTGACTAAAAACGGGACTAACAATGCGACGCTCAAAATGAAGTGGCGTGAACACCCAACCGCCCACTTGCTCCGCCGTCTCCAAACTGCGACCCTAAGCACGTGAAGTTTCTTGGCTTCCTTCTCCTGCTCGTACTCATCGCCCTGGGCGGTGCCGCTTATCTTGTCTACGCCCCGATCACACCGCCGCAGGAAACCTTCGTCGATCTCCCTGTTGGCACAGGCACGCAGACCATGGCGCAAAAGCTGCAGGACGCACACGTCATCCGTACGCGTTATGCCTTTCTGATTCTTCGCGTATGGAAAGGCGGCAATCTCAAAGCAGGTGAGTATCGCTTCGCCGATCCCGCGTCTGCACTCACCGTCTATCAGCGCATCGCACGCGGAGATGTCTACACGCGCGCCGTCACTATCCCTGAAGGCTTCAACCTCTACGACATCGCTGCTGCGATTGAAGCTGCTGGTCTCGGCACTCACTCGGCCTTCCTTGAAGCCGCGCAGAAGAACACAGACCTCATCACCGATCTCTCGCCGAACGCGCATACGCTCGAAGGTTTCCTCTACCCCGACACCTATCGCTTCAGCCGTCACACCACAATGCGCACCATGCTCGACACGATGGTTCGCCGATTCCGCAAGGAGACAGCGCTGCTCGATCTTCAACAATCACAAGCATGCGCCGGTCTCTGCACATCGCTTGCACAGACCGTAACGCTCGCATCACTTGTAGAAAAAGAAGTTCACTTTGACGACGAACGCACACAGGCAGCAGGCGTCTTTATCAATCGTCTGAACCGCAACATGCATTTGCAAACAGATCCAACGGTGATCTACGCAGCGATCCTCGCAGGACATTGGACAGGCGTCATCCATCGCAGTGATCTCGACCGCGACTCTCCGTACAACACCTACAAACACGCAGGCCTACCGCCCGCGCCCATCTGTTCACCAGGAGCCGCAGCTCTCAAAGCCGCGCTGCATCCCGCCGACACAGAAGCCCTCTATTTCGTAGCTGACAACACAGGCCACACCCGCTTCGCCAGCGACATCAATGAACACAACGCCAACGTAGCCGACTACCGCAAAGGCCAGCACTAGGCAGCCGCCCTGCGAACGGAAAAGAGCAGGGTGTGAAATGCAGTGGGTGCCCCACGTCTCGCTTTTGAGACGTGGGCCTAGGGCGAAAACGAGACATCTGAAAATGGGTTTCCCAGATTCGCGAAGCTAATCTAGGCATCGCACCAAAGGTACGATCCAACGCACGAAGTGCGTCTTCTTTCGGAAGGGCAGGGCTTCAGCCCTGCCGTATAGCCGTACCCAACGCCCGGCTTTAGCCGCTGAGGGAGCCTGCTCGGTCAGGTAAAAAACCGTCGCTACTAGACCTTAGCGGTCTTACGTCCCTCAACCTCAATCAACAGATGAATCAGCGTCACCGCGGCAGGTGTAACTCCGGGAATCCGGCTTGCCTGCCCAATCGTCTGCGGACGCACATGTTCCAGCTTCTCTTGCATCTCGCGCGAAAGCCCGCTGATACCGCGATACACAAATGAAGCAGGGATCACATGCCCCTCAGCCTTCTTCAGCTTCTCAATGGAACGCCGCTGCTGCTCCAGATACCCCGCAAACTTGATCTCCGTCTCCACTGCACGAAGTTCATTGCGCACACGCGAAGTCATCACCTCATCCGCATACTCGCGCAGATCGGCAAGCTTCACGATCTCCTCGCGCAAAAATGGAACCAGCATCTCCACGCGAACCTCAGGACGCTTTAGCAACTGCGCATACGTCTGCCCTCTCACAGAAGCAGCAGATGCGACCTCATCGAAGCGCGAAGCGATGAGTCCGTTATCCTGAGCGGAGCGCAGCGCAGCCGAAGGGCCTGCATTCTTCTCACCACCCAAAGACGCATCCACCACCGCACTCTTCAACTCAGCCAACATCAAGCTGACTTGTTGACTCGCTGACTCGCTCACCCGCTGCGTCTCCAACAAAACCGTCATCGCAGCCATGCGAGCCTGACGAGCCTCGTAATCCGCCCACGCGTCATCATCAATCAATCCAAGCCGACGCCCATGCGGCGTAAGCCTGCGGTCCGCATTATCAATGCGCAAGTGCAAACGGAACTCCGCACGCGAAGTGAACATGCGATAAGGCTCATTCGTTCCCTTGCTGATCAGGTCATCCACAAGAATGCCGGTGTAACCCTCTGTGCGATCCAGCGTAAACGCGTCCTCGCCCTTCACCGCAAGCGCTGCATTGATACCCGCCATCAAGCCCTGGCACGCAGCTTCTTCATACCCGCTGGTGCCATTGATCTGCCCGGCAAGATAAAGCCCATCAATCGACTTCACCTTCAGCGCACGATCCAGCTCCGTAGGATCAATCGAGTCATACTCAATCGCATAACCCGGCCGCAGCATCGTCACATTCTCCAGCCCCGGAATCGAACGCACCATCTGCAACTGCACATCGCGCGGCAGCGACGTGCTCATGCCATTGATGTACACCTCGTCGGTATCCAATCCTTCTGGCTCCAGGAAGAACTGGTGCTGCTCCTTATCTGGAAAACGAACGATCTTGTCTTCAATCGAAGGGCAATACCGCGGCCCGATGCCTTCAATCCGCCCCGAGTACATTGCCGACCGATGCACGTTATCGCGAATCAACTGCAACAGCGCAGGCGTGGTGTAAGCAATATGACAAGATACCTGCCGCAACTGCGGCACCTGCTTCGAACGAAACGAAAACGGCGTTGGATCATCATCGCCCGGCTGTTCTTCAAACTTTGACCAATCAATCGTGCGGCCATCCAGCCGCGGCGGCGTTCCCGTCTTCAAACGGCATCCGCGCAACCCAAGCTTCTTCAGGTTCTCGCCAAGAAACACACTGGCAGCTTCCGAAGGAGTACGTCCGGCACTCGTCCGTTCTTCACCGCAATGAATCAGTCCATTCAGAAACGTGCCGGTCGTAATGACAACAGCCTTAGCCCGAACCTCAGATCCATCGCGCAACTTCAATCCAACACAACGCCGCGCAGAAGGCTGACTCGCTGAATCACTGGCTTGCTGACTTGCTGCTTCCAGCATCACATCCACCACTTCCGCTTCCACCACGGAAAGATTGGGAACGCGCGCCAGTACCTCACGCATCTTCACGCGATACAGCGCCTTATCGCACTGCGCACGCGGCGACCACACCGCAGGCCCACGCGAAGTGTTCAACAAACGAAACTGAATGCCGCAGGCATCGGCCACTTCGCCCATCACGCCGCCCAGCGCATCCACTTCGCGAACAAGATGTCCCTTGGCAATGCCTCCGATCGCGGGGTTGCAGCTCATCTGCGCAACCATCTCCACGCTCAGCGTGAACAGCGCCGTGCGCAGGCCCATGCGTGCCGAGGCAGCGGCGGCCTCGCAACCGGCATGCCCCGCACCCACCACCAGCACATCGAACTGTTCCATAACGCCCACCCCCTTATTCTACGAGGGTTTTGCGCATTACTGCTGAGGCCGAAGATCGTCCGTAATATCTGCAGGATCCGGCTGGTGAGATTGCGGCGCAACGGGCTGCGACGCAACAGGAGCAGCAGGTGGAGCCGGAGAAATAGTTGCCGCTGGCGGTGCCACGACTGCTGGTGTCTTCTCGCCCCCAGCATCCTGCGCCGACTCATGCGAAGTCGCGTTACCATCCGCAGCTGACGCTTCAGTATCCATCAGCGTCCCATGCTCAACCGTGGGGTCCTGCATTTCGTTCGGCGCTGCAATCGGGACCGATATCCCTGCAACGCGAATAAAATCACGCGGATGCCCATCCGCCACATCGATGTGATGCAACCCCGGTGGAAGTTTGTCCGGTCGCGGAAATTCAATGATGTATCGGCCCCGCGCCAGTTCCACCGGCTGCGCGATAGTCTTACCAAAATCCCGGTACGAAGTGCCCAACAGCATGCCGCCGCTTAATTCCGCCTGGGTGCTCATTGCCTGCAACGCGTCTGGATCCATGTCTAAGCCACGCGATTGAAAGGGGCTACTCGTCGCAAAGCCATGAATGACAGGAAATAGCGTGATGCTGTGTCCCGTAAGCAGCGAATGGACCTGTTGCGCCATCTGCGGATTCAGCCGGTCCCCTGGCCCAAGCGTCACCAGAATCTTTCTTCCTGGATATTGTGAAAGCTTACCGGCCGCATACATCACCAGCTCCCAATAGGTGATGGGCTTGGGGCACGCTTGCTTGCCACGAGATTTGGAAGGCGCCATGTCCGTGACCACCTTCGCAGTTTGCCGCAACCAGTCTGGATCATAAGGAGCCATCTCCGGTCCGAATCTCCGCGCGCCACATCCATCCATGGCCAGGAAGGAGATGTGATCGCGCGAACGCAACGATTGGATCAGCGGCTCCATCGACTTCGGAAGATCGTTCCACAACGTGTCATCTCTCACGCTGCGGTCCACAATCAGCACAAGATTGATGGGGTCTTCTCCCTCCATGCGAATCCGCGCTGGATGTATCTTGCCAAGTCCTTCGATGGTGACTCTGAAACTGTTGTCGGGAATGCGCGGGACCGGATGCAGCGAACTGTTCAACACCAGGACCGGGATCTGCACCAGATTCACGTACACATGCAATGTGGACTTATCGTTCTCAACTGAGGCCGGGCTTGCCTGTGCACAACAGGGCTGCACAAACGCCCACGCAGCTGCACATAACACCGTCGTTCTGGCAATCCACTGAAGCATGACCGTGGAGTCACCCTAGCACGCTGGATGAATCTTATGCACGCCCGTTAATCAAAGCGCGGCAGATGGCGCACTTCCCCTGCAGGCACAGGCTCCGTCGGCCATCCCGCCTTCAGCCACGCTCGCAAACCACCTTCAATCACATGCACCTTCGTTCCGCGCGTTTCCATGGCATGTGCAATCCGAATGCTCGTCGCGTCTCTCACACACGAGCAATACACATAGATATCGCAGGCGGGGGCCAGCGTCTCGCGCAACGCATCCAGCTCTGCGCCCAGCCGATTCGGCTCCACGCGGATGCTGTTTTTAATCCGCAACATTCCGGGGTCGTAATAGCCGTGCGAACGCACATCCGCAATCACAATGGGATGCGATGGATCAGGATTCTCCAGCCGCCGCACCACCTCGTCTGCGGCGATGCGGTTGACATTGCGATACCGCCGATCACGCAGCGAAACAAAAACCCAAAGCGCCGCATAACCCGCCAGGATCAACAGCGCAAAACCTATGGCAACATGCCCCACCACGGCGAGCGCATCCGTTACCACCTTGATGTAGCGACTAGCGAAATACCCTACCGCGGTCCACACACACACATGAAGCATGGCGCCCATCACATCCAGACGCCAGAACTTCAAGAAGCGCATGTTCAGGCTGCCGGCCAGCGGCGGCGCCATGCTGTTCAGTCCCGGCAGAAACCGCGCAATCAACAGCACGCGCGGGCCACGCTCATAAAAGAAATCCGCTGATCGGAAGATGCAGTGCTCCGGGTCCATTGTCATCCGGCATAGCCGTCCCAGGAGCCACCAGCCCGTCAACCGCCCGCCCGTGAAGAGGATGGTGGCACCGATATTATCCGCAAGAATCGCCAACGGAACCAGAAGTTCTAAGCGCAGCAATCCGCTATGGGCAGCCGCCCCAGCCAGGATCAGCGCCAACCCCGCAGGTAACGGCAAGCCCAGCGAGGACAGCATCAGCAGCCCCAGCACCGTCGCGTATCCATGCGCCGCCACCCACGCCGCCAAACTCATCTCGCCCTGCCTCCAGAAATTCCTGCAATGGTCTTTCCTTGGATGCAGAGTTCCTTCAAAAATCAGCCCAAAGAAATTCGCCTCATTCGTGATTTCAAGAGAGCAAAAGTTCTGTCGAAAATGTAATCGGAGCGAATGCTCAATCGGTAAGGCTTGCCATTCTGACCCTGAGCCTGTGGGAGAATCCCAACGCATTCTTCGCAGCGACACACACTCAAGCCCTCCCAGCCAGCCACCAACCCAAAACCAGCTTCGCAAAGCGAAGCTCATACGATTCGAGGAACCGTCATCTTGAGCGAAGCCGAAAAACCTGCTTTCTTCCCGCGCCACTGGGATTTGGAAGGAAACCAGGAGCGTCTATCTCTACTTCCCCTTCAACTTCCGATCAAAGAACTCCGCCGCAGCCTCATACGCCGCCACCCAGTTCCGGTGTAGTAGAAAGTCATGCACCTCATCGGGGAAGATCTTCTCTTCCACATCGACGCCTTCGGCACGCAGGGCTGCTGCCAAACGCACCGTCTGCCCAAACAGCACATTGCGATCATCATCGCCCTGCATCAGCAAAACCGGAGACTTCCACTTCGTCACATCTGCCATCGGCGAAGCCGCAAACGCAATCTTTGCCCGCGCTGCAGCGTCATACTTCGGGTCGCTGGTCTGCTTCCACGAATCCATCTCAAACGACCAGTCATGCACGCCATGCAGATCAACACCAACAGCAAAATCCGCGGAGTCGCGCGCCAGCGCAAGCGCCGTCATGTAACCGCCATAACTGCCGCCCCACGCACCAATGCGTTTCGCATCCACATTCGGCTGCGACTTCAACCACTTCACAGCACCTTCAATATCGCGATACTCCGAGCCACCAAAGACGCCGTAATCCTTCGCCTGTCGAAACTCCATGCCGTAGCCAGTGCCGCTGCGATAATTCACACTCAGCACCGCATAGCCGCGCGAAACGAAGTATTGATTCAGTTCATAAGCCTGCGCGTAATACTGCATGGGGTTATAGCCCAGCAGCATCTGCCGCCGCGATCCACCATGAAAGAAAACAATCGTCGGCAGCTTCTCACCTGGCTTTACGTTCTTCGGCAAAAACCACTGCCCATGAATCGGCAGTCCGTCACTCGCGGGAAACACAACTTGCTTCGGCGAAATAAAACCATTCGCTGCATCTGCACTCTGTGGCATAAGCGACACGAGCCCTGCACCCGCTTCGCACCGATCGATGTCGGGTTGGTATCCGTTGATTGCGCATGTGTGGGACAGCGGCCCTGCTTTGGCGGTGTGAGGAACGAGTACGACTGGCGCGAATGGCGCACGCCACGTCGCTTGCATCGCTGAGATTCGGCCGTCCGACAAGATCGCTGGATTGGTCTCAAGCCCCGCACCCCACGTGATCGACTCGGGAGCACGTGTAGTTAGGGCCACTGACCAGATATGTTTGCGGTCTATATCGTCAGACTCTTCGGCTCTCTGATTGCTGCTATAAACAATCCGCTCGCCATCGGTAACAACGTTATCGATCTCAAACTCACCCGGCGTTAGCAGCTTCGCCTCTTTCTCACCCGGCAACAGCGAATACAAATGCAACCAGCCTGTCTTCTCCCACGCAAAGACAATGCGGCCATCCTTCATGCCCAGCAACTGGTTCGACGCCACCATCTCATGAAACAGCGACCCCATACCCTTGTCCGCCTGCCAGATCTGCCTGCCATCTCCACTCGCAACGTCCGCCATACGGATCGACCACGGCACCGGCACACTCCTCATCCAGCGCAGATCAAGTTCCGTCACCACAGGGGATTCTCGAATAAAAGCAATCCGTCGCGAATCCGCAGACCACACCGGATCATGATCGATTCCCGTGCCCGGATCGACATACTCCAACGTCTTCGTTGCAAATGTAAACACGCCGATGAAACTGTGGTCGCCGCGATTGGAAACAAACGCGAGCTTCGCTCCATCCAGCGAAGGCCGAATCTGCGACGCACGTCCCTCCGCAACCACAAGCTGCTCTGGTTTCTTTGAAGCATCCGCGACATCCGCAGCATAAATCTTTCCGTCATGCAGATAAAACACACGGCTGCCATCCACAGAGAACACCGGCTTATGCCCCACGCCCACCACGCGCACCGCGCCATCCCAAGTGGCGATCTCCACCCGCTGCTGCACATCCTCCTGCAAGTGCGCGGGATTCGCCGCAACCGGATGCTCTGATCCTTCTGGCCCGGTGCCATGCGTGTAGGCCACGCGCTCACCATCCGGCGACCAGATGATGTCGTCAATATCCTGTCCATCATCCTGCGTGTAATGCGTCAGCGAACGCGCCTTCTCCGTGAGCGAGGCAGCCCATACATTGCGCTTGCCTTCGTCATCCACAAACCACGCCACACGGCTTCTCGCTGGCGCTGCGGTGAGTTGATTCATAAACGGAGCGGACAGAGCATCAGCCACGCTGAAAGGCTTTTGCGCGACCACAGCGGAAACGGAAACAGACAACGCAACGATAGCCAGAAGGATTCGCATGGTCAGTGCTGTGAGCATAACGCGATTTCCCGCGGATTTTGCGCAGCATGTACACGAACCGCAGTAGAATGAGTCCCGAACGACGGCGGCCCGGCCGCCAACATCTCAGCGGCACAGGACACACACGTCATGCATAAGGCACTTTGTTGCACACTCCTCGCACTTGCCCCCGCAATGCTTTACGCACAGGCCCCCGCGGGCGCCATGCAGCACGAAGAAAAAGCGACTCCCATCAAGGACGGCGGCATCTTCGTTTCTGGATGGAAGGCAACCGTTGACGCTGGCGCCATCAAGCAGGGCCAAAGCGAAAAAGACTCCAGCTTCAAGGCCGAAGCAGGCGGATTCCACATCATGACCGGCCCCGCACTCACTTACTGGGATACGAAGAAGTCCCTCAAGGGTGACTACACCGTTTCCGCCACGTTCACGGAAGCGCAGTACATGAACCGCAACGATCACCCACATCCCTATGGCATTGCCATTGCAGGCGAAGGCGGCAACGGCCTCTACTGCGCCGCATACGGCAACGGCACCTTCATCGTGCGCGGCTTCTCGCCCGACGCCTTCCAGATGGGCGGTCGCCGTCCTGAAGCGAACGATGCGGTACACAAGGCCGCAGGCCCAGGCCAGCCCGTAACGCAAACCATCGCCATGCAGGTAAAGGGCGACAAGGTTTCCTGCATGATTAACGGCACCACCGTGGCCAGCTACAACAAGACCGACGTAGTGGCTGATGGCAAACTGAAGTCCACCGACGGCTTTGCCGGTATCCGCATGGCACACAACACCGACGTAACCGTGAAGGACTTCAAGGTTGCGAAGTAACGGACTGTTACGCAAGAAAGGGCGCAGCCTAGGCTGCGCCCTTTTCATTGTTTGAATGCAAAGCCGTTAGGTAATTGGCGCAGGATTAAACAGCGCAAACTCATTGTGCAGACCGTAGTGGTCCGCGCACGTTGTATGCTTTCCGCTCGCCGTATCTAGGATCATCTGAAAGATGCGCTCACCTACCTGCACAATCGTCTCCTCACCCGTAGCAATCGTTCCTGCATCAATGTCAATCAGGTCATGCCAACGTCGCGCCAGTGGTGACCGCGTGCTCAACTTGATCACCGGCGCCATCGCCAAGCCATACGGAGTGCCACGACCAGTGGTAAACACATGCATGTTCATGCCAGCAGCAAGCTGCAGCGTACCGCACACAAAATCACTCGCAGGCGTTGCAGCGAAGAGCAATCCCTTTGTGCTCGCTCGTTCTCCCGGCCCAAGCACACCGTGAATCTGTGAGCGTCCACTCTTGGCGATGGAACCCATCGCCTTCTCCACAATGTTGTTCAATCCACCGGCTTTGTTACCAGGAGTTGGATTGGCACTGCGATCCATGCCGCCATGCGCAAGGTAATCGTCGTACCACTGCATCTCCCGCACTAAGGCACGTGCCACGTCATCATTCGCGGCACGTGCTGTCAGCATGTGGATACCATCGCGTACTTCGGTTACTTCGCTGAACATCACCGTAGCGCCTGCGCGCACCAGCAGATCACTTGCATAACCCACTGCGGGATTCGCTGTAACGCCACTAAAGGCGTCGCTGCCGCCGCACTGCATCCCCACAACAAGATCACTTGCGGGACACGTCACACGTGTGCGTCGATTCAACTCCTCAAGTCGCTTCTCCGCCATCTCCAGAATGGCGGAGACAATTTCCATGAATCCGTGATGTTCTTCATCCTGCAGTGTCACGACATAAGGTGCTTGCTGCAGCACAGGCAACGTTGACGCAGGCAGCATGGATGAAGGCTGCATCTTCTCGCAACCAAGGCTCACCACCATCGGTGCGCCGCCAAGATTCGGGTTCAACGCAAGATTACGCAGCGTGCGAATCGGAATCTCAGAACCCGGCGCATAAAACGCAATGCCACAGCCATAGTTGTGGGTAATGGCGATGACATCGTCCACATTGGGATACTTCGGCAGCAAGTCCTGCTTGATGCGTTTCACCGCATAATCCACTGTTGCCGAAACGCATTGCACCGTAGTGCTGATGCCAAGAATGTTGCGCGTGCCCACTGTGCCATCGGCATTGCGATAGCCCTGAAACGTAATGCCTTCCAGGGGCGACATATCCGGAACTGGCGCACCGCCAAACGGAGCGTCCTGCAACGAAGGCGCCGCGGGTTCTTCCATCAACCCTTCATGCACCCACGCACCGCGCGGCACATCCGCATTCGTGGTGCCGATGGTGACACCATAACGAGTCACCGCAGAGCCTTTTGGCAGATCCATAAGCGCAACCTTATGCGCCTCTGGCACATGCTCCACCAACGTCAATCCATCGTCAAAGACAGTTCCCGCAGGCAAACCGCCTTCATTCACCACGATGGCTACATTGTCTTCCGGTTGAAGCTGTATGCGTAAGGGTTTCATGCGGTGTACAACTTTCCATCCACAAGCCGCGCGTGCTTCGAAAGGTGATCGTCCTGCAACTCAACAGGCAACAACTCCGCAGGAAAGTCCTGATAGCAGACAGGCCTCAGAAAACGCTCGATCGACATGGCTCCCACACTGGTCGCGCGCGCGTCAGATGTTGATGGGAACGGCCCACCATGCACCATGGCATAGCTAACCTCAACACCCGTGGGGAAGCCGTTGATGACGATGCGCCCAGCCTTGCGTTCCAACACCGGGAGTAACTGTGCGGCCAATGCATGGTCCGCAGTTTCCAGATGCATCGTCGCTGTAAGCTGTCCTTCAAACTGGTTCGCCAGCTTAACCATTTCGTCTGCGCTGCTGCATTCAATCACCAGAGCTGCGGGCCCGAAGACTTCTTCCGACAACTTCGGATTCGAAGAAAACTCTGCAGCCGTTGTGGCAAACAATGCAGGCTGTGCCGCCGTGGGGTGCGTCGCCTCAGCGCCTTCGCCCAACTTCTTTACACCGTCTGCTGTACCTAACGCCTCCACACCATGCTTAAACGCCTTCTGAATGCCACTGTTCAACATGGTGGCAGAAGCAGCAGCAGAAATCGCCTCTGTCGCCGCGACCTTTAACGCGTCAAATGCAGGTCCTGCAATGCCAAAGATCAATCCCGGTTTGGTGCAGAACTGTCCTACGCCCAGCGTAGCGGAAGCCACTAATCCCGCAGCAATCGCAGCACCGCGCTTCTCCAGCGCAGCAGGCAGAAGGAACAAGGGGTTAATGCTGCTCATCTCTGCAAACACTGGAACCGGCTGGGGACGCGCCGCCGCCAACGCCATCAGCGCCTGACCACCTTTACGTGATCCCGTAAACGCAACCGACTGCACTGCAGGGTGCTGCACCAACGCTGCGCCCACTTCGTTACCAACGCCCACCAGCAGCGAAAACACGCCTGCTGGTAATTCAAGCCCGGCAACAGCGGCTTGAATGGCGCGGCCCGCAAGCTCTGACGTGCCAAGGTGTGAAGGATGCGATTTCGCGATGACAGAACATCCTGCAGCCAACGCCGCAGCCGTATCGCCTCCCGCCACAGAGAACGCCAGCGGGAAATTGCTTGCACCAAACACTGCAACCGGGCCAACCGGAATCTTGCGCGAACGCAGATCGGAACGCGGTAACGGCTTGCGATCAGGCAATGCCGTATCCACCGTCACATTGAGAAAGCGCCCCTCACGCACCAGCGAAGCGAACAGGCGAAGCTGACCACAGGTGCGCCCACGCTCACCTTCCAACCGAGGGCGCGGCAGTCCACTCTCGGCCATAGCGCGTTCGATTAACTCATCGCCAAGCGCCATCAGATTGTCTGCGATGGCCTCCAGCAATCGAGCACGTGTCTCCAGCGGCGCATTGCGAAACGCATCAAAATTCTGCGCAGCCAGCATACAGGCGCGATCGACATCCTCCAGCGTTCCGCCACCAAAGACCGGCTCCATCTCTGCATTTGTTGCAGGATTCACAGCACGCTGCGTTCCCTGCAAACCTTTGACTTCTTCGCCGCCAATCAGTATTGAACCCGTGATCGCCATATCTCTTTCTCCCGCAACAACGTTACGAACGGCCTTCCAGCAGTTTTGCCAGCATTGCCATCTCTTCTTCTGTCAGATCACTCAACGGCGTGCGCACCGGACCGCAGTCATGTCCCTTCAAACGAACACCGGCCTTCACAATAGACACCGCATACCCCTTGCGGCGATCGCGAATAGCAAGATATGGCACAACAAACTCGCGCATCTCTTTTGCAACATAAGCATGGTCGCGGCGGCGCACTGCAGCGTAAAACGCCGTTGCCCACTTGGGCAGGAAGTTAAAGATGGCCGATGAATACGTTGTTACGCCCATCTCCAGATAGCTCAGCGCAAACGTCTCTGCCGTGGGCAAACCACCGATGTACGTAAGCCGATCGCCCATACGCAGATAGATCTTCATCATCAACTCAAGATCACCCACGCCATCCTTAAACCCAACCAGGTTCGGACACGCATCGCACATCCGCGCCAACGTTACATCGGTCGCAATGGCATTGTCGCGGTTGTAGACAATTACGCCCAACGATGTGGAATCGCACACCGCCTTTACATGGCGGAACAATCCATCCTGATCTGCATTCACAAGATACGGCGGAAACAACAGCAATCCTTGCGCGCCCGCTTTCTCTGCGGCTTTTGCGAACTCAATCGCCGTACGTGTGCCATAACCGCAGCCACTTAGAATCGGCATGTTACCTCCAACTTCGCTGACTGCTGCGCGCACAACGCGGCTGTACTCCTCCAGCGTCAACGAAAAATATTCGCCAGTTCCACCTGCAGCAAACAAGGCAGCCAGGGGCGTCTCACCTAGCCACGCAAGATGCTTGCGATACGAATCTTCGTTGAAGTCGCCATCTGCGGTGAAGTGCGTTACAGGAAAAGAGAGGAGGCCGGAGCCGACTGTCTGCGCAAGTGCTTTAGGATCCATGGTCATTTCGATTCTCACTATAACGTTGAAACATCAACGAACAAGGCACGCCTTCTTCGGGTCAAACTTCCAATTTGGGATCAGATACTGCATCGCTGCTGCATCATTTCGCGCCCCTGCAGGCAAACTGTTATACGTAGCGTGCGCCTGCTCCACTTGTTCCATATCCACTTCCACGCCCAGGCCCGGCTTGTTCGGCACCGTGAGCAAACCGTCCTGAATACGCAATGGCTCCTTCGTCAGCCGCTGCCCGTCCTGCCAGATCCAGTGTGTATCAATGGCAGTGGTGTCTCCCGGTGCGGCTGCTGCCACGTGCGTAAACATGGCCAGCGAAACATCAAAATGATTGTTCGAATGCGAGCCCCATGTAAGCCCATGCATGCGGCACGTCTGCGCCACACGTACAGAACCTTCCATCGTCCAGAAGTGCGGATCAGCAAGGGGAATATCCACGGAGTGCAACTGCAGCGCATGTTGAAGCTGTCGCCAATCTGTTGCAATCATGTTGGTCGCTGTGGGCAATCCGGTTTCTTTACGGAATTCCGCCATAATTTCGCGCCCACTAAAACCATCCTCAGCCCCGCATGGATCTTCGGCGTATGCAAGTACATCATGCTTGCCGCTGCATAGCCGCACCGCTTCTTTCAACGACCACGCGCCATTGGGGTCCAGCGTGATGCGCGCTTCCGGAAAACGCTCAGCAAGTGCAGTGACTGCTTCGATCTCCTCATCACCCGCAAGCACACCGCCCTTCAGCTTGAAATCGCGAAAGCCATAACGCGCATACGTGGCCTCTGCCAAACGCACAATACTTTCCGGGGTCAGTGCTTCCTCATTGCGCAGACGAAACCATTCTTCTTCGGCACTCTTTTCATCACGATATGGAAGATCCGTCTGCGTTCGATCGCCGATATAGAACAGGTATCCCAACACCTCCACCTGCGAACGCTGTCGGCCTTCACCCAGCAGATCCGCAACAGGAAGGTTCACAAACTTACCCACCAGATCGAGAAGAGCAGCTTCTAACGCTGTAACAGCATGAATAGCCACACGAAGATCGAATGTCTGCAATCCACGTCCGCCTGCGTCGCGGTCCGCAAAGGCTGCATGCACACGCTGCAGCGTGGTGCGATACGCCGCGATGCTGGTGCTGACAACAATCGCGCGCGACTGCTCCAGCACTTCGCGAATCGACTCACCGCCGGGAACTTCGCCCACACCGGTGTTGCCGGCGCTATCCGTCAGCAGCACCAGGTTGCGCGTGAAGAAGGGCGCATGCGCACCGCTCAGATTCAGCAACATGCTGTCCTGCCCCGCGACAGGGATAACGCGCATTCCGGTAACGACTGGCGCGCCTTTCAGCTCACTCATACTGCTCTCCCCTGCAACTGTTCCGGCGTAAACTCCACGCGGCGAATCTCACCCACAATCAGCAAATAACTCACGATGGCTGTAAGCGCCATGAACCCCACATACACCAGCGCCATCTCAAACGATCCTGTCTTCTGGCGGATGTAACCAATAATGATGGGCGTAGTGATGCCTGCGGTATTGCCAATCAGGTTGAACAATCCACCATTCAATCCAATCATGTTCTTTGGTGAGACGTCTGAAATCACAGTCCAGCCCAGCGCGCCGAAACCCTTGCCAAAGAATGCCAACGCCATCAACGTCACCACCACGATGCTGCTGTTCGTGTAATTGCAACCGATCATGGTCAACGAGCACAGCATGCCCGCCACAATCGGCGTCTTGCGTGCAATGGACGGACTCTTCGTCTTGCGCAACAAAATGTCGCTAACAACCCCGCCAAGAATGCCGCCCACGACACCGCACATTGCCGGCAGTGCTGCCAGAAAGCCAACCTTCTGCATGGACATGTGCCTCGCCTGACTCAGATAGATGGGGAACCATGTAAGGAAGAACCACGTCAGCGCGGTAATGCAGTACTGGCCAATGTAAATGCCCACCAGCATGCGATTGCTCAGGAGCAGCTTGACGCCCGACCACGTCAGCGTGGACGTGCGCTTCGCTGTACCAGAATCCATGGAAGCGAGTCCACCACCAACCTCAATATGTTCAATCTCCTCCTGGCTTATGCGTGGATGCTCTTTCACGCTGTACACCGCGCGGAACCACAACACACTTAACAGCAGGCTCATCACTCCGCCAAGCCAGAAGCACGCCTCCCAGTTACGCCGGGTCACCAGCCACCCCATCAGCGGCCCGAAGAACACCAATGCAAAGTACTGCGACGAATTAAAGATCGCCGAGGCACGACCGCGTTCAGACGCGGGAAACCAGGCAGCAACAATTCGTCCATTACCAGGAAAGATGGGCGACTGCACCGCACCCGACAGCAACCGCAGAAAGAACAACGCGCCAAACGCCATCGCAACCGGAAGATATCCCACAAAGCCAGCCGCAATGGCGCAGATGGACCAGCCCACGATGCTATAGCCGTACACGCGCTTTGACCCGTAGCGATCCAGCAGACTGCCCGCAGGCAACTGCATGATCACATACGCCCAACTGAAAGCAGACAACAGATAGCCAAGCTTCAGCGCATTCAGGTGCAGATCCTTGCTCAGAGCCACGCCCACAATCGACAGCACCACGCGATCGCCATAGCTGAACGAACTGGCAAGAAAGAGCATTAACACAATCAGGTATCGGATTCGCGTCTGTCGCGACGTGCTCATGCTGGCTAAAATCCTTCTAATTGGACTGCGTGCGGGCAACAGAACTATAGCGGCTGGCACGGACGATTGGCCATGCACGGTGAGAGCGGTAGGATGGCAGCAGGGAGTTCCGCTGCCGACGTCATGAGCACTACCTCGCCATTTTCCATCCTGCAACAGACGCCTTCCGACCCGCACCCCCACGAGCGATTCTCTGACGCGGTGCGTCTGGAACAGCGCCTGCGCGCTACCGTTCAGGGCGAGGTGCGCTTTGACGAAGCTTCGCGCGCGCTCTATGCCACGGACGCTTCAAACTATCGACAGGTGCCCATCGGCCTCGTCATTCCAAAGACCATCGACGACGTGATTGCAACCGTTGCTGCCTGCCGTGCCTTTGGCGCGCCCGTGCTTTCACGCGGAGGCGGTACCAGCCTGGCAGGCCAATGCTGCAACGTGGCCGTGGTAATGGATTTTTCCAAGTATCTGAACCACATCGTCTCGCTTGATCCAGACGGACGTATGGCATATGTGCAGCCGGGCATTGTGCTGGATGCACTGCGCGATGAGGCAGAGAAGCACGAACTCACCTTTGCGCCTGATCCTGCAACGCATTCGCGTTGCACGCTGGGCGGCATGATCGGTAACAACTCCTGTGGTGTCCACGCGCTGATGGGTGGCAAAACCGTCGACAACATTGAGGAATTGGACATTCTTCTTTATGACGGCACACGCATGACTGTGGGTCGCACCACCGAAGAAGAGCTTGCAAAGATCATTGCCGCTGGTGGTCGCAAGGGTGAGATTTATGCAGGATTGAAGCGCCTTCGCGATACCTACAGCACACTGGTGCGTGAGCGTTTCCCGGATATTCCACGTCGAGTCTCTGGCTACAACCTGGATCAGCTTCTGCCGGAGAACGGATTCAACGTAGCACGCGCGCTTGTGGGTACAGAGGGCACTTGCGTCACCATCCTTGCAGCGAAGTGCGAACTAAAACAAAGCCCACAGAAGCGTCGCCTCGTCGCACTTGGGTTCCCTGATCCGTACATCGCAGCCGATCATGTTCCCAATGTTTTGAAGCACAGTCCCATCGGCCTGGAGGGTTTTGATGGTCTGCTGGTCGACTTCATGTTGCGCAAGAATCTTGCAGTCGACGACGTGAAGCTTCTGCCCGAAGGACGCGGCTTCCTGCTCTGCGAGTTCGGCACGAACGACGACGCAGAAGTTGATGCCATCGTCGAGCGCTTCCTTGAAGATGTGCAGACGTTTCCTGTGAAGCCTACCGTAGGCCGTTACAGCGAGGCGGAAGCAGCGCGTGTGTGGAAGGTGCGCGAATCGGGCCTCGGCGCCAGCGTGTTTGTTCCCGGCGAAAAGAGCGGCTGGGAAGGCTGGGAGGACTCTGCCGTCCCGCCCGAACATCTTGGCAAGTATCTGCGAGATCTCTTCCACCTGCTACACGAATACGACTACCGCACGCCCATGTATGGCCACTTCGGACAGGGATGCGTGCACCTGCGCATCTCCTTCGATCTGCGCACGCAGGAAGGCGCAGAGAAGTATCGCTCCTTCATTGATCGCGCTGCGGACATCGTGTTGAAGTACGGAGGCTCGTTCTCCGGCGAACACGGCGACGGACAAGCACGTGCGTGCTTGCTACCGAAAATGTTCGGGGACGAATTGATGGATGCCTTCCGCGAATTCAAGTGGTTGTGGGATCCCACGAATCACATGAACCCCGGCAAGCTCATTGATCCTGTCGCGGTCTATGACGCCATCGACAACCTGCGCATTGGCCCCGGTTACGAAGCCGCAGCAACAAAGACGTGGTTTACCTATCCCAACGACGAAGGCTTTGCTGGAGCCACAGAACGCTGCGTCGGCGTAGGTGCATGCCGTCGCCATGATCACGGCACCATGTGTCCCAGCTACATGGCCACGCACGAAGAAAAGCACTCCACACGCGGTCGTGCGCACTTGCTATGGGAAATGCTGCACGGCGACGCCATCAGCGAGGGTTGGAAGAGCGAAGAGATTCACGATGCACTCGACCTCTGTCTCTCCTGCAAGGCATGCAAGACAGAGTGCCCCGTGAACGTGGACATGGCCACGTGGAAGTCAGAGTTCCTGGCGCATTACTACGAAGGCAAACATCATCCTCTTTCGCACTACGGCTTTGGCCACATGGATAAGTGGGCATCGCTCGCATCCATTGCGCCCACACTGGCGAATCTGCCGATGAAGATTGCGCCACTGGCATCGCTTGCAAAACGCATACTGCACATTGCACCGCAGCGTGAACTGCCACAGTTTGCCAAGAGCAACTTTCGCGACGCATTCAATCGGACACACGCATGGAAGCCACAACAAACGGATGCCATTCTGTGGGCCGATACATGGAATAACTACTTCCACCCCTCCGCACTACACGCTGCTGCCGATCTGTTGAACGATGCCGGTTACACCATCACCACGCAGAAGCGACACATCTGCTGCGGGCGTCCGCTGTATGACTTCGGTTTTCTGGATGAAGCGAAGAAATATCTCCGTCGCGTGCTGGATACGTTTGCCCATGAGATTGATGCGGGAATCCCCGTCATCATGCTGGAACCAAGTTGCGCCACCGTCTTTCGCGATGAACTGCTGAACTTCTACCCGAACGACGAGCGTGCAAAGAAGTTAGCAAAACAAACCATCATGTTGAGTGAGGCGCTTGCACGCAAACAGTGGCAACCGCCACAGATGCCAGATCGCCGTATCGTGGTGCACGGCCACTGCCATCAGAAGACACAACTCACCATGAAGGACGACATGGCCTTACTCCAGGCAACGGGAGCGCAGGTAGATCTGCTCGACTCCGGATGCTGCGGCATGGCAGGCCCATTCGGATTTGAGAAAGACAAGTACGAAGTTTCGCAGACCCTCGCCGAACGCGTTCTAATGCCAGCAGTACGTGCAGCATCAGAACAGGACATCATCGTCAGCAACGGCTTCAGTTGCCGCGAACAGATTGCCCAAAACGGCTCACGGAGAGCTATGCACCTCTCAGAGGTCCTGACGACGAACAAAATCGGCAAATAAGGACGCCAAAGGCTGATATATGACGCTGATTCCAGCAGGGGGTTATCAATCCGGGTAATAATCACGCGCTATGGCGCAAATTGGCGTTAATTTAGGTTGCCTGTGTTACCTCCGGGAATTACTATCCGAGGTCTATGTCCGACTGCCGTTCGTTTCTCCTACGCCTTGCAGCGATTGCCTCCCTGTCTGCCTCAACGATGTTCTTCACTGGTTGCGCCGGGGGTGGAGCATCATCCTCCACTGGGGGCGGTGGCGGCTCTACTACGGCAACCCTGACCATCGCTGGTGTTTCTCCCACCAATGTCCCCATGGGATCGAACGACATCACATTGGTCGTAACCGGTACAGGCTTTACCAGTTCATCGGTCATCTCTCTCGGCAGCACGGCCGAGCCCACGACCTACGTTAGCGATACACAGCTCAAGGCAGCCGTAGCCGCAGCCCAGCTCAAGCTGGGCACAGTGCTGTCTGTCTCCGTAAACAATGGCAGCACGACTGTCAAAGCTGACACTCAGTCCGTCGCTCTCTCCGTCGATAATCCGGTTCCATCACTGATTTCTGTTTCGCCAGCGGCAGTCTTGCTAGGAACCAGCGCTTCCAGCATCACGGTAACGGGAACAAACTTCGTTCCGGGCGTTGCGCTTGCGGTAAACGGCAGCACGCGCGACACCACTTTTGTCAGCGACACACAACTCACTGCGGCGTTGACTGCGGCTGATTTTGCCACAGCGCAGGCGTTACCGCTGAACGTCATCAACCCCAAGCCGGGCGGCGGCATGTCCGGCACCAGTTCACTTGCAGTAAACAACCCCGCTCCCAGCATCACTTCTCTCGCGCCCAGTTCCGTCGTTGTAGGAGCGGCAGCAGCCAAGATAACAATCAATGGTTCAGGATTTCTGCCTTCCACGGTTCTGCAGATCAATGGCATTACTAGGGCTGCAACCTATGTCAGCGGGACCCAGATGACTGTCGGGCTCACCACTGCAGATTTCGCGAGCACCGGCACGCTTACGTTTGTGCTTTACAACATGCAGCCGGGTGGGGGCCCTGGAGTACCAGCTAATTTTATCGTAGCGCCGAAGCCAGCTGCTACCCCAGTATTGTCCACCGTGAGCCCAACGAGCTTCGTTGCAGGATCTGGTGATACCTCCATTAGCGCTCAGGGAACAAACCTGACCGCCTCCACCAAGCTGCTCTGGAATGGAACGACACTCGACTCGACGGTATACAACACTGTCGTAGTTGGTAATACCACCATCAATTATCTGTCCGCCAAGGTGGCGGCCAGCCTGATCGCAACCAAGGGAACAGCTTCGATCACAGCCTCCACGCCGGGTGCCTCAGCTAACTCCAACGCACTCACAGTAAGCATCACGGATCCTCCTGCTCCGACAATCACGAGTATTAGCCCTTCAGCAGCACCAATCGGGAAAGACGCGACACTTTCGATCTATGGAACCGGCTTTACTGCTTCCACCACGCTCCAATACAGCGGCGTAACTTACAACGTCTCTTCTGTGACGAGTACGAGTCTGAGTGTCACCATTCCAGCGTCTGCCCTCTCTCGACCCGGGCTTGCAAATGTGACCGTCACGACTCCCGCGCCGGGTGGTGGCAGCGCTTCCAAGCCTTTCCTGGCGTATGTAGCAGTTCCGAATAACAGCATGGTCTATAACCCCGTAAAGGGCCTGTTCTACGCCTCCATCCCTTCCTCGGCAGGAGCGCCACTTGGAAATGCAATCGTCTCAATCGATCCCCTCACCGGTGCTCTCGGCACTCCCATCCCTGTTGGAAGCGAGCCCAACAAGCTGGCGGTGACTTCGGATGGAAGATATCTATGGGTTGGCCTGGATGGTTCCTCCGCCGTGCGAAAGGTAGACCTCAACTCTGGAACGGCTGGCCTCCAGTTCTCACTCACCCCCACGAATTCTGGCATCTATAACGCTCCTCAAACCGTGCTCGCCCTCGCGGCGCTTCCGGGAGCCACCGACTCGGTTGTTATCTCCAGTTCGGTGGGTATCAGTTCCTCTCCCTACCTCTCCATCTACGACGCTGGTGTTCAGAGAACAGCAACAAGCACCACAACAAGCTACAACCAAACCTACGCACTCCAGATTGACGGGACAAAGAACGAGATCTACGCGGGTGGCAGCACGTTCAACACGTACACCTATTCGTCAACGGGCATAACCACCAAAGCCACCAACAATAACGCGAATGTGGCTGGCAGCAGCACGGACGAAATGCAACTGCTGAATGGCCGCATCTACACCGATACTGGCAGGGTTCTGGATGCGGAGTCCGGTGCCACGCTTGGCACTTATTACAGTTCCGGGCAGACCGTCGCTGCGGGCTCTCAGGTCACCGAACCTGATGCCAGCAAAACATTTGTGTTGGAGACAAACAATTCTACAAGCGGATATCAGATCCAGGCATTCAATCCCTCGGACTTCACTGCCGGTGCATTCATCGCAATACCGAGCGTCTCATCCTCGTCTATTTACGGCGCTTCCGGGCCGCGTCTGACGCGTTGGGGAGCAAACGGGCTGGCATTCCGCACGACAGACGGTTTCTTCAGTCTCCAAACTGCGGTTGTAAAGGATCTCTCAGCCTCGCAAGCAGATCTTGGGGTGAGCATTACGTCATCTGGAAGCACAACCACTGGAGCGACCGGCAACTTTACGGTGAAAGTTGCCAATGGTGGTCCGTCGGACGCCACTGACGTCTTCCTCTTCATTGCTGGTCCATCGAATGGGGTTGTAACAGCAGTAACGACCTCGGGCGGCACCTGCTACCTGGGTCAAACGTCCACATGCGCACTTGGCACCCTCACAAATGGCAGCAGTGCCACAGTGTCAGTCAGTGTTCTTCAGACCACAGCTGGAGACGAAACACTTTCTGCAACCGTGTCGGGATCGACCACAGATTCGACGAGCAGCAATAACAGCGCATCCACGACTGTCGCCATCACAGGAAACGCTTACGCTCTGCCCCCCGTTCTTGCATCCTTCTCGCCCTCTGCCTTGGCAGCCGGCTCGACGGATACCGTAATTACAGTGCTGGGAGCAAACTTCAACTCCACATCAATAGTCTCTCTTGCCTCCAGTTCGCTTGCGACTACGTTCGTGAACAGCGGAAAGCTCACCGCGATGGTACCGGCAGCGAATCTGACTAAACTTGGCTGGGCACCCGTTACGGTGACCACCCCAGGACTGGGCGGCGGAACCTCTTCCGCACAGCCTCTCTCCGTCTACCAGACCTTCACTCTTGGCGCGAACCACATTCTCACGGATCCATATTCGGGTCAGATCATGGTAAGCGTCGGCGCCGGATCATCCACAATCAAAGGCAACACCATCGTGGCACTTACACCATCGACGGGCCTCTTTGATCAAGAGGTTGCAATTGGCAGTCAACCCACAAGCATGGCACTAAGCAGCACTGGGCAGACGCTCTACACCGTGTTGAATGGCAATCAGAGCATTGCACGGTTCAACATGCTGAGCCGTAGCCTGGACTACACTTACGCGGTCGGGACCAGTTCGACCTCCAGCACCACGACCTATCCTCGCGGCCTGGCCGTCCAGACTGGTTCTGAAAATACTCTCGCGCTCGACCTGTCTTCCTGGGAAGGCAACATTCTCTATGACTTCGATCCGGTAAACAAAACAGCCACGAAGCGCGGCAGCGCCACAGGCCCCTATACGGGCTCATGCATTGCCTTTCTCGATGCCAATAACATGCTGTCATTTGACATAGACACAAGCGGCTTCAGCTTAGACCACTACACGGTGACGCCAGCGGGCTTCCAGTACTACAACTACTCGCAATACACGTCTTCTACGCTCAATCACTTTGGCTGTTTCAAACTGAGCGGCGGTCTTGCCTTTGCGAATGCTGGAGGCATAGCAGATCCTTCCGGTTCGATAGCGCGCCAGATAGCAACTCTACCCACTTCTACCTCCGGTGGCTATTCGTCGAACCAGGGTTTTGTTCCCGACTCCTCGCTCCGGCGTGCTTTCTACCTGACTTCAGGACAATCGTATGGAGTTTCGAACGCCATCACGTCCTACGACTTGAACACGTATCTAGCCAGTTCTGTTCTGCCGATTGATTTTGCTTCCATCGAGGGGTCAAGCTCGTACTCAATCGTGGACGTCATCCGTTGGGGACAGGATGGGCTTGCTATGTTGACCTCTACCGGACATATCTATCTGATCCGGGGAGCATTTGTAGTGCCGCAGGAACTGGGCGCAAACTCTGCGGCAACACTCACCTCAAGCTCCGCAACCACAATTACAGCGGGCACGGGCAACACGTTGTTGACGTTGACTGGTAGCAACTTCATTCCGGGTGTAGCAGTTACCTGGAACGGTAGCTACCGCACGACAACCATCGTGGATGCTACGCACGTCACTGTTGCGATCCCAGCCTCTGATCTGGCAGCAGCAGGAACAGGACAGCTGGTAGCAACGAACCCCGGCGCAAGTGCCTCATCCGCAATCACCGTGACCGTGCAATAACTTCAAACAACGTAACCAAGACACTAAGTCGCCTCTCGAGGCGGACTTAGTCGTCTTGGGGAATAGTTCAAGAACTCAAGAGGAGGTGGCACTTACACAGAACTGCCCATCACAGGATGGGTCACGGTATTCAGAATGCAGGGATAAGGCTAAGCGCTGAGTTGTACCAGCGTGTCCGCTGTTTTTTCCGGTTCCACGGTGCGCTTTAACTGCCCGCAGGCTGCGTAGATGTCGCGGCCGCGTGGGCGGCGGATGTAGCAGGGCAATCCGTTCTGGATCAGCGTCTGCTGGAATACATCCACGTCCTCTGCGGTGGGTTGCGTGTAAGGCATACCGGGGCCAGGGTTCCACACGATCAGGTTTACCTTCGCGTGCATGCCCTTGAGCAGCGCAAGAACTTCGTGCGCGTTTGACAGCTGGTCGTTGATGCCGCCAAGCATTACGTATTCAAACGTGACCCAGTCGCGCTTGTTCAGCGGGATGGTATTCACCGCGTCCAGCAGTTTTTCAATGTTCCATTTGCGCGTGATAGGCATGACCTGTTCGCGCACCGTGTCGTTCGATCCATTTAAGGACAGCGCAAGATTGGGTCGAACAGTCTCCGTAGCAAAGCGGCGAATCGCCGGCTCAATGCCGCTGGTGCTCACCGTCATCCGCGATGCAGGAATACCGATGCCTTCCACCAACAGCAACACGGACTTCATGAAGTTGTCGTAGTTCAAGAAGGGTTCGCCCATGCCCATGAAGACAAGGTTGATGCGGTCCTTGCCCATCTGAATTTTGTGGCGATTCAGCACAGCGGCCACCTGGCCTGCGATCTCGCCTGCGGTCAGGTCGCGCTTGATGCCCAGCTTTGCCGTCAGGCAGAACTGGCAGTTCACCGCGCAGCCCACCTGCGACGAAATACAGATGGTCGCGCGCCGATATCCCATTGGAGCCAGTGCGCCCCAGTTCCGCTTGTCCACGAACTTTGCGTCGGCACGGGCATCGGCGGCCTCTTCGGCGTCGTCGGTGTTTTCCACGCCGTCGCCATCTGGCATCCAGACGGTTTCCACCGTTTCGCCGTCTTCCATGCGCATCAGGTAGCGCTCGGTTCCATCTACGGAGATCGCGGTTTGCACAATTTCAGGCATGCCAACCGTATGTTCCGCAGCCAGCGAGGCGCGTAATTCCTGCGAAAGCGGCGTGATGGCGTCAAAGTCCGTCACGCGCTGTTTGTAGAGGGCGTCGAAGATCTGCCGCGCACGGTAGGGCTTCTGGCCCAGGGCGGCGGCCAGTTCGGTCAGTTCCGGAAGCGATTTACCAAACAGCGCAGACATCGTCTTCTATAGGATAAATCCTCACACTGCACCAGTGGTTGACCTGCCCAGAGGGGGTAGAGTCTAAAGCAGCGAGGTACATGTTCGTTTTGAAAGCACGCACTCCACTCGTTCTAGCCGCCATTCTGTCTGTTGCCATTTCTTCTCCGCTATTTACCAGCGCGCAGAAGAAGCCCGTCGCCGTAAAGCACGCCTCTCCAAAAACACTGGCAGACGGCCCCAATGTGACGCGCGAAACACTGCCCAACGGCCTGCGCGTGGTGATTGTGAAGAACCGACTGGCCCCCGTGGCAACGGTGGAACTGAACATCCTCGCTGGCGGCAATCAGACGCCCGTGGGCTTCCCCGGCACCGCGCATGCGCTGGAGCACATGGCATTCCGCGGCTGCACCGGTATGACGGCGGACCAGACCGCCGCCATCTACGCTCGCCTGGGTGGCGACAACAACGCCGACACGCAGGGTAACGTGACGCAGTTCTACGCCACCGTTCCATCGACAGACGTGGAAGTAGCGTTGCGCGCCGAAGCCGCCTGCATGGTGGGTGTCGACAACGCCGATCATGAGTGGGAGCAGGAACGCGGCGCCATTACGCAGGAAGTGCAGCGCGATCTTTCTTCGCCGACGTACAAGCTGATTTCGCGGCTAAATGAAGGCATGTTCGCCGGAACACCCTACGCACACGACGCTCTTGGCACCAAGGAAAGCTTTGAAAAGACCACAGGCGCTGACCTCCGCGCGTTTTATGACAAGTGGTACTCGCCGTCGAACGCGGTGCTGGTCATTGTGGGCGATGTTGATTCCGACCAGACATTGAAGCAGGTGCGTGAATTCTTCGGCCCGGTAAAGCGCCGCGAGGTGCCGAAGGAAGCTGCATTCACGCTGAGCCCAGTGAAGAACGAGACGTTCACGCTGGACAGCAATCTACCGTACACGTTGGCGGTCATCGGCTATCGTCTTCCCGGCACGGAAAGCAAGGACTACGCCGCAGCGCAGGTGCTGGCTGATGTGCTCAGCAGCCAGCGCGGCGATCTGTACGCCATGGTGCCCGCGGGCAAGGCCCTGGGAACACAGTTTGGCATGGCAGGCAGCTATCCCAAGGCCAGCCTTGGCTTC
Organism: Terriglobus sp. ADX1; assembly: GCF_036877645.1. Lineage (NCBI taxonomy): Bacteria > Pseudomonadati > Acidobacteriota > Terriglobia > Terriglobales > Acidobacteriaceae > Terriglobus > Terriglobus sp. ADX1. The sequence goes on from NZ_JAEDXV010000030.1 coordinate 32,455, forward strand.
GGCATGGTGGCCGTTGCCAGCGAAGCCGACGCCAAACCCGCGCTGGATGAGATGCGTTCCATCCTGAATCGCTATGCACAGAACGGCGTTCCCGCTGACCTGGTGGAAGCCGCAAAGCGCAGCGAAATTACAGATGACGCCTTCGGTGCCAACTCCATTCCGGGCCTTGCGCAGCAGTGGTCGCAGGCTTTGGGCGCGGATCGCAAGAATTCTCCCGCAGAAGCAACGGAAGCCATTAAACGCGTCACGGTAGCCGACGTGAACCGCGTGGCACGGCAGTATCTGCTGCGCGTGAGCACCATGACGGCGACACTGAAACCGGTTGCCAGCGGCGCACCCACCGCAGGCAAGGGCTTTGGTGGCGGCGAGAAACTCACCTCCACTCCAACGAAGGAAGTGGCGCTGCCCGACTGGGCTGCAAAGCCGCTGGCAGAACTTCGACTGCCGCATCCCATGACATTACCCAGCGATGAGACGCTGCCAAACGGCTTGCGACTGATCGTTCGCACCGATCACACCAGCCCAACGGTCACGCTGACCGGCTCTGTGCGCCATAACGAAGATCTGGACACGCCGAAGGGCAAGGAAGGCGTTGCCGATGTTCTGGAGGAGCTCTACGGTTACGGCACCACCTCGCTGGACCGCATTGCCTTCCAGAAAGAACTCGATGACATCGGCGCAACGGAAGATGCCGGCTTCAGCTTCGGGTTGAAGGTACTGAAAGAGAACTTCGCACGCGGCGTGGAGCTGCTGGCAGACAACCAGCTTCATCCCGCATTGCCCGCCGAAGCCTTCCCCGTGGTGCAGAAGCAAACAGCGGAGTTGACCGCTGGCAATCTCACGTCGCCCGGCTACCGCACGCGTCGCGCATTGAGTGAAGCTCTATTGCCAAAGAACGATCCTTCGCTACGCCAGCAGACACCGCAAACCATTGCCGCGTTGAAGTTGGACGACGTGAAGAGCTACATGAAGTCCACCATGCGGCCCGACCTGACGACCATCGTCATCGTTGGAGACATCACGCCTGCAGAAGCCCGTGCGCAGGTGGAAAGGGCCTTTGGTACATGGACGGCTACCGGACCGAAGCCTCAGGTCGAGCTGCCGCCCGTTCCACCGAATAAGCCGACCGCCGCCGTCGTAGGTGATCCGGAGGCTGTGCAGGACTCCGTCACGCTGTCGCACACCTTGCAGATGAACCGCTTCAGCCCGGATTACTATCCCATGCAGCTTGGCACGTACGTGCTGGGTGGAGGCTTCTACGCCAGCCGCCTGTATCACGATCTGCGCCAGGTAGCGGGCTATGTCTACACCGTAGACGTGAACCTTCGCGCCACGAAGACACGTGCCACATACACCGTGGACTATGGCTGCGAGCCGGTAAACGTCTCCAAGGCACGCGCGCTCGTCGAACGCGATCTGCAATCGATGAAGACTACACCCGTAACCTCAGGCGAACTGACACTGGCCAAGAGCCTGATCCTGCGCCAGCTTCAGCTTGGCGAATCAAGCCAAGCCGCGGTGGCAGCCGCTCTGCTGGCACGTGCGCAAATGGGCCTGCCGCTGAATGAAAGCGACAACGCCGCAAAGACCTACCTGGGACTCACAGCTGAAGAAGTACAGGCATCCTTCGCAAAGAATCTGCGTGTGGAAGACCTGGTGCAGGTGGTGCGCGGACCAGCGCCGCAGTAAATCGTTAGCGGCAATTGCACACAGCTTCGTGCAATTGCCGCTACCTCCGTCGCTTTTCAGCTTTCCATGTTCGATTGCGTCGCTATAGGCTGAAGCAACATTCCTGCAAAGGAAATCGATCATGTCCTCAGCCGCACATCCCTCTTCTCTCATCGGTCTGCCGGAAACGGAGATTCACACCACGGTGCGCGAGGCAGAATCCGCTACCGTTCCCTGGTACATCTGGACAGGCGTCGCCGGAGTGACCTCCGCGTTCATTGGTGGTCAGTGGGACGTCTCGTGGCATCGCTCCATTGGCCGCGACACCTTCTGGACACCCGCTCACCTGATGATCCAGTTATGCGGCGTCATTGCCGCAGTGGTGGGACTGTATCTGGTCTATCAGTGCACCTTCCGCCCTGAATCAGAGCTTGCAGCATCGTCCGTAAGCGTCTTCGGACTACGCGCCCCACTTGGGATTTTTGTGGCGGCCTGGGGTGGTGTCGCGATGATCACCTCCGCGCCGTTTGATAACTGGTGGCACGACGCCTACGGCCTGGACGTGAAGATCATCTCGCCGCCGCACACGCTGCTGATCCTGGGCATGCGCGCGGTATCGCTGGGTGTCTTCTTCCTCATTCTTGCCACCATGAATCGCGCGGCAGACGAAGGTTCGGAAAACTTCGCGCCATTACAGCGACTGCTGCTGTATCTAGGCGGACTCACTGTCTGCGGACAGATGTTCTTCCTGCAGGAATACACGACCGAAGTCGCAATGCATCGTGTGATTGCGTACCTGGCTCTGGCCATTGGTGTACCGGTTGCGTTAGCCATGGTTTCGCAGGCATCGCGATTCAAGTGGGCCGCAACGACGGCTGCCGCCATCTACACCGTACTGCTGATCGCAGAAATCCTGATCTTCCCTCTGGTGAAGGCAGAACCCAAACTGGGTCCTGTCTTCGTCCCTGTCACGCATCTGGTTCCCACTAAGTTTCCGGTGCTGATCCTGATCCCGGCCTTTGCGCTGGATCTGCTGTGGCAGCGCACACAATCGTGGAAGCGCTGGCAGGTGGCATTGGCCTCCGGCTTCCTCTTCATCGCCGTGCTGGTTGCCGTGGAGTGGCCGTTTTCACATTTCCTGCTCACGCCTGCTGCCGCCAACCGCTTCTTCGGCACCATCTATTTCAGCTACTTCCAGAACCCGAACAGCTTTGATTTCCGCCGTGTGTTTTTCTCACCAGACAGCGGTGTCACGCTCTGGATGGGTCTGCTGAGAGCATCGATCTATGCGTCGATCTCAGCATGGTGCGGTCTCGCCTTCGGCAAGTGGATGCGTGGGGTTCGCCGTTAAATGCGTCGCATCCTTCTGCTTCTTTTCCTGTGCGTGGGATTCGTCCTGCCCGCGCGCGCGCACGTTGGTTCCAAAGATGTCTTTGAACAGGTGCAGGCCGGGCCATACAAACTGTACGTAACGGTCCGTCCGCCTGACGTCATCCCCGGCGTAGCCGTGGTGGAAGTTCGCATATCCGGCGATGCCGTGCCCCACTCGCTCCGAGTAACGCCCGTCCCCATGACCGGCGACGCCAGCAAACATCCACCGACACCCGATACGCTCAAGGTCTCTGGCGCGGACGCGAAGTTCTTCACCGGCTCCGTCTGGCTGATGGCTCCCGGTTCATGGAAAGTGTCGCTCCTGGCCGAAGGCCACGCCGGTTCCGGCAGCGCCAGTGTGCCTGTTCCCGCCGTGGCTCTGCAGATGTTGCGCATGAACCGCTCCATCGGCATTGTGCTCGGCATTCTGGGCTTTCTGCTGGTTGTGGGCGTGGCAGCAATCGTTGCCGCTGCGGCGCGAGAATCGCGCCTTGTCCCAGGACAGGAGCCGTCAGCAAACAGCAATCGCCGTGCCTGGTTAGCAGGCAGCGCGACACTTGCCATTGCCCTCATCGCCGTCTGGCTTGGAGCGAAGTGGTGGAACGTGGAAGCTGCGGATTACGCGGAGGGCGTCTACCATCCGCTTTCGCTGACACCCACGTTACAGGGCGACAATCTTGATCTTGCCATTGGCGCAGACGCCGCGAACGATCCGCACTGGCGGCGCAGAAACACCGACCTGGTGCCTGACCACGACCACCTGATGCACCTCTATGCCATCCGCGAACCCGGCATGGATGCCGTCTTCCATCTGCATCCAGCCCCTGCCGGAAACGGTGAGCTGAAGATGGCTCTCCCCGCCATGCCCGCAGGCCGCTATCGACTGTTTGCGGATATTGTCCATCGCAGCGGATTGCCGGAAACGCTGACCTCTACACTGGATATTCCAGCAGACTTGCACGGCGGCGCGCTCGCCAGGGAAGACGCCTCTGCCGCTCCCGCTCCTATTTCCGCCGGTGAACTGGGACCACAATTCCACTTGCCGGACGACTACACGATGGTCTGGGACAAGCCTGCATCGCTGAGGTCTGGCAAGGCAGCCACCTTCCGCTTCCATCTGGTGGATGCCAACGGCAAACCTGCCGCAGACGTGGTTCCCTACCTCGGCATGGCCGGACACGCGGCGTTTGTTCGCGACGATTTCTCCACCTTCGCGCATACGCATCCTGAAGGCTCCGCGCCCATGCAGTCTATGGAAATCGCCAACGGAGAAAGCGACATGGCCATGCAGAACATGGATTCCATGGCAGGCATGTCCGGCATGCACATGCCGGAAACGCACATCGACCCGATCGTCGAGTTTCCCTATGGCTTTCCTAAACCCGGACGCTATCGCATCTTCGTACAGATGAAGCACGGGAACACGGTAGAAACCGGAGTCTTCGACGCAGACGTTCAGTAACAAGTCTGACCAGAAAAACGAAGGGCATGGCTTGCGCCATGCCCTCTTTATCTTTTGCGAAACGAACTAGTCGCCACGACGCAGGCGGTTCAGACCATTGAAGGCTGCCACCTTGTAGCACTCGGCCAGCGTGGGATAGTTGAAGACCGTCTCCACGAAGTAGTCCACGTTGCCGCCCAACGCCATCACAGCCTGCCCGATGTGCAACAGTTCGCTGGCGCCTTCGCCAATGATGTGCACGCCCAGGATTGACTTGTTCTCACGGTGGAAGATGAGTTTCAGGCGTCCGGTCGTATCGCCACGGATCTGACCACGCGCAATCTCGCGATAGTAGGCCACGCCCACTTCGTAAGGCACGTCCTCTTCCGTGAGCTGTTCTTCCGTCTTGCCGAGGAAGCTGATCTCTGGAATCGTCCAAATGCCGTAGGGGTAGAAGCTGGGGTTGGAGAGGATCGTTTCGTCGCCAAAGGCGCGAGCACCCGCGATACGGCCCTGCTCCATGGATACCGACGCCAGCGACGGGAATCCGATCACGTCACCCACGGCAAATACGGTGGGGCACTTCGTCCGGTAATCCTTGTCCACGGGGATGCGGCCACGTTCATCGGAATCCACCCCAATGTTCTGCAGCATCAACTCATCCACGTTGCCCTGGCGGCCAACGGCGTACAGCAGCGCGTCGCCCTGTACCTTCTTCTTCGATTCCAGGTTCGCCGTCACCGTGCCGTCTTCGTTCTCTTCGACGGACTCCACCTCTTCGTTCAGGCGCATGGTCACGCGGCTGTCGCGCAGGTGGTAGCTGAGCGCTTCCACAATTTCCTGATCGGCAAACTCCAGCAGGCGTGGACGACGCTCAATCAGCGTGACGCGCACGCCCAGCGCGGCGAACATGCAGGTGTATTCCACACCGATGACGCCGCCACCCACCACGATCATGGTCTTGGGCAACTGCTTCAGATCAAGCACCAGATCGCTGTTGATAATCGTGTTGCCGTTGATCGGCACCTTGTCGCTGCTGGCCGGCTTCGTGCCGGTGGCAATGATGATGTTCTTCGCCTCGTAGACATTCGATCCGCGGCTATTGGTCACGCGGAGGTGGGTCGGATCCTCAAACGAGGCGACACCGGTGAACATCTCGATGTTGTTACGGGAAAGCTGAGCTTCGGTAACGTCAATCTCAGTCTTGATGACGTGCTGCACACGGAAGGCCAGGTCGGCCATCGTGATGCGCTCCTTCACACGGTAGTTCATGCCGTAGATAGAGCGGTAGTTATAGCCCGAGAGGTGCAGCACCGCCTCGCGCATGGTCTTGCTGGGGATGGTTCCGGTGTTGATACAGGCTCCGCCCACCACTTCGCGCATCTCGACGAGGGCGACCCTCTTGCCGAGCTTTGCGCCATAAATGGCAGCGCGTTGTCCGGCGGGGCCGGAGCCGATCACGATCAGGTCATACACACTGGCCGACGATGCACTGCTCATGCGATGGCGCTTTCCTCTGGTTGGCAGGACGCTGCGCGCTCTGGCGGTTCGTTAAACACTTTCTAGTGGACGGAAAGGTGCCGCCGTTGTGCAGCTCCGCTCACCCCTGTTTCGTTTTTCAGGCTACCACAGCACGGGCACAGCGTCCGCGTCTCACTCCCCCTCTATCGGCTGGCGGCAGCCAAAAGGTTACCGCATACGGATTTCAGCATTTCCATCACACCCGGTTCATCGCTCTCACCTAAACTGGTGCTGCTTTCCACACAAATGAGTCATGGGGATGAAAAAGGTGCAGGAGTTTCGTCGTGAATTTCTAAAGATGGCCGGATTGGGCATGGCCGGTGGCGCAGTCACGCTGGCAGGATCGCTGGGGGCACAGCCTCATCGCGGTGCCGCTACGGCCACACGCGAGGTCTACTACGATGTGCGCCGCTTTGGGGCCACGGGCGACGGCCAGACCATCGACTCCCCCGCCATTAACCGGGCCATTGAAGCTGCGGCCAACGCGGGCGGCGGCACAGTGGTGTTCCCGGCAGGCGTCTATGCCAGCTATTCCATCCGCCTGAAGAGCAACGTCGCACTCTATCTGTCGCAGGGCTCGACCATCCTGGCGGCAACCGTTCCCATGGAAGGGCTGAAAACCGGCGGCTACGACGCTGCCGAACCGCAAAATCCGGCCATTGAGAAGTTTCAGGATTACGGCCATAACCACTGGCACAATTCCCTGCTCTGGGGCGAAGACCTGCACGACATCGGTATCTTTGGCCCCGGCCTGATCTGGGGCAAGGGCCTTGCCCGAGGCGAAAAAGCTGAGGTCGATCTGCCCGCCAGCACCTCGCCCGGTGTGGCCAATAAGGCCATCGCGCTGAAGAACTGCCGCAACGTCATCCTGAGCGATTTCTCGGTGCTGCGCGGCGGGTGGTTCTGTGTTTTGGCAACAGGCGTGGATAACCTGACCATCGACAATCTGAAAATCGACACCAGCCGCGATGGCATTGACGTGGATTGCTGCCGCAACGTCCGCATCAGCAACTGCACCGTCAATTCGCCCAATGATGACGGCATCTGCCCCAAGAGCAGCTACGCGCTGGGCTATCGTCGCGATACTGAAAACGTAACCATCACGGGCTGCTACGTCACCGGTGGTTACCAGATCGGCTCCGTCCTGGACGGCACGTGGAAACCCCATGTGAACCCCGCACGGTTCTACGGGCATGGCCGCATCAAGTGCGGCACGGAATCCAACGGCGGATTCCGCAACATCACCATCTCCGACTGCACCTTCGACACCTGCCGCGGCCTTGCGCTGGAGACCGCCGATGGAGCGAACCTGGAAGACATTACCTTCACCGGCATCACCATGCGCGGTGTGCGTGGCGCACCGCTGTTCCTGCGGCTGCAATCGCGCATGCGTGGACCAAAGGAAATTCCGGTCGGCACGCTGAAACGCGCGTTGATGAGCAACATCACCAGCCACAACGCCGACCCAATGCCCAGTATCTTTGCAGGCATTCCCGAACATGCGATTGAAGACGTAAAGCTCTCCGACAGCTACTTCCATCACGCGCCCATTGAGAGTGTTTCGGCAGCCTCGAATGTGCAGATGAGCGCCATCGACAAGGGCCACGCGGCATCGGGCTACGGGCAGGCAGGCCCTGCACCGCTGGGGCCGGACGGCATCCCGCAGGAGCTTCCCAACGGCTATCCCGAACCGAATATGTTCGGCGACGTTCCCGCCAGCGGCCTGTATGCGCGCCACATTCGCAACCTGGAACTGTCGAACGTGGAGTTCGCCAACGCATCCAACAGCGACACACGCCCCACGATGCTGTTGGCCGATGCGGAAGGTGTGGATCTATTCCGGCTGCGCCTGCCACGTCGTCTGCGCGAAAAGCAGTTCCGCTTGCATAACGTGCAGGATTTCCGGTTGTTCGGCTGCCAGTTCTACCACGACGAGAAAGTGGACCACGCAACAGAACAGACCGTATAAGGCTTGCTCGCGCACGCAAACCCTCGCCGGCTTTATGTTGGTGAAGGGATGCATACGAAAGAACAGGCACGGCTACAACGACTGCAACTGTCAGCAGCAATCGCAGTCGGTGCAATCATGCTCGTGATCATCGTGCTGCGTGCGTGGCGCGGAGGAATGCTGCCTTGAGCACACTTCCTCTACTACCTGTCATCGTTGGGCCTACCGCCAGCGGCAAGACCGCTTTATCGCTTGCGCTGGCGGAGCGGCTTGGCGGTGAAATCGTCTCCTGCGACTCCGTAGCGGTTTACCAAGAGATGGAGCTAGGAACAGCGAAGCCATCGCGAGAAGAACGTGCGCAGGTACGGCACCACATGATCGACGTGGTGCCGCCCAGCGTGGAATACACCGCAGGCGAGTACGGCCGAGCCGCACGAGCAGCAGTGCAGGACATTACCAGCCGCGGTAAAGTTCCCATCGTGGCCGGTGGCACAGGGCTGTATCTACGTGCGCTGCTGGATGGTTTCAGCCCCGTGCCGCAACGCGATGAAGCTCTCCGCGACAGGCTGCGTGCAGCGATGGAACGCCGTGGCCCCGCAGTGCTGATGCGTGTGCTGCGACGCCTGGACGCTGCCGCGGCTGCGCGAATCCATGAGAACGACCATCCGAAACTGATTCGCGCAATTGAAGTTTCTGTGCTGGAAGGCAGGCCCATGAGCGACGCATGGCAAGCCCGATCGCCTTCGCCGCTGGAAGGGTTTCATGTAGTGCAGATGGGGCTGGCTCCAGAGCGCGCCGCTTTATACGACCGCATCAACGCCCGCTGTGCCGCCATGTTTCACGACGGCTTAGTAGAAGAAACGCGTGGATTAGTCGCGAAATATGGCGCCGACTGCCGCGCACTGAGTTCACTGGGATATGCAGAAGCGCAGGCCGTACTGCGGGGCGAAATGACCGAAGCAGAAGCCATCGCGAAAACGCAAACCGGTCATCGCAACTACAGCAAGCGACAAGGCACATGGTTTCGTCGCGATACACGCGTGCAGTGGCTACACGGATTCGGCGGCGATGTCATAGATCAGGTTATAGGCCTGCTGGGTCATTAAAAGTGGTAAGCCGCACCAATGCTGAGAATGGAAGGCGTAAGGTCATGCGGTGGAAAGCCGAACCACTTCTGATATTCATAATCGGCACGCAGGTTGATATGAGTGGAGAGATGGTAGTCCACACCACCGCCAACGACGCCAATATTGTAGGCAAGGTTAGCGATATTTTGCGGAAAGTTGAAGACGCCGCGTCCGTACATGACACGCACGTAGGGATCCCAGCGGTCATATCGTAAGACATAGCGAGGACCAATCTCGTAGGTGCGCTCGTAGACGCTGTTCTTGCCGTTGAGCTGGTTGACGTCTACTTCAATGCCAAAGTGGGTCTTGAAATCGTAGTTGCCATAGAGTTTGAATCCAGTGATGTGCTCATTGCTATAGCCGGTCTGAATGGCGTAGGAATCACCGGAATCTCCAGTAAGGGCGTAGCTGAAACCACCGCCAAGTTGGAGATCTCCCTGCCGGACAGCAGTGTAAGCAGTATGCTGCGCAGAAGCATTGGCACAGAACAGAACGATGGAGAGAAGGAAAATAATGCAAGTGGGGCGGCTGCGACCCATGATGTTCTTCACGAAGTATGTGACGGAATGGCGTAAGGGAATGAGTACATTGTCGTGAGAGCGATTGCGACCGAATCAAGACAGAGGCATCTGAGGACAATATGGAATTTCGACAGCTTGGCAACAGCGGTCTGAAGGTTCCCGTGCTTTGCTATGGCACTGGCACCTTTGGTGGTACGAACGAATTCTTCAAAACGTGGGGTTCGACGGACGTCGACGAAGCGCGGCAACTCATCGACCAGTGCATGGAAGCTGGAGTGAACTTCTTCGATACGGCGGATGGTTACTCTGAAGGCCGTTCGGAAGAGATTCTGGGCGAGGCCATCAAGCATCTACCGCGCACAAGCGTTCTGCTCAGCACGAAATCCGGTTTCAGCTTTGGCCCCGGGCCGAACGATGTGGGATCAAGCCGTTATCACATTACCGAGCAGCTTCACGGCAGCCTGAAACGCCTGCAGACGGATTACATCGACGTCTATCACATGCATGCATTCGATGGCCTGACGCCGATTGAAGAGACGCTGAACACTTTGGACAAGTTCGTACGGGAAGGCAAGATCCGCTACATCGCATGCTCCAACTTCTCTGGCTGGGCGCTGCAGAAGTCCGTGGACATCAGCGAAAAATACGGCTGGGCAAAGTATGCCGCGCACCAGGTGTATTACTCACTGATTGGTCGCGACTATGAATGGGAACTGATGCAGGTCGGCGATAAGGAAGGCGTTGGAGCGCTGGTATGGAGCCCGCTGGGATGGGGACGCCTGACCGGCAAGATTCGTCGCGGTCAGCCGCCTGCCGCTGGTACTCGCGCTAAAGAAGGCACTGCAGGTGGTCCTGTCGTGGACGATGAGTACCTGTACAAAGTGGTGGATGCTCTGGATGCCATCGCCGCCGAAACCGGGAAGACTGTACCGCAGGTAGCTTTGAACTGGCTGCTGCGCAAGCCGACGGTGAGCAGCCTGGTCATTGGCGCGCGCAATGCAGAACAGTTGAAAGGCAATCTTGAAGCTGCCAGCTTCGTGCTATCGGAAGAGCAAGTAGCAAAGTTGGACAAAGCCAGCGAACTGCCCAAGCCCTATCCCTACTGGCACCAGGTGCAGTTCTACCATCGCAATCCGCAGCCGCCTGCTTATCGCAAGTAATACCGTCCGCAATATCAATCCGCGAAGGCTCCGGGAAACTGGAGCCTTTTTCTTTTCAATGGCACGACTTTTCGCAACTCAACTATGTATAACGGTCGTTAAAATCATCACCACTTATAAAAACCTGTCGTCGCTGCGCCTCTGCCTCACTTTTGTCCTGCTGCTTTGGGTAAGTTCTTCCTTCCGGTGATACATGAACGAACATGTTTGCACGCTGTGTCAGCGTGGCAGGTTGAAGCGCAGTAAGCGCCGCAGCTTGTTAGAGAAGTATTTCTGGCCATTACTAGGCCAATATCCATGGCGATGCAACTTTTGCCGTATGCGCGTACGGCTGACTGACCGTGGCGCAAAACAGGAATATATACGTCCAGACAAATAAACTACCGTCCGGGCAGACAAACATGTGGCCACATTGAAGTAGCAAAGCCGCTGCTTCCGTGCTGTACTGGAGTGGAATGAGCCCACGTCCCAGTGATCCTGCGCATGGCCGTCGTCTGCTTCTGTTTGTATTGGGCAGCCTCGTACTATCGAACTTCATTCCGCACATCCTTTTCAAATTGGTGGGATGGGGCAATCCTGGCTCGATTGGCCATCTGCTCCATGACTTCTGGACCCTTCACACATGGACAGATTCCTGGCTGCCTATGATGCAGTCGGTGGACTACTTCCTGCAGCACCCCACGCTGCCTATCTACTACGCACCGCTATACGACACGCTGATCTATTCGCTGGCCAGTATCCTGCCGCTGTGGGCGCTGAAAAAACTGGGCATGGGCGATGTGGCCATGCTGCGTTTTCTCGCAGTAACTTCATGGTTGGCTTTGGCAGGCATTGCCGGCGTAGCTCTGGCCATGGCACACAAGTTTCTAAAGGCACGCGGCGTGCGCATCACGTGGGAAACCGTAGTGGCAGTATTTGCTGCCGTGTTGTTCTGCTATCCGCTGCTGAAGGGCTATTCACTAGGTAATGCGCAGACCTATCTGTCATTTGAATTCGCATTGCTGCTGCTGCTTTGGTCTGAAGGCAAAGAAGCTGCAGGAGGCGTTGTTGGCGCGCTGCTGGCCTTCGTAAAGCCGCAGTATGCGCTGCTGCTGATCTGGATGGCCGTGCGCAAGCGCTGGAACGCCACCATTGCATTTCTGGCCACATCCGCAGTGTTGCTGCTGCTTTCCGTGATTGTTTTCGGCGTCCATAACAACCTGGACTTCCTGCATGTGCTGGCCGGATTGAGCAAGAAGGCACAGTCGCACTACGGCAACCAGAGCATGTTCGGCACACTGAATCGCGCCATTGGAAATGGCGAAAATATCTCGTATACGCCGCTGCTCTACACGCCGTACATCCGTTGGGTGTACCTCACTACCGTCGCGACAGCGTTGGTGCTGATGGGCACTGTACTCCTGTTTCCGTGGGGCAAGCTGCGCGCTTCCGCAGCCGATCTGGCAGCAATGGGCATCGTTTCGGTAGCCGCTTCCCCCATGGCCTGGGAACACCACTACGGCATTGTGGTGGGTGTGTTTGCCTGGGTCTGGTTCGCGTATGGATGCTGGCAGGAGAAACGCCCGTGGCTGTTGGGCATAGCGTCACTGTTCACCATGAACGCGTGGCTGGCTCTCAACAAGGCCGCGCCATATCACGGGTGGAACATCGTCCAGAGCTACATGTATTTCAGCGCGCTGCTGTTGGTGGTGGTGCTGATGGTACTGGCGCGGAAGGTGACACGGGGCGAGTCGGAACCAGTGATTTAGCACGGTCGCGGGCGTATACTGGTGAGTGATGCACACTTCCTCCGGCACTCGTTCTGAGCTGTCTTTACGCAGCGATTCCATGACCAAAACCACGCATTCCGCACAGCCCGCGATGCACCCGTACGACACGGCAGATGGCCGGCGCATTCGGTCCACCACTGTTCTTTGTGTCCGTCGCAATGGCAAGGTGGTGATGGCCGCCGACGGGCAGGTAACACTGGGCTCGGCCGTGATGAAGTCCGGTGCGAAGAAGTTGCGTCGGCTGTATCAGGACAAGGTGCTGGCCGGATTCGCCGGATCGACAGCAGATGCGTTCTCGCTGTTCTCGCGTTTTGAGGGCAAACTGGAACAGTTCGCAGGAAATCTGCCCCGCGCCGCCGTGGAGCTCGCCAAGGATTGGCGCACAGACAAGATGCTGCGCCAGCTTGAAGCTCTGCTTCTTGTCGCTGACAAGGAACACATGTACCTGCTGGGCGGCAACGGCGATGTCATTGAACCCGACATGACCGGCGATGGAGCCATCATGACCATCGGCTCTGGCGGATCGTTCGCGCAGGCTGCGGCACAGGCGCTACTGGAAAACACAGACCTCTCCGCCCGCGAGATCGTCGAAAAGAGCATGAAGATTGCCGCGGAAATCTGTATCTACACAAACGGCAATATCGCCGTGGAGGAGCTCTAAATGGCCATTTACCTTCCCGGAGTTGCAGAAGACCAGGCCGTTGCGTTGGAAGAGATGACGCCGCGCGAGATCGTTGCCGAGTTGGACAAGTACGTCGTTGGTCAGTACGCGGCGAAGCGTGCCGTAGCGATTGCGCTGCGCAATCGTCAGCGCCGCCAGAAGCTGCCTCCCGAACTTGCCGACGAGATCATGCCGAAGAACATCATCATGATCGGCGCAACGGGCGTGGGTAAAACGGAGATTGCTCGACGGTTAGCCAAGTTAACCAATTCTCCGTTCCTGAAAGTAGAAGCCAGCAAATTCACCGAAGTGGGCTATGTGGGTCGCGATGTGGAATCCATCGTTCGCGACCTGGTGGAAACCGCCATTGAAATGGTGCGCGAAGAAAAGCTGGAAGAGACCGAAGATAAGGCTGAGCGCAACGCCGAAGAGCGATTGCTGGACCTGCTGCTGCCGCCTTCTCCGGAAACACTGAAAGCCGCACAGACTGCACAGAAAACTGCCGACGTGGATACCGTCGGACTCGCGCTTGAATCCCCAACACCTTCCGTAGCGATCGATTTCGACGCTGCGACTGAAACAAAACCGGAAGAGCCGCACACTCAGGAACGCACACGTGAAAAGCTGCGCCAGCAGTTCCGCGAAGGCAAGCTGGACGAACGCATCGTAGAACTGGACGCCCGCGACCGCAATCAACCGCAGTTTGAAATTGTGGGTGTGGGCGGTACGGAAGACGCCGATGTAAACCTGAAGGACATCCTTCCTGGCCTCTTCGGACCACGCAAGAGCAAGAGGAAGATGAAGGTCAGCGAAGCCTTTGAGTACCTCATCAGTGAGGAAGAAGGCCGTCTGATCGACATGGATCTGGTGACACGCACCGCCATTGAACGCGTGGAAGATTCAGGCATCGTCTTCCTGGACGAGATCGACAAGATCGCGGGACGCGAAGGCGGCCACGGCCCGGACATCAGCCGCGAAGGCGTGCAGCGCGACATTCTGCCTATTGTGGAAGGCACCACTGTGAACACGAAGTACGGCTTCGTGTCGACGGACCACATCCTATTCATCGCGGCAGGCGCATTCCATGTTTCCAAACCCAGCGACCTGATCCCTGAATTGCAGGGACGTTTCCCCATTCGCGTAGAACTGCAATCACTCACCGTGGAAGACTTCATTCGCATTCTGACGGAACCGAAGTCGTCGCTGGTGAAGCAGTCCATCGCGCTGCTGGAAACCGAAGGCCTGAAGCTGGAGTTCCAGCCCGATGCTCTGGAAGAGATGGCTTCGTTTGCTTTCAGCGTGAACGAGACCACAGAAAACATCGGCGCACGCCGCCTGCACACCATCATGGAGCGCGTACTGGACGAGATCAGCTTCCAGGCGCCGGACCTGATCAAAAACGCACAGCCTGCGGTAAACGGCGTCATTGCACAGGTGGAACCGAGCACCGTGCAGCAGCCACGCGGTGCAGCGCAACCGGAAAACGCACATCCCTTGCCAGTGCTGGAACGGCAGGTGGAAGGCGGCATGGAACGCGTGGTTCTGATCGATCGCGAATACGTTCGGCAGCAAGTAGCCGGCATTGTGAAGAACCAGGATTTAAGCCGCTACATCCTGTAGCGGTTTAAATCCATCGCTTCCTCATTCCGATAACTAACTACCAATCGAAGAGAAACAACGACACACTTTGCGCAGGCAGTGAAATGGGCATGGTTAGCGTTGCGTTCTTCACTGTGACTCGATGTGCTGGGCCCATCGACTGAAGGCCATCTACAGATTTCAGTTTACGGAGTTGATCCGGAGTGGGATGAGCCGGAGAGCCCATTTGCTGCCAGACGGTGTAGGCGTTGCTGTGGGTGCTGTCTACGCGATATTCCGTTACACGTACGGCATGCACTGTGCTGGGCAATTGCCTCACGGCGAGTTGAACAGACGCTGGCGCCGTAGATGCGGCGTCGTCGTTGTAGTTCCATAGCATCGTGGCAGCGCTGTGCGGATTGCGTGTAGCTATGGCAGCAATATCGTAGTCACCACGAATCCCATCAGCGAGTGCCTTGTCGAGGGGGACTTCCGCGCTGCTGCTTGCTGACACGCGGGTGCCGCTCATCTTTGCGGCCATGCGAAAGAAGTTCAGGATCGGCTTGTCGATGCCGTTGGTGGAAAGATCGCGAAACCCTTCAAACGAGTCGCGGTTCTCAAACTCGAACGACCAGCTCAACATGCTGATGAGATTGACACCATGCCTATCCGCAAGCTCAAAGAGCCGCTTATATGCCGCTGCAGTGTAAGCCGGATAAAGCGTACCGTTACGGTAGTTGTTTGCAGGATTCACCTTGCTGGAGCAGGCGGCACAACCTTCCGGATCAGCCTCGGACAGAATGATGGGAAGTGGCTTGAACTGCGGATAACTCGCGATAAGTGAAAAGCCGCGATCCACATCGCGCAGTTCGCTGCGGATGCCCATGCTCACTTCGCCATTCTGAATCACCGGCTGACCCTTCGCGTGAAAGCTGATGAACTTGAGCGGAACGGCCTTGCCATCGGCTGCGCTATGGTCATCGCGCACGTGATCGAGAAAAGCCTTCAGGAAGGCGTATGCCTTATCGGAGCGTGGGCTGGTTGTGGCAGGTCCACCAACAATTGCATTGGGAAGCGCGGCACGCACCCCAGCCACGGCGTAGTCATACAGCTTGAAGTAGTCCTGCGGCGTGCCGTGCCAATAGTCGATGTCTGGCTCGTTCCATACTTCGAAGTACCACTGCTGCACAGTATCGCGGCCATAACGCTGCACAAGATGCTCCGTGACCACCCGACACAACTCACCCCACTTCGCATAATCCTTGGGAGGATTGTTGCTGCGGCCACTAATGGTGCTGGCGGGATAATGCACCTGGTACGGTTGAGAACGTCCCGGCACATCTGCGGCCAGGTCCTTCGGCATAAAGCCAAGCTCCACCATGGGCCGCACACCTGCATCTCGATAGGCGTCGAAGATACCGTCGAGCAGTGTGAAGTTGTACACCGGCTTGCCGTGCTCATCTTCGCTGTAGACGCCGGTGGAACTCCACTTGAGTTCTGGCACACCATTGCCGCTGGTCAGCAGATGATGAGCGCGGATGGTGACGGGCACAGGGCTCAGATCGTGAAGTTCCTTCATCAACACACGACCGTCATGCATGGTGGTGAAGTTCGCTTCGTCATAACCGAACCAGGCATAAATCGGCTTGTACTCGCCTATGGGCTGGTCAAGGTTCACCGTGATGTTTACCGGCTGCACTGTATCGCCAGGCAGCGTGTGCTGGGCAACAGCAGAAGGCGCAATAGCAATTAATCCGGCTACGACGCATGAGGTCCACCTCATACATTTGCGATTCACGGCAACACTCCCCGAGCGAAGACTTAGACAGCAAGCCTACTACTGTCTCAAGCTGTTACGGCTCGTTTGCCTAACGGTCGTTTCGGGTTCTATCTTCATAGAACCCATGACAACACCTACACAACGTATTTCTGCTGATACCTGGGCAGTGCTGCTTGCATTGGCTCTGGCTCTACTGGTGCGCTTCGGCGTACTCAACGTCGTGCCTTGGTAGGTCAGGAGGCCACTCATGTCTAACACTCGTGCGGTGCCTGATACCTCCGTTTCCTCTGGCGCGTTTGCGAATCTGCTCGGCATGTTGCCGGGTGTGCTGTTGTTGTTTGTTGTGGGCTATGCGGGAAAGTTTCTGGAGCAGTTCATCGCTCGCTACGGGAAGACACACCATCTTGTCCTGCCGAACATTGAATATGTGTTGTGGGCCATCCTGATTGGTCTGCTGATTTCCAATACCGTCGGCGTACCGAAGATATTTCGCAGCGGCGTGGCCACGTATGAGTTCTGGCTGAAGCTGGGCATTGTGCTGCTGGGCGCGCGCTTTCTGATGGGCGACATCATGACGCTGGGTGGCTTGGCCCTGGTGCTGGTGTTTGTTGAGATCATCCTCGCACTTGCTTTTATGACATGGTTGGGCAAACGCTTCCGACTTGCTCCCAAGCTGGTTTCGTTGTTATCGGTCGGTGCTTCGGTGTGTGGTGTCTCCGCCATCATTGCAACCCAGGGTGCGATTGATGCGGATGAGGAAGACTCGTCTTACGCCATTGCTGCAATTCTTGCGTTGGGCGCAGTATCGCTATTTCTGTTTCCGCTGATCGGTCATGCGCTGCACCTTAGCGATCAGGCATACGGTGTGTGGACAGGGCTTGCCGTCGACAATACCGCAGAAACTGCTGCAGCGGGTGCGTTGTATTCCGATGCTGCAGGTAAAGTCGCCGTTCTTGTAAAGACATGCCGCAATGCCATGATTGGCTTTGTGGTCCTGGGTTACGCAATCTATTGGGCGTCAAAGGGACAAGCTTCCGGCGTAGAAAACAAGGCAGCGTTTTTATGGAAGAAGTTTCCGAAATTCGTTCTCGGTTTCCTGCTCATCTCCACACTTGCAAGTGTGGGCTTTTTCTCCAAGACAAATCTGGTAGCACTCGGAAATCTTTCGCGTTGGGCATTTCTATTGACCTTCGCAGGCGTTGGGTTACGTACCAGCTTCCGCGATCTGAGCAAGCAGGGTGTGCGCCCGCTGATGGTGGGCGTCATTGGAGAAGTAGTGATCGCAGTCATGACACTGGCGTTGGTGTGGGGCGCCGATCGCGCCTTCCATCTCTAGTGGAAATCCATCTTCGACCACGGTGAAAATTTGCGCGGGGTGTTTGGAATCTGCGCTACACTTCGCGCAGATTCCAAACATTTCAACCTGAGGTTGCCGCCATGGCAACGCTTCCCGCCTCCGCACCCGGAACACCGGCACGCCGTCTGCGTCCTCATCATTATCTCTGGATAATGCTGGGTTTAATGGGACTCAGCGTTTTGGCTTACACCGACTATCCAACCTTCCTTGGCTCCGATCCGCTTCATGCACGCGCCCGTTTCCTGAAGGAACTTGTCATCCTGATTCCGCATGCCATCGGCGGCGTAACGGCGACCGTATTAGGACCGTTTCTGTTCTCTACGCGCTTTCGACAACGCCACTTGATGAGGCATCGCGTGATGGGGCGTGTGTATGTGATCTGCATTGCAATCGCTGCGCCCACGGCATATCTTCTGGAACCGACCATTGCGAATTGTGTTGGCGGATTGCTTTGGGCTGCATGCACGTTTGCGGCTTATCAGACTGCGCGCAATCGGCAGATACAAGCGCATCGACAATGGATGGTGCGCTCTTACCTGTTCACTTTGAACTTCATCTTCACGCGTGTGGCGAATCCGGTACCCGCATGGGTACACCTCAGCGATGAGCGATTCTTCCTGATCCTCATGGGCCTATTTACGGCTTATCTGTTCTTCCCGGACATCTACTTCAACTGGCGTGAACTTACGACAAGCCGGAAAGCCGCAGCATAAAGAGCCACGACTTTCCCAACGTTGAGACAGTTCAGGCATTCTTTGCGAGCATCTTGGTGAAGTAGAAGGTCATTTGCGTCTTCCCTGTGTTGACGATGCCGTGCAGCACGTTGGCTTCTGCGTACATCATGTCGCCGGGGCCCACATGGGTGGTGACGCCATCCACCACGATTTCGCCGGTGCCTTCCGCGATGATGACGAGTTCTTCTTCGGGATGGCGGTGGGGCGGATGGGGGCGGGCACCGGGTTCCAGTGTCACCAGTCCTGATGCTAGTGCGGCGAGTTGCCGCGTGGGGCCATTGAAGTGGGTCTTTGCCTTCGCACCGGGGCTATCGCCCGTAGCCTGCAGGCTGGAGGACTTCACCACAGAGCTCTTGAGTGGTGGCCCGCTGCGCACAGTATCGACATGCGTGATTCCCTGCGAATGCTGGATGAGGGCAGAGGGCAGCACAGCCGCTGCCCCCAGAAAGTCTCTCCTGTCCATTGCTTCTCCCTGACGCTGTTGCGTAGCGTTACACGAGCACCAGCATACTGCGCTTACTTGTCGAAGGTGCGCAGCCAGATGTTGCGCACACTGATCTTGCAGGGTTGGGACTCGATCTCGAAACCGATATTGCCGCTCTGGTTGTTGGCGTCGTTCGGATTGTCGTCGATGAAGATGGCCATCAACTGGCCGTTCATGATGTGCATCATCACACCACCGCGCGCGATGATTTCGTAATCGTTCCACTCGTTGGTGCGCACGTACCCACCCAGGGCCTGGCGGTCACCTATGTTGGCTACGAGGCGGTTACCGTCGCCGGGGAGGGCCTGGGTTACCTGGCCACGGTAGGCGAGGATGCCCTGCATGGTGTTCTCGGAGTACCACTGGCCGGTATGCTGCTGCGCGGCTTTACCCACGGGGAACCAGAAGTCGGCCTGGGGGCCGGTGAGTAGCCATTTGGTGGGTGTGCCGTTGGGGCCAGCGCCCGCTGGTTGTGGACGCGTCCAGGGCGTTCCTGTGTGCGAACGGTACTGGATGCCGCCTCCGCCGCCCTTCTCGATCTTCATCTGGAGTTTGAGGTCGAAGTCTTTGGTCTTCTTGTCGGTGTAGACGATGTAGCTGTTGCCACGCGGCTTGTCCTGCAATGTCTCACCGATCATGAGGCCGTCTTCCACGCGCCAGATGGTGGGGTCGCCGTCCCAGCCCTTGAGTGAGGCGCCGTCGAAGATCTGTGTGTAACCGGTGTGGGCGTCGATGTCGTAGGGCAGTGGCTCGTGGAACCTGGGCATGCCGATGAGGGTTTCGCCGTGTGGGCCAGTGACGGGCGGACGCGCTGGTTGCGATTCCAGATCCTTTGGAACGGACTGTGCGGTCGCTGCTCCGGTGACGAGGACGAACAATGCAATGGCGGTGCGGTAGTGCATGGGTACCCCC